>JBLNCE010000056.1:0-31396 GCA_050260415.1 Bacteroidota bacterium | reverse complement strand
CTACTAGATGGTTCCCGCGAACTTGGCGAAGAAATCGGCCTTGGCCTCCGGGAAACGATCCTCGGCGACGGCCGCCCTGATCTCCGACATGAGCTTGTGCAGAAAAAAAAGGTTATGATAGGTCAAGAGGTAAAGCGCGAGCACTTCTCCGGCTTTGAACAGATGCCTCAGGTAAGCCCTGGTGTACCGTTGACAGGTCGGACAGCCGCAATCCGGATCCAGGGGTGACAAATCCTTGGCATACCTGGCATCTCTGACAATAAGCCGGCCGCGGCCGGTGAGCGCCGTTCCGTTGCGCGCGACGCGGGTGGGAAAGACGCAATCGAACATATCGATCCCGCGCGCAACTCCCTCCCACAGGCAGTCCGGCGTGCCGACCCCCATGAGATACCGGGGTTTCTCGCGGGGAAGCAACGGCACCGTTACCTCGAGCATCTCGTACATGAGCGGTTTCGGTTCACCGACCGACAACCCGCCCAGAGCGTAACCCGGCAGATCCAGGGCCACCAGTTCGGCCGCGCTCATCCGCCGCAGGTCCGCAAAGGTCCCGCCCTGCACGATGCCGAAGAGCATCTGCTCCCCGCCCGACTCCCGCCAAGCCGCCGCGGACCGCGCGGCCCAGCGGCCGGAGCGCGCGCAGGCGGCGCTGACTTCTTCATAGGTGGCCGGATAGGCCGTGCATTCGTCAAAGGCCATGATCACGTCGGCGCCGAGCGCCCTTTCGATCGCCATGACTCTCTCCGCGTTAAAAACGTGGGTGGAACCGTCCAGGTGCGAACGAAAGGAGACCCCGTCCTCGGTCACCTTGCGCAGCGGGCCGAGGGAAAAAACCTGGAAACCGCCGCTGTCCGTCAGGATCGATCCCGGCCAAGCCATGAAACGATGCAAGCCGCCCGCTGCCTCGATAATCTCCGTTCCCGGCCGCAGGTATAGATGGTAAGCGTTGCCGAGAATGAGCCGGAATCCGATCTCCCAGACCGCCTCGGGGGGCATGGCTTTGACCGTCGCTTGGGTGCCGACCGGCATGAAAACCGGCGTCTCGATCTCCCCGTGCGCCGTATGCAAAACCCCCAGCCGCCCCGCGTGACCCCTGCCCCCGTCCTTGAGGAGGGTGAAACCGGTGGTCATGCGGAACCTCCCCGGAGAGGCAAGAGGTAAAAGGCAAGAGGCAAAAGGGTTTTCTGGGTTTGTTGCGCGAGCACGGCTTGACGACCCTCCGTCTTTTCTTTTCCTAAGGAAGACGCTCCTACTCACGGTGGAAGCCAGAAAACAACTGCCGGACTTGATGTTTAGCCATCGCTTCTCGGTTGCTCCGGCCCGGACGCATAAATCCAACCTTCGCGGACACGCGGCCATGGCGGAGTAGCCCGTATATCACTATGGAAACCTGCGTCCTACGACTCGCAACGCGCGACTTCTAGACTCTCCACTTTTGCCCTTTGCCTTTTGCCCTTTGCCTTTTGCCTTTTGCCTAATACCTGCTCTTAAAGGATTAACATCGCATCCCCGAAACTGAAGAAGCGGTAGCCGGCCTCCAGCGCCTCCCGGTAGGCGGCGAGGATCGACTCACGATCGGCAAAGGCCGCGACCAACATGAGCAGGGTCGAACGCGGCAGGTGGAAGTTGGTGACCAGCGCGTCCACCGCCCGAAAATGGTAGCCGGGATAGATGAAGATGTTCGTCCAGCCCGAGCCGGCGGTAATCCGGCCTTCCGCGTCCGTCGCCGACTCCAGCGTCCGGACGGCGGTGGTCCCCACGGCCACGACCCGCCGCCCGTCAGCCCTGGTTTTGCTTATGGCGGCCGCCGTTTCCATCGGCAACGTGTAGAACTCCGCGTGCATCACGTGGTCTTCGACGTTGACCGCCGCGACCGGGCGAAAGGTGCCCAAGCCCACGTGCAGGGTTATGTAGGCTACGCCGATGCCTGTTGCGTTCAACCGCTCCAGAAGCGCGCGCGTAAAATGAAGTCCGGCAGTGGGGGCCGCCACCGAACCGGCCTGCCGTGCATAGACCGTCTGGTAGCGTTCTGGATCAGCCAGGGGTTCGTGGATGTACGGCGGGAGGGGCGTATGGCCGAGGCGCGCGAGCATTGAATGCCAGTCGCCCTCATAGCTGAAGGCGACGGTGCGGCCGCCGAAATCGGTGGCCCCGAGGACGTCCGCCGCCATTTCTCCCCCTCCGAACAGCAGCCTTGTTCCGACGGGCACGCGGCGTCCCGGCCGGACCAGGACCTCCCAAGTATCGGGGCCGACCTGGTGGAGGAGCATGACCTCGATCCGCGCGCCGCCCAAATCGCCGCGGCGGGCAAAAAGCCGCGCCGGAATGACGCGGGAATCGTTCAACACGAGCAGGTCTCCGGGCGTCAGCAACTGCGGCAGGTCGCGAAAACTCCTGTGCGAAACCTTTGCGCGCCCACGGTCCAAGACCAGGAGACGTGAGGCGTCCCGAGGCTCGATCGGCGTCTGCGCGATCGCTTCGGGTGGCAGATGGTAGTCGAATTGGTCAACCTGCATCAACCGGCCACTTCTCCGTTGGTTGGAGTGGGAGGGGCGCTTTGCGGAGGGCGCCGGTCTTCGACTTCCGCGCCGCCGTAGTAGTATTCAAGGATCATAGTATATGTATAACCCAATTCCGCCAAAGATTTCGCACCCCACTGGCTCATGCCCACACCGTGCCCCCACCCCCGTCCGTTGACGATCAGGCGGACTGGGGCCAGGATCCAATCTTCATCTTGGATAGGGTACCATAACGACGCCGCGCTTGGTGCGAACACATGCGGCACCGATGCTCCGGCCAAGGCTTCGGCGCGTGATATGGGCACAGGCGCGTATTCCGTGCTCAGTTCGCAGAGCGAGCTCCTGAGCGGAGGGGAGAAGAGCGTGCGCAGCGCTTCGCCGGTAATCCGTTTCCTGCCTTTCTCACCGGTCAATTCCACCTGGGCGGCTCGTCCCGCCTCCGTGCGGCTGAGAACATCGATTGCCAATACCCGGCCCAGATCGGGGTATTTTGCCGCCACGGCCGCTTCAACGCTCGCCCAATCATACTCGACGCGCCACCGGCCATAAGGCGAGGACTCGGCCGGATCCGGCACACCCCGCAGGTAAGCCACAGGCGTCGCCGTGGGCCAGACGGATTCCACATCCTCGGTATGGCCGCCCGAAGCGGAATGGTAGTTTGCCGATGCCAAGCGGCCGTCGAAAACGAGCACCTGCCCGGCCGTGGCCGCCACCGCTTGATCGGTCGCCGGCTTTTCGGCGCTCGCGCCCGCGTAGACCTGGCAGTCCGTGGTCGCGCATAGGTCGTAGCCATCCTGGCGGTGATGGCCGAGACGCCCGGCGGCAAAGGTGCGGGCCGCCACCGCTTGCGCCTTGAGGACCTCGAGCGGCCAATCCGCGCTTACCTCGACCGGAACGACGCCGCGCAGGTAATCTTCGAGCCGGATCTCGTTCACCAGCGTCAGCCCCCGGCTAGTCGCGGCAACGATTAAGGCGCCCCGGTACAGACGCGCGCCCCAACCCAGCAAGCCGTTGGCGCTGGTCAAACGGAGCGGCCCACGCCCGTAGTTCGTCGCGCCGGCCACGACGCCTCCATCCGGCCCCACCGTGCAGGTCAGCGTGCACTCCGCTTCGTATTGCCAGGCGGCACCCGTCGGGATGCTGAGCACCGTGCCGGCTGGGAGCCGCAGGGTCAGATTCGGCTGCGCCGCGGCCAGCCCGACGGCGACGGTCTCGGGCAGCGGCGCGCCCGCACCGGCGCGAGATGCGCTTCCCACGGCGATCGCAACCATCATGGCCAACATAGTGCAGCGCCGAAGCAAGACCGGATTCGACCTCCATCTCAAGGCCACAATCATGGCCATGACGACTAGTTCGCCGCCGATCCAGGCGGTTCCTGCTATGGCACGACGTGGTTTGTCTGCATTAATTCATGGTATCCTGTAAAGGCTGTGGCAAAAAAAAGACGAGCTATCCCGCCCGTCTCCTGCATGCCCGATCGGCCAAGTTTCACAGGCCTGCTGTATCCTTCGCCTGGATCTTCTTCTTTTTCCAGAAGAGGAAGAGTGATTTCTTGGCGCCCGTCAGCTTTTGGTCCTTGTCGTTGCCGTCGTGCCCGGACGCGGAAGGAACGCCGTCCTGTACCAGGCTCAGTTCCCCGTCGCCGGCCGGCGGACCGACCGCCAAGCCGATCGGCGGTTCTTTATCCGGCAGCGCCGTTCTTATTCTCTCGGTGAGTTCCTCCATCTCATCCGCCGAACTGCGCGGGAAGGGCCGTACCTCGACATCTCCATCGGTGATCTCCGTCAATTGGCCCACCGTGTGCTGAATAGCCTGTTCAACGCGCATCCCGACGAGGGTTTCCGTGCTGGGTTTTCGCGGACGAACCGCCGCCACCGTACCTTTTCGATCGATCGCCAGCGTCACCTCGATATCGCTCTCCGCATGCGCCGATACCAAAGCGGGCGATACCACCACCGCCGTCTGGGCGAAATCGGGGCCGGCTTGGTCCGCAAAGCGTAGGTTGACCAGCGAATAGGCTTCCACCGAGCGCCGCGGCAAGACGACGGCCAGCGAGCACAGGATGAAAACGCCCGCCACGGCGGCAACCACGGCCAGTTTATACCAGCCCGTCGCGCCTTGCGCCGGCAGTTCGTCGCCGAGACCGACCCCCGCCGGCACTCGCACATGGTAAAAGCGCCCGCCCGGGCCAAGGGCTATGCCCCGCCCGCCACCCGTTATTTCCACCAGAATCGATCTCCGGACCATGATGACCACCTCGGCGCGGCCGTTCGCTGTTCTCACCAGGATTAAGGTTCCAAGTACCCTTGCAGATGCGGCAGATCGTTGAGCAGGACGAGAACCAACGCCAATAAATACTTACGGTGCCGCTCAATGGTTTTGCGGCTCAAGCCGGATAGTTCCGCTACCTCCATGATCGGCAAGGCTTTGCGTCTGCGGATCTGCGCAATCAACCGCTCGCTACCCGCGATATCCCGGCTGACCTCGATCAACCGCCGGCGTGTATCGTTATGTTTGGGAGTGGCCGCCGCCAACCCCGAAAAGCTCTGGCCGAATTCCTCGAGGATCTCCTTGAAACGCAGAATCTCCTCGCGCCTCTCAACGGACTCTTCCACTCTGATATAAGCCGCTTCCGCTTCCCGCGCCAGAAACGGCAAGCGGGAATGCTCCCGTTCGTCCTCCCCGTCGCCCTCGAAGTAAGTCATGGGGAGCTCCTGGCTGTGCGCGGCCTGGGTGCGGAAGTAATCAACGAGCCGCCGTTTGATCACGAGTTCGGCGAAGGACAGAAATGGAAGCTTACCGCTGTGATTATAGCAATCCAAGGCCTCATTGAACGCCATCATGGCCACACCGATTTCATCGTCAAGACCAGGCCGCAGATAACGGCGGCTAACCTTGGCGGCGACTTTTAGGATGAACGGCTGATACCTGGAGATCAGCTCATCCCGTGCCGCTCTGTCGCCAGTCCGCGCCGCCCAGACCAAAGCCTGCAAGCATTCCCCCTGTTCGGAGGGTTGCAAACCAAGGTTCTGCACGAGATCACCTCGCCCGTGCAATATAGTGATTCGTAACCCGAGTCGCCTTTGGGACTTTCATTCCGATTCGTACCCAAATTCCCGCAAACGACGTCCGGAGTCGCGCCAACCCTTGTCCACCCGGACCCATAGATCGAGGAATATGGGCTCACCGAGCAGATGCTCGATATTGGCGCGCGCGTTGCGCCCGATCTCCTTGAGTTGACGCCCGCCGGCGCCGATCACGATCGCCTTTTGGCTCTCGCGTTCCACGACCACCGCCGCACGGATGAACAACTTCCCATTGAGACGCGGCGCCATTTCCTCCACCACGATCGCGGTCGCGTGCGGCACTTCGTCCCCCGTCCGCAGGAGGACTTGCTCCCGGATTAGTTCCGCGACGAGCAAGGAATCGGACTGATCGGTCCGCATCCCGTCGGGGAAATACTTCGGCCCTGGCCCGAGTTGCCTTATTATCCAGCGCTGCAATTCCGCCAAGCCTTGGCCGGTGACGGCGGAGACCGGCAAGACCGGTCCCGCGTAGGATAGGTCGCGCGCCGCGGCGGCCGCCGTCTCGTCTCCGGCGCCGTGGACCAGATCGATCTTGTTTACGACCAGGAGCGTCGGCGCCTGTACCCGTCCAAGTAGCGCGGCCGCGGCGCGATCCTCCTCGCCGCGGGCCCGCACCGCGTCGATCACCATCAGAACGGCATCCACCTCCGCCAAGGACTCGGCGGCGGCCCGCGCCATTACCCGTCCCAGAAGGTCCCGGGGACGTTGTATCCCTGGCGTGTCAACGAAGACGATCTGCGCCTCGGGGGTGGTCAGCACCGCTTGCACACGCCGACGGGTCGTCTGCGGCTTGGGACTGACGATCGTGACCTTGCGGCCGACCAGAGCGTTGACCAGCGAGGACTTGCCCACGTTGGGACGCCCGAGCACGGAGACAAAACCGGAACGAAAGGTCTCTTCCCTATTCAATGCATCGGCACCGTCCCAAAACGTCTGTATTGGTTTTAGGCCTCTTTTTTTGGTAATTCCTGACTGGTGAAAGCGACCGGCAGGAGTTCCCGCAGCTTCCACCGACTGACGTCGCCATGCAGATTGGCCATATGGACGATTGTCTCCAGGCCGAACTCCGCGAGGAATTGCCGGCAAAACCCGCACGGAGCAACCGGCTCAGGCCCGTCGGCCACAACGGCCAGGGCGGTAAACGTACGGTCACCCGCGGAAACCGCCTTGGCAATCGCGACCCTTTCCGCGCAGATCGTGGCGCCGTAGGAGGCGTTCTCTATATTGCACCCGGTGTATACGTTTCCCGTACCGGCCAGCAAAGCCGCGCCAACCTTAAAGCCCGAATACGGAGCATAAGCATATTCCCGGGCCGCCCGCGCGGCGGCAATCAGTTCCTCTTCATGCATCGGCGGCCCATCCTCCGCAATGTTTACGTAATATCCTTATGGCTGCTTCGTCCATAGATCAAGCCTCTCCGGCGTCACGGCTCCCGCATGAGGCCGGCTTGACCACGCCGGCGGAAATCGCGAATTTGACGCCCTCATCCACGGAGATCGAAGGATAGATCACTTCCTCGACGGGGACATGGATCAGGAAACCCGTGGTGGGATTGGGCGGCGTAGGGATGAATACGTTGGCCAGTTTCTTGCCGCAGGCCTGTTCGAGAGCCCGCGGCGCTTGCCCGGTAAGGAAGCCCAATGTGTAAATACCCGCGCGGGGGTACTCGACCATCACCACCCGCCGAAAGACGCCGCGTTCCGGCGAGGACAAGGCCTCGGTAAACTGGCGCGTCGTCCCGTATATGCCCCCGATCACCGGCACCCTGGCCAAGAGGCTCTCAGCCCAGCGAATGACCCTCTTCCCGAGATAATTTGCTGCGATCATCCCCGCCAAAAGGAAGAGGAATAGGAGCGCCACCAATCCCAGCCCCGGGATGCGCCTGCCAATCAGGACCTCGAGCAGAGAACCCATCAAGTTGTCCGTGAACGTAAAGACAACCCATAATAGATACCCGGTGATGAATGCCGGCAGGATCACGAACAGCCCGGTCGCGAGGTAGGTTCTGATTCGTTTCCACATGTATAGGATCTCTCCGATTTTCATAGAGCGTTACGTGTCTTGCCCCGAGCCGCCGATGAGACGCAGAGATACGAAAAACACCGACCTCTATGCATTCTAAACGATTCAATATAGCAACTGAAAAACCAGCGTGGTAAGGAGTATGCCGACGGCGGCGCCGGCCATGACCTCGATAAGGGAGTGGATCTTTGTTTCCAGGCGGCTTTCGGCCACGAGGAGCGCCAGCAGTATGGCGAGGATCGAGACCGTCGGTTCGTAGCTGGTAAGAAAGACGACCGCGGTGGCCAAGACGAAAGCGACCGCGGTGTGACCGCTCGGCATTCCGCCCTGCATAATGCTGCCTCCCGCCCGGTTGGTGGATTTCAAGATTACCACCGCGCTGACGACGAGCGCCAGGGCCGCCAAGGTCAAGTATGGCGGTGAACGTCGCACTTGTTCCAGCACCGACGGCAACAAAGGCTCCAGGGTCGGAACGAAGATCATATAGCCCACAACCAGAGCGTTCAATGCCGTCAAGAGCACCGCGCCCGCGGCGACATTCTTGGCCACGGCGGCCAAAGGATGATAGTCCTTGGTAAAAAGGTCGATCGTTACCTCGATGGCGGTATTGAACATCTCCGCCACCAGGACCATGGTCACGGTCGCGGCGATCACGATCATCTCGACCTTGGTCAACTTGAGCCAGAGCGCCAGGAGCAAGACGGCGCACCCCATGATCGCGTGCCACCGCATATGGCGCTGCGTCCGCAGCGCATGCATCAGTCCCTCGAACGCGCAGTCAAAACTCTCGACCGTACTTGTGCGGCGCATCTTATTCACGCTTGATTCCCCGCGTCCGCAGTATCTCCTCTTCGGCGGCGCGCATCTCCCCTTCCGCCTCGGGCCCGTCGTGGTCGTAACCCATCAGGTGAAGCAGGCCGTGCACGGAAAGGTACGCTATCTCCCGCTGGATTGAGTGGCCGAATTCCCGTGCCTGCGAGACCGCCCTATCCATCGAGATGAACACGTCACCCAGGACCGCCGGGCCTTCCTCGGCGTAATCCGGCTCATCGCCGGCCTTCTCTTGCAGGGCAAAGGATAGCACGTCGGTGGCCTGGTCGATGCCCCGAAAGTCCCGGTTCAAGATACGCAGATAATCGTCGTCCGCCAGACTGATGCCCACTTCCGCTTCCACCAGACCGGTATGCGTCAGAGACGCCCGGGCCAGATCCCGCAGGAGTTCCTCGGTACCCGAGGGAAGCTCCACCTTATCCTGTAGGTTGTTTACGTGAATCGCCATTGGTCCCCTTCTTCCGTTCAAACTCCCTCAGAATGCTCTCCGGATATTCGATGCGCGAGTGGAAAATCCCCCCCAGGACCTTGAGGAATGCCGACTTGATCTGCTCGAGATCGCGGAGGGTCAGATCGCACTGGTCGAATTGTCCGTCGGCCAGCCGCTCCTTTATGATCTTCGTCGTCAGGGCCTCGATCTTGGCGGGGGTTGGTTTGACCATGGAGCGGACGGCGGCTTCCACCGAGTCCGCCAGCATGACCAAGGCCGCCTCTTTGGTTTGTGGCCGCGGTCCGTCGTAGCGGAAATCCGTCTCCGCCAGTTCCGATTGGGCGCTTTCCGCCGCTCTGGCATAGAAATAACGCACAAGATCGGTTCCATGGTGTTGTTCCAGGATATCCACCACGGTCTCAGGCAGACCGGCCTGACGTGCCAGCTCCACCCCTTCCTTGACATGGGCGGTGATGATCAGCGTGCTCAAAGTGGGCGTGAGCTTCTCATGGGGGTTGTCCTGGGCGATCTGATTCTCGACGAAAAAGTAGGGCCGCTTGATTTTCCCAATATCATGATAGTAGGCCCCGACCCTGACCAATAAGGCATCCGCCCCGACGCTATCGGCGGCCGCCTCCGCCAGATTGCCCACGATGATGCTATGGTGATAGGTACCGGGTGCCTCGACCAGCAATTGCCTGAGCAGCGGTTGGTTGGGATTTGCCGTTTCCAGTAGCCGGATGGCCGAGGTGAGGCCGAAGAGGTTTTCCAGGAACGGCAGCAGCCCGATGGCGATGACGGCCGCCGTGACGCCGTTGAAGGCTCCCGCCGCCAAGCGGAGTCCGAACGTGCGCAGGTCGGGAAAGCCCTCGCTTAGCAGCGTCAGGAGAAAAACGGAGAAAAGGTTGGCCAATCCGATGAAAAGCCCACTCATCATCAGATCCGAGCGTTGTTTGCGCTGCGAGAGCACGAAAATGGCCGTACAGCCGCCGACAAGCGTATAGAGAGTAAAACTCCACTTGAACTCCGTGACCACACCCATCAAGAGGCTGAGCAGGACCGTCAGCATCAGGGAAACCTGGGCATCGAGCAGCAGGACCCAGAGGATGCTGGCAAAAGTAACCGGCGCGAAGTAGGCCAGGGCGGATTCAGGTTCAAGCGCGAAGAACTTGCCCATGATGGCGGCAATCGTCATGGTGATGGCCATCAGGTACAACAAACGTTCCTGCCGAAAGATCTCGCGCTGGAAACGATGCAGGTAGCCCAAGGCCATGACGATCAGGAGCAAAACGAAGAGCATCAGACTGATGAAGCCCAAAGGGATATTGGTGCTGGCGATCACGCGGTGACTCTTCAGCAACTGCAACGTTTCTTCCGTGACGACTTCGCCTTTTTCCAGGATGGGTTGGCCGGTCTGATAATAAACGGTGGCCACCCTCTGTTTGGCCTGGTTGACCAGCCTGTCCACCCTGGCCTGGTCCAATTCGAGATTGGGCACCACTAAGCCGCGCAAGGCACCGATGAGCAAGCGGTCGTTGGGATCGCCGTCCGCGCGCCTGACGGCCTGGGGCAAAGCGTCCCGGAAACCCTGCAGATTGAGATCGCTCAGCCGTTCGTTTTCTTCGATTGAGATGAGGGTCTTGCGCAGAGCGGTCTCCAGGGCGGCTAGCCTCTCAGGCTTGCTGGTCAGCAAACCTTCCCATGCCTCCGTCGAGACACCGGTCCATTTGGCCCGCAAGCGGGAGACGGAGGCCTGCCGGGCCTCGGCCGTTCCGCCTGCCGCGGTCAGCCGCTCCCGGCCGTCGCGCACGTCGTTCATGAACTGAGCCAGGCGGGCTTCGGCGCGAGCACCGCTCTCAGGAGATATATACCAATTGGCCGGGTCTTGTTCCGCGTCCATCTTGGCGCGGCGGCCGGCTTCCTCGCGCAGCCTAAAGGTCTCGAATCGGTCCTCAATCTGGCGGGGCGCCAGGATGGCCTGTCCAACCGGCTTGCCGACGGCGACGTGCACCCGCTGGGGAACGAGTCCGATCTGCATGATGCCGACGAGCGCGCAATAGATGCCCAAGCCCACAAGGATTTCCCGGGCCGCCGTCTTGGCAAGGGTAGCCCGGTAGGCAGAGGTCACGATCTGACCCAGCCAGGAAAAAAACGGCCGGGCTGCCCAGTTGCGTCCCACCGGGGCCGTCTCTTTGTTGTCCAACGCCACACTCCCCAAAAAAGCAAGTACAAAGTACTAAGTACTAAGTACTAAACCTAACCCCCGGCCCCCTAAGAGCCAAAGATGACATCTTCTTGCCGTTTGCAGTTAATTATTGCTTAGTACCACACAGACGACCAGGTTGAATCAGATGGAGAAATCGTAAAGTACACACTTACCGACGCCCTTTACTTAGTACTTTGTCCTTAGTACTTAGTACTTTGACTTAGTACTTATTGCTTCTCGCCTTCTTGCCCGTTCTCCGCTGTCTTCTGGGCTTCGAATCGCTCGTAAGCCCTAATAATGCGCTGCACCAATTCATGGCGGACGACATCCTGATCGGTTAGAAAAACGACCGCGATCCCGGGAATGTCGCCAAAGATCCGCGGCGTCTCGGCCAAGCCGGATATATTACCCCTCGGCAGATCGACCTGGGTGATATCGCCCGTCACCACTGCTTTCGAGCCAAAGCCCATCCTGGTCAGAAACATCTTCATCTGCTCCGGGGTGGTGTTCTGCGCCTCGTCCAGGATGATGAAGGAATCGTCGAGCGTCCGCCCCCGCATATAGGCCAAGGGCGCGATCTCGATCGTTCCCCGTTCCATGTAGCGCTGAAAGACATCAATGCCCAAGATGTCGTAGAGGGCGTCATATAGCGGCCGCAGGTACGGATCGACCTTCTCCTGAAGATCCCCCGGCAAAAAACCTAGTTTCTCCCCGGCCTCGACCGCGGGACGGGTCAGGATGATACGGTTGACTTCCTTCGCCTGCAGCGCCCGGATGGCGAGGGCGACCGCCAGATAGGTCTTGCCCGTGCCGGCCGGACCGATACCAAAGGTCAGGCTGTGCTCACGGATGGCCTCGACGTATTGCCTCTGTCCGATGGTGCGCGGCCGGATCCGCTTGCCGCGTGCGGTGATCTGGACCACTTCCTGTTCCAGATCTCTGAGCGCTTCCACTTTCCCCGCTTTGGCCAGGCAAATGGCGTATTCTACATCCGAGGCCGCCAGATGGCGACCTCTCTCCACCTCGGCATAGAGTGAAGTCAATACGGCCACGGCCTGATCGACGGCGCCCGTCGCGCCGACCAGATGCACCACGTTGCCACGGGTGTATGCCTTAACGCCAAAACCGGTTTCCAATGAATGCAGGTACTCGTCGTGCAAACCAAAGAGAGATGCGGCGTGTTTATTCTCTACGGCGAATTGGTGTTGGGTTTCCACAGTCAAGTCTGGTTGTCTGCCCCCTTTTCCACCGGCACGGCGATCTCCTGCAAACTCTCTCCACTCGCCATGACGTGTATAAAACCAAGCTCATTTTGGATGCTCAATTGCACTGGCGCGTTCCTCTTAGACGGCGGCAACCGCCGATCCAGAAGGGCACGCGCCTCCGCAACGCCAAGCGCCGACGCCTCACGCTCGGATCTTCGCCTTACGATCGGCCTTACTTCATGATAACGGTCGATGACTACTTCGACAAGAGGCAAGGTATTCCTCCCTTGTCCCAGCCCATGCCCAGTTCGCAAAAGCTGGTAGCATACGAACGGAGGCCGCCTCGGCCCCAGGGAAAACGTCCGGCGGCCGACCCGGAGCCTCAGAACGGACACGCGCTTGCCGGTGGGCGCTAGTTCCCAGGTCGTCAGGGGGATCGCCGTCCGGGCTTCTTCCCAGATACGGGCCTCGATACGCGCGCTTGCCGGGACCGTAATCCGGCGCAGAGAGCCGTCCGCACCGATCCCTACTTCACTCCCGCTGACCAGGAGTTGTCCGGCGTGGACCGTCTGGCCTTCGATGATTGCCGCCGTGCCGCGGTAAACGATCGCTTTTGCGATCAGTCCGTCCCTGGCGGCCACCAGGTCGCCATGGGATGGCTGGGCCGGCGGATTGACGCGTTCCACCACCCGCACCACCGCGGCCATCCCCCGTATCTCTATGCCGATCCAGACGGCCTCCGGCGTCAATAGTTCCAGATCGCGCTGGATCTGGTCTTTGTCCAGTCTGCCCCGGAATACACCCTCGTATAAACCCAGCCGCTTCAAATCCCGGCGGATATTCGCGGCGGGAATGCGCTCGAGCCCGACCAACTCGATGCGCCAGACGAAGCTCGTGAGAAAGACCAGCACCGACAGGCAGAGGAGGAAGCCGCAGATAAAACCGGGGCGGCGGGTAAGCCTGCGCCAAACGAACGGTATGCCATACTTGCGTTTGATCTTGACCCGGCAGTGCGTCCGGCGGAGAAGCGGCCTCAACGCGCGAAAACCCCCGATACCGATATTGGCGACCATCAGATCGGGATGGTAACGCCGGATATCCCATAGGTAGATCCCGTTCATACTGGCCAGGTTGAGCAGTCTCTCCAGCGCCGCGCCCTTGACCAGGATGACAAGCGCGCCGGCCTGTCTCGACCAATAGCGGTAAAAGGCCACTAGGAAACCCCCCAGTCGACGAGGTCCACCGAGGTAATCCGTCCGGCCAGGGAAATCTCCTCTTTGGCGATGGACTTGATGACCAGGTCGACCCCCTTGACCTGTATCTCGCCACGGTTGGTGCTGACGCGGATCTGCTCCGGGCTGTATTCGATGATGCCGCGGTGGTTCTCCAGGGACAACTGGCAGTCTCCGGTCAATGTCAGTTTCGGCAGGTCGAGAACGACGTCGGGCGGCAGGTCCAGGAGATCGATGAACCGCCTTCCCAATTGGCTTCGCGTTGCCACCGCCACCCCCCCTCTCTCAAGAAAGTCTATGCCCGCCCGGGAGAGGGGAAGAACCGCCGGCGAGGGGGGAGGGTTACCCCCTCCGCGCCCCCTGGTACCCATCTACTCTCCGCGGGACTATCTATGGGATCAACACGCCCAAAATAACCTGAGCAAACGGAGCCTTCCTTGAGGGAGGGGAAACGGCCCCTCCGCGTCGAAGGATCAGGGCCGTGCATACTCTTGGGGAAAGTTGGTGCGCCTGTGCGCCGTATCAGCGAGGACCTCGAACGTCAAACCCTGGCCCCCTACGCCAGTCTTGCCGCCGACTCCCGCGGCCGCCGGTATCCCGACGCGCCCGACGAATACCGCACGGATTTTCAGCGCGACCGGGACCGGATCATCTACTCTACGGCCTTCAGGAGACTACAGTACAAAACACAGGTCTACGTGGTGCACGAGGGCGACGCGTATCGCACGCGGTTGACGCACACGCTGGAAGTGATGCAGCACGCCAGGACCCTGGCCCGCGTGCTCCGGGTCAACGAGGATCTCACCGAGGCCATCGCCCTCGCCCACGACCTGGGCCACGCGCCCTTCGGCCACGGGGGTGAGGAGGAACTGAACCTGCTTCTGGCCACTGAAGGCGGCTTCGAACACAACCGCCAATCCCTCCGCCTCGTCGACCTGCTGGAACGGCGCTATCCCGCCTTCCCCGGCCTCAACCTCACCTATGAAACGCGCGAGGGCTTGGCCAGGCACAGTACGGTCTACGACCAGCCGGACCTGCCGGATGAATTCGCCCATACCCCCTATCCCGGCCTGGAATGCCAGATCGTCAACGTGGCCGACCAGCTTGCCTTCTGCGCGCACGACCTGGACGACGCCCTCCGATCCGGTCTCCTGTCACTGCAAGCCCTGTGCGAGGCAGGGCTCGCCTTGCCCGCCGCAGTGCTGGCCGCGATCGAGATCAAGGAGCCCGTGGAGCTGCGCCGGCGTCTCCTGGTGCGCGGCCTGATCGATCGCCTGACCCGGGCGGTCCTCCGCGAGACCAAGCGCCGCCTGGAGGAGAGCGGCGTGGATTCGCCGGCGGCGGTCAGACGCCACCGGGAGACCATGGTCGGCCTCCCGCGCGAGGAAGCGGCGGAACTGGCCGCGCTTAACGCCTTCTTGTACCGGGAAGTCTACAAGCACCCGTCGGTCATGGTCATGGCGGCCAAGGGGCAGGCCGTCCTGCGCGAACTCTTCCATCGGTTCCTGGATGAGCCGCGCCTCCTGCCGCGCAGCACACAGGCGCGCCTGGCCGAGGGTACGGACAGCCCGGCCCGCGTCATCGGAGATTACCTGGCGGGCATGACCGACCGGCACGCGGTGCTGGTCTATCAGAAGATGATCGACCCGGGAACGCCCGTGGGACATGGGCTGGGAGAGTGAAGGGAATCGATGAAGGCCCTCTCCCCCTCGGTCCCCCGTTCGGCTGAGCTCACGGCCGAAGCCTCTCCCGCGAGTGCGGGAGAGGGGGAAGGAAAGCGGCCTCCGTGATGTCTTTAAGGCCCAGACCCCTTTCCCCTCCCCCGTGATCACTGGGGAGGGGAATCGAAGGGGAGAGGGTACATCCTCGATCCACTAGAAGACCGGCTTTCAGACCGTTGCCTTGTACTTTGTACTTCAAAGGAGTTTGTCCCTTGCACCAGATCAACCTCATCGCCACCGCCACTTTCGGCCTTGAGGCCGTCGTGGCCGAAGAACTCAGGCGTCTCGGCTATGAGCCGCGGATCGAGGACGGCGGGCGCGTACATTTCCAGGGCGGTGCCTTGGACATCTGCCGGGCCAACCTCTGGCTCCGTGCGGCCGATCGCGTCCTGATCGGGATGGGCGCTTTCCCCGCGCGCTCCTTTGAGGAACTCTTCGAGGGCACCAGGGCCCTCCCCTGGCCGGACTGGCTGCCGGAGGAGGCCGAATTTCCCGTCGTGGGCAAGGCCGTTCGTTCGCAGCTCATGAGCGTGCCCGACTGCCAAGCCATCGTGAAGAAGGCCGTCGTGGAAAAAATGAAGCTGAAGTACCATCGGGAGTGGTTCCCGGAGACGGGGCCGCGCTACCGCATCGAGGTAGCGCTCCTGAACGATACGGCCTCGCTGACCATCGATACGAGCGGCGCGGGGTTGCACAAGCGCGGTTACCGGACGCTCTCGGCCCAGGCGCCGCTCAAGGAGACCCTGGCGGCGGCCATGATTATCCTCGCGCGCTGGCATCCGGAGCGGCCGCTGCACGATCCCTTCTGCGGCTCGGGTACCATCCCGATCGAAGCGGCTCTGATCGCCCAGAACGTCGCCCCCGGCATCAAAAGGAGTTACGCCGCCCGGGACTGGCCTCAGATCCCGCCGCCGCTCTGGGAGGAAGCCCTGACCGAGGCGGCCGACCTGGCCCGGCCTGGACAGCGTCTCCGCGTCACGGGTACCGACATCGACCCCGCGGTCCTGAGCCTCGCCGGCCACCACGCCCGTCAGGCGGGCGTCGGCCGGGACGTCGTTTTTCGCGCTGAGCCCGTGGCGACGGTGCGTCCGGAAGCGCCCTCCGGGTGCCTGATCTGCAATCCGCCGTATGGAGAACGGCTCGGGGAGCGGGCGGCGGTGGAGAGGATCTACCGGGAGATGGGCAAAAACCTTCGTACCTGGGAAGGCTGGTCCTTCTATGTCCTCTCGGCGCACCCGGGATTCGAGGGGTTTTTCGGCCGCCGGGCCGACAAGCGCCGCAAGCTGTACAACGGCCGCATCGAATGCCAGTATTACCAGTACTTTGGGCCGCGTTTATAAGAAGCTGAATCATTTTATCTACTAATCAAATCAAACACCGCACCGGCGCCGTGCGGTCAAACGTCGTGCCGTCCCCGAGTTCGCCGCGGCTGTTCCAGCCCCAGGCCCAGACCGTGCCGTCCTTTTGCAGAGCGAGCGCGTGAAGGGCGCCGCTGGCGATGGCGGCCGCGTGCGCGAGGTCCTTGACCCGGACCGGTTTGGCGCGGCCGCTGTTGGTTCCGTCCCCCAGTTGCCCGAAGTTGTTGGAGCCCCAGGCCCAGACCGTGCCGTCCTTCTTGAGGGCCAGGCAATGGGTGGCGCCGCTGGCGATAGCCGTTACGCCGCTCAAGCCGGGGACCTTGCCGGGCTTGAATCTATCCCTGGTCGTGCCGTCGCCGAGCTGGCCGAAGTAGTTGGAGCCCCAAGTCCAAACGGTGCCGTCCTTTTTGAGGGCCATGGAATGGTTGGCGCCGGCGGCGACCGCCTTGACGCCCGCGAGACCCGGTACGCGGATCGGCATGGACTTGTTCGCGGTGGTCCCGTCGCCGAGCTGGCCGTACTTGTTCCAGCCCCATGTCCAGACCGTCCCGTCGGCCCCCAGGGCCAGGGTATGGGTGGCGCGCGCGCCAGCGGCGAGGGCTGCAATCCCGGACAGTTTGGGCACGGGCACGGGGGCGGACCGATCCACGGCGGTACCGTCGCCGACCTGGTTGAACTTGTTCGCCCCCCAGGCCCAGACCGCGCCGTTTTTCCCCAAGGCCAAACTGTGCGCGTCGCCCGCGGCGACGGCGGTGATATCTCTTAACCCCGCCACTTGCCGCAGTACGATCGCACCGCCCTTGGTCTGGTTGTCCTGTTTTGCGGTACAGGGACACTCGGATTCATCGCCGAGCGCGGCGGCGGGTTTTCCGCCCCAGACCCAGACCGTCCCGTCCCGTTTCAGGGCCAATGTATGGGCGCCCCCGCAAGCAATCGCGGTGACGCCCGTCAAGCCTTGGACCAGCACCGGCGCCGTTCTCTCCGCCGAAGGATTGTCATCCAACTGTCCGCGTTCATTGCTTCCCCAGGCCCAAACCGTGCCGTCCCTCTTCAAGACCACGGTGTGGTTGTAGCCGGCGGCGATGGCCGCGACCGGGACCGCTTTCCCCCGGCTGGCGCAGGCCGAGCCCGCCGCCGTCAAGATGGAGACGAGAGCCAAGATCGTGATCCCTGGATGCCGGCGCATAACGATCCCTCCGAAACGATCCGATCCCTGAAATCCTTATCGGAACTCACCCCCAGCCCCATCCCATCCGCGGAAGAGAGGGGGTGGTCGAAGACCGGGGGCGAGTTGGCCTTTTTCACCGCGCGTGTAGAGCCTGGAAAAGGATTCGGCGGCCTGCCGCCAGACTCCTCCCCATGGCCTTCCCAAAGGAAAAGGTCCGCCTCTAGCGAATGTCCGCACAAGAGCCCGCGTATCAAGGCTTTGTGAACTCGCCAAAAGCGGACCAAACTATAGGAATTCATTCCTGGGCGGGGATTTACCCCATTATCTCCCCGATAAACCTCGATCGCTCCGCTTTCTGGCCTCCGACGGTCCGCGACCAGCTTACGGCGGCGGATTTCGCCGCGGTCAGCGCGCCGTAAAAGAGCTCGCGTTCGGCCGGCAGGTCATCGTCGCCGTGCTTGAGCAGGGGCACCGCGCCCTCGTTGGCCCCCACCAGGATGAGCGCCGTGAATTCCCTGCCCCCCAACTGGGCCAGGGGGGTGAGGACGATCCCGTCGCGCGCTCCCCGGCGGGATTTGGCGGCTACCTGGTCGGCCTGGGCCAGAAAACCGCGGATCGTGTCATGGGCTCTGACCGCCGCCATCATCGCGGGCCAGGGCGCCTGGAAGCGGTCCCCGAAAAACTCCGGCCTCAGCTTCTGCAGACGCTCACCCAACTCCGCCAGGGCCTTTTCCGGGCTGAGGCTGGCCGCCCGGGGCCAGACCTTATACAATGCCTGCAGGAGATGGGTTATGCTCTTGTCCTTGGCGAGTGACGCGGGCAGGACGGTTTGGTCGGGGCCGGTCCACGCGGCGGCCAGGCGTTCGAGCGCTTCAGCCGGCGCGTGGGTATAAGCCCGCATCGTCTGAAAGAGCGCCGCGCCGTCGGCCGGATTGGCCAGGAGCCGCAACAAGGCCGTGATGCCGCTCACGGTGGGTTGGTCGTAGAAGCCGTCCGCCCCCTCCAAGCGGTAGTGCAGATCGCGCTGGACGAAGCAGGTTTCAAAGGCCCCGCTTTGGTACGGCGCGCGCCACGCGACGACAATCTCCGCCGCGGGCATCCCTTCCCGCAACAGATCCTGGATTACGCCCGCTACTTTTACGGCCTCGTCCTCTTCGTCGGCGCCCTCCAGCAATCTCGCGCCGCCGCCAGCCCGGCCGCCCCCGGCCGATGGTCCGTCCGGCACGAGGCATCGGCGCACCACCGCCCGGAATTGCGTCGACCCCACGTGGTACGATACGGACTCGCCCACTTTATGGCCGAGAATCGCCGTCCCCAGCGGGGTGCGCGGCGTAAGGACATTGCCCTCCGTATTCGGACCGGCCAAGCCGATGAAGAGGAAATCGTCCGTGCCGCCGTCATCGAACTCAATCCGGACCACGCTGCCCAGCCTGACCGAGGGAACCTCGTTCCGCCAGGAAGCCGGATCGCCCTCAACCACCACGGCCTCGGTCATCAGATCGCGCAAGGCCTGCATCCGCAACCGTAAGCCTTCAGCCTCATCCGTAGCCTCACCCCGTTCTGCTTGGGCATTGGCCTTGATCTCGTTCCAACGGCGCTGGAGCTGTGATAACTCTTCCTGCCAGCCACGGTAGATCTCCGCCGTGGTCGTCTTGAGTGGATTGGCGTACATGGGTAACTGCCCGGAAGCGGTCAAAGGGTCCACCCCTTCCGAAGTTTGGTGCCCAGCGGCCCCCCCGGCCGCCTAAAAAAACAAGCCGCCGCATGGCTCCATCATGATTTTTCGCCATGGGGCGGCATAATCCTTTCTATACGCGCCCGCCTGTTTATCGGCCTCTTCTATGGACTGGATTTCTTCAGAATCCGCCGGCCTATGCGCCAAAGCCCCCATCCAGCCAGGCCCCAAGGTATGAGGACCAGGAGGACCAGGATCAAGCTTCGCAAGGAACCGTAGAGCGCCCGGCCGAGGCCGGCCAGTTCTTGCAGGATCCAGGGCGGCGAGACAGGGCGGTCGCCTTCGCGTAGACTGACCGAGATCGTGGCGAGGGCCACGTTGTAATCATAATACTTTAGTCTGCCCTGGATCTGCTCGATCGTCTCCCGGACCTGGCTCAACCTGTCGCGCACGGCCAGGACTTCGCCCACGGTCTTGGCGCGCGCCATGATCGCGTAGAGCTGCCGTTCCTCGCTCTCCCAGGCGCGCAGCCGTGCCTGGTTATCCACGTACTCCTCGGTGACGTCCTGCCCGTTGATCTCCCTGCGCAGGACCTTACCCAGACCGCCCACCGTGGTCAAAAAGGCCTCGAACCGTTCGGCCGGCACGCGGAGAACCATCTCCGCCATCCGGCCGTCCGCGCCCACGACGGACATACTGGACGACTGCACGAAACCGCCCGCTCCGGCCGCCAGCCTGGCCAGGTCATCCGCCGCCTGGCTGGCGGACTTGACCTTGATCTCCAGGTTGGCTGTGGAAATTACCTTTCTCTGCCGCGCCAGTGCCAGACCGCCATGATCCTTTGTCTCGGGGGGCGCCGCGGCCTCCCGCGCCGCGAACCCGCTCGCGGGCCACTCCGGCGCGCGCGTGGAGAGTCCCTCTGTCATGCTTAGGCTACGGCTCGCTGTGGGCGCGGCCAACCGGGGGCGCAACACACTCAGGGTAAAAGCCGCCGCTACCGCGATTACCACCACTGCCAGCCAGATCCAGGGCCGGCTTAATAGTACGATCAGACCGTTCCTCGGACGGGGATTCGGTTCAGTCATCATAGAGCCCCTCCTCGCGCCGTTCTTCTCCCTCTTTGACGGCGGATGCGGATAACTGGTTCCGGGGGACTCCATCGCGGCTGTTCCATGTAAATGCCGCGAATATGAGATATACTTATTAACGCGCGCCGCATTCCATGTTATGCGAAGCGGAAAGGGGTTCAAGATGAGACGTCCGGCTTACCTGGCCCTTATTGCACTTATTCTGGCCTCAGCGGCCTTATTTATCTGGAAATCCCCTTCGCGGCAGCCCCGCGCTCCCCTCACCACACCCTCCCCGACCCCCGGGCAAAAAAAGGCGGCGACCGTGACCTTGTTCTTTGCCAACCGGGCTTACGTGGAAACGGGCGACGAGAGCTTGCCCCGCCTAATCCCTGAACCGCGCGTCCTGCAGGCGGACGAAACGAGCCTGGCCGAGGCGGCCGTCCGCGCTCTGCAGACCGGGCCCAGATCACCCAAGGCCGCGCCGGTCATTCGGCACGATATCCATATCATCGGCGTCAGGACGGCGCGCGGGATCGCCGAAGTGAACCTGGCGCGGGCGAACCTTTCGGGTGGTTCACTGGAGGAACTCTTGCTGATCCAAGGGGTGGTCCGGAGCTTGACAGGCCTGCCCGGCATCGGGGCGGTCCGTTTCCTGGTCGACGGGCAGCCCACGGATACGCTGATGGGGCATCTCTCGGTCAATACGCCGTTGACGGAGAAAGATCTCCGGTAGCCGTCGCACGAAGGAAAATTGTCGCATTATCCCGAATCTCATTTTTACCTCCCCCGTGCCGCTACCGCCTGTCCTTGTGCCGCGGCTCCGGGGATTTGCCGGCGGCACCAGCGCCGGAAATGTGCGCCAGTAGACAACAATCTGAATCGTGTCCTTCTGCAGATCCACATGGGAGTGGGACCGCGTGATGGAGCCGAAGCGGCGGACCAGTGAACGGCCTGTAAGACGGGTGGACATCATCGAGGCACTCAGGGCGGAGATTGAGGATCGTAAACGGGCTGAGACCTTGCTCCTGACAGCCAAAAAAGAGCTGGAAGCCGGCATTGCCGAACGGACGGCGCAATTGGCGGAGGCAAATCATCGGCTCCAACTCGAACTGGACGACCGCAAACGCGCCGAGGAAGCTCTGCGCGATCGCCAAGAACGCCTGCGGGTGGCGGTTTCCGCCGCGGGAATGGGGACCTGGCGCTGGGACTTGCGGACGAACCTGAACACCCGTGGGGCGGGGCTCAACGCCATCCTCGGACTAAAGTGCGTGGAGTCCACGGAGCCCATGGAGGATTTCTTGGGGAGGGTCCATCAGTGGGACCGGTCGGGCATGATGGAGGAACTCCAGCGGGCGATCCAGGAACGCGGCACATACGAAACGGAGTTCAGGATCCTGCGCACGGACGGTACCGTGCGTTGGATCCGCGACCGGGGGAGGGTGTTGTGCGGAGACGACGGCAAGCCGGCCTTCTTGACCGGCGCCGCGATGGACGTCACCGAACTGCGCCGGATCGAGAAATCCCGGGAAGACTACCTCCGCATCATCTCCCACGAGTTGCGCCAGCCTTTGACCGTCATTATGACCCAGGCGCAATTGGCCGAACGGCTCGCGCCCGACGCCGCCCGCGTAAGGAAGAGCGCGCGCGCCATCGCCGCGACCGCCTGGAGGATGAACACCATGATCCAGGATCTGGTCGATTCCGCGCGCCTCGAGACCGGCGGGTTCCGTATGAAGAAACAGCGTGTGAACTTGCCTGCCACGCTCCATGCTCTCCTGGATAGGGTCAAAGATGCCCTGGAAAGCGACAGGGTCGACATCCAGGCGCCGGAAGCGGTACCCCCGATCCATGCGGACCCGGACCATCTGGAGCGGATCCTTTTGAACCTGCTCTCGAACGCCTTGAAGTATTCGGCGCGCGAAACCAGAGTCACGGTATCGTTTCTATGCCGGGGTACGGAGGTGCTTACCGCGGTGGCGGACCATGGCTGCGGGATCGCGCAAGAGGACCTGCCGCACCTCTTCGATCAATATTACCGGGCACCCGCGGTTCGCGACCTCGAGGAAGGCCTCGGACTCGGCCTCTACATCACAAAGAAACTGGTCGAGGCCCATGCAGGCCGGATCTGGGTCCAGAGTGAGTTGGGCAAAGGGAGCACATTCTTCTTTTCGCTGCCGATCGCTACAGGCATGGGATAGAACCCGGCCAAACTGGAGACGTTGACGATCCTCAGGGTTCGCGCCTTGTCCCGAGACGGCAACACCATGCGGGTCATGGCCACCACCGCTTCCACGTTGAGCCGGACGATCGTGCCGAGTTCTTCCGGACTCCGCTCGGTGAAGGGCCCCTCGAAATCGATCCCGGCCACGTTGATCAGGAGATGGAACCGGAGATCGCGAGATCGGATCGTCTCCCAAAAGGCCTCCCGTGCCGCCGCGTCCGTCAGATCACAGGCCCGGTGTTGGATTTGGACATTGTAGAGACGCGACAGGCCCTCCACCAGGAGCGCAAGCGAGGATTCCGACAGATCGGTGAGCAGGAGATTCCAACCCCTGGAAGCGCACTCCGCGGCAAAGGCCTTGCCGAGCCCCCCGCGGCACCGGTGATCAAAACATAGCTTCTCATGGTGACACCTCCCCGCACAACCTCTCCGACATCTCCCATAGGCGCCGCGCCTCAGCCTCCCGTTCAGAATAACGGCTGGGCCGCTTGGGTCGGCAGTCTTTCCAGTAGCTTGCCTCCGGGGCCGCCAGGACGGGGGCGGTCGCCAGGTATACGATTGTCCTGGCCGCCTCATCCGGGGAGGCGCCGCCCCGGCGCCGGATCCGCCAGAACCAGCGCACCAGGCCGCCCGTTCCCTTCTCGCCGATCGCCGTATTCACCAGGCCAGGGTCCACCGCGTAGGCCCGGAGATTGGTGGACGCCGCTAGTCGGCGGTTCATCTCGTGGGTAAAGAGCACGTTGGCCAGCTTGGATTGCTTATAGGCCGCTAGGCAATTATAGCCCCGGCGGTACATCACGTCACGCCAGTGCATGCGCGCGCCATAGTGGGAGCCCGAACTGGTGGTCAATACGCGGGCCAAGGGCGAGCGCTGCAGGAGCGGCAGCAGTTCGCGCGTCAGTAGGAACGGCGCTAGATGATTTACGGCGAACTGCGTCTCGTATCCATCCTCGGTCGCCGTGTACCAGGTGGTGACCGCCCCGGCGTTATTGATCAGGACATCCAGCCGGCCGTCGTTCTCCGTTTCGAGCAAGCGGCGGATCTCTCCCGCCAGCGCCCGAACCTCCCGCTGTGAGGCCAGATCCGCGACGAGGTAAGTCACCCGGGCCCCGGGAACCGCTTCCCGGATCGCGGCCACTACCTCCCCGCAGCGCCCCGCGTCGCGGCCCGCGCCGATGACACGGCAGCCGAGCCCGGCCAACCGTTTCGCGGCGGCCAAGCCAATGCCCGCGGTGGCACCGGTGATGACCACGGTTTTGCTATTATCGCTTTCATGTTCTTTCATCGCGCGCACCTCCGGAATGCTTACGCCCCCTGTCTCGCTTGCCCTGCCGCCAAAGCCGAAAGGGAGTGAAATCGAGGGAGGGATGGACTTCGGCCAATGTCCGCTCATTCGATCGCGACCATCCTGGGGTTCCCTCGGTTTATCGGACACAGCGGTATTAATGTCTTTCATAAGACCTATCGCGACTGAACTAACATCATATTCGGAATTCCCTCCCCTAATATTACCGTTGATTAATTTTACAAAAAAGCGGAGCGAGGGGGAATCAAACCCATGCCAGCGGCAACTGGCACCCCCAAAGCCTTAAACAAAGGTCCACGCCCAGGTGGTGGCCTCACTCCGAAGTGGTTTAAGCGGCGAAATCGCCGCTTAAACTTTCCATCCATGTGAACAAGATAATCCGTGTGCGTCAAGTATGTTATCGCCCTTGCGAGGGTTCGGAGACATTTACGGCTTTCACCCCATCCTTGCCTTCGAAGTTCCGCCGAATCCCCGCAGGGATTTAAGAACGATTGTTCCGATCCAGCCCAGGAATTCATTCCTGAGCGAGTATGGCATTAATATCAATTAATCTGTTCCGTTAACTCTTCCCCGCACCGCTCAACGCATTCTCTATCGCTTTTAATATCACTTTACTGCTTGACGTAGCACCGGTAATCACATCTACTTCCAGCTTCTGCGTTTCCACCACTTTATTCGGTATTACTTCAGCCGCTGATCCTTTACCGTTCTTATGCTCTACCAAGTCGATATCCACTATCTTATGGTCCCTCACAACGACTCTGACGGTGGCGGCCACCGGAAAGACTTTATAACTGCCCTTATATATACCGTCCGGGATTATGGCCAGATCAACGTTTGAAATACTAATGGCCGCTATTTGCTTATCGTGATTTGCCGCCACGCTGCTGATGAATGATTTGATCCATATTGCACCTATTGAAATTCCAATGGTCAATACGCCTAAAACAACGAGAATCATTGCTTGCTTCTTTTTCAACTAGGCCACCTCTTGATGGTGATATATGAGTTAATCAGCTATTTATTGATACATGCATCCAAACCCTCGACAACCTCAACGATCTTTTGTTCCCGGCGCTTGTTCGTCCAGTTGACGATTCCCGAGCCGCAGAACACCGCGCCCTTGGCCTCGCAGATCCTTTTCATCTGGCCGACGGTGCGGTTTCCGCCCATCCATGGATGAGGCAAGTGCTGGGTGACCAAACAGGCGACCTTTTTGCCCTGTAAAGATCCGATCTGCGCGAGGTAGCTTGCCATGGCCGGCGCGAGGGAAAATCCCTGCACCGGGGCGCCGAAGACCAGCGCCTCGTACCATCCGATATCGGGAAGCGATTCGAACCGTACGTCTTTTGTCCCCGGCTTTACCTCGCCGACAGCTTTCAGCCGCTCCAGATCCACCGCGTGCCCGGCCGCGGCGAGCTTCTCCTTGAGCTTCTGGGCGACGGAGTACGTGTTGCCGGTCTGGGAATGAACGATGATGCCGATCTTCATGTTTTTGCCTCCTTTAGTTATGGGGATCATACCTCAAAAAACTTTCTAGAAGTCTGCTTCAAAACCAGGTTCAGGAAAGATCGTGGGAATATCCGTCCAAGTCAGGGCAGCGTATATCCAGCTTGAGTTGATCTTTTTCCCTGCCGATGAATCTGCTCTCCGGGGCAATCATGCCGCAGATAGCGTCTCCGCTAAACGCCCCGATGATCGTCCCCCCGCGCGCAAACAAGTCGTATAGGCGAGGGAGCAATATCTAGCCTGCATCATGCAAATGTTCTTCAAGTCCCTCACTTTTCCTCCTCTCGTGACACCGGCGCGAGCGATGCGATCATCATGGTGTCTCGTGTCATACAGGCATTTTTTCATCTTGATGGGAGGTGCCAGACCCATCCCCTTGAATATATAAACACGGTAAAAATCGGCCGGTTTACCAAGATTTCCATAGGAGGCGATGACCTTGTTCAACCAGGGTATTCTCCCATATCTTGCGGTGTTTCTGATCGTCCTGGCGTGTGCGGCGCCGATCGCGGCCGCCGCGGGTGAACCGCTCAAAGTCGCCGCCGTCTCGGCCAGCACGGACGACGGCAACCTGCCCGCCAATGCAAACGACGGCGACCTGGATACCCGCTGGTCCGCCAGCGGCGACGGTAACTGGATCCTGTTCGACCTGGGCGAGAGGCAAACGATCGGGTATATCGGAATCGCCTTTCACAAGGGCAATGAACGCATCTCAAAGTTCGAGCTCGAGGTCTCTGACGACGCCGTGCAGTGGACCCGGGTCTATGCCGGCGCGGGCAGCGGCCGCACGGTGGATCTGGAGGCGTTCGACTTTCCCGACGTGAGCGCCCGCTATGTAAGATATATCGGGCACGGCAACAGCAGCAACGCGTGGAACAGCCTGCTCGAAGTCCAGATCTATCCCCCGAACCCGGCCGGCCTGATCCTGCGCAGACCCGAGACCGCCAGGCCCAAAGAGACGCCGGTGCCGGTCATCTACGTCAAGCCGGGCCTGGTCAACCCCGACGGCACCGATCATGCCATACCAGCACCGCACCGGGCGACCGGCAAGACGCTGAACGTGCTGGACTTTGGCGCGGATCCGAAAGACAGCGCCGCGGACGACGCGCCGGCCATCCAGAAGGCCATTGACGTAGCCGCCAGCGGCGACGAGGTCTACCTACCCGACGGGGTCTACAACCTCAACAGCGGTGCGGCCGTCGACCGGTATGCCAACCTGATCCTGAAAGACAGCGTGAACCTGCGGGGCCAGAGCGAGGCCGGCGTGCTGTTGCTCTCCTCGTTCAATGCCGAAGACGGAAGGAAGGGCACGACCAAGGTCCTGAAGATCCAAGCCGCGCACGATATCCTCGTCTCACACCTCACCGTCACGTCCACCTTTGCCGGCAAGTACTCCACCGATACCGGGAACAACAACCCCGAAGCCGGCGGGCCGCTCTACGGCGTCATGATCGAGGAAGCCTCGGGCGTGCCCTGCTACAATATCACGCTTGACGGGGTGACGGTGGAGAAGTTCCAGCGGATGGGGATCCGGATCAGCAAGAGCCACGACGTGGTCGTCCGGAATGCGACCTTCCGCAACGCCACCGACCTCGGCGGCGGCGGGGCCGGCTACGGCGTCTCCATCCAGGGAGAAGGCAACGGCAAGGACCGCCTGGGTTACGCCAACGACTGCCGCTATAACGTGGTCGAGGACTGCCGTTTCGTGGGGCCGTACCTCCGGCACGCCGTCTTGCTCCAGTATTTCACCCATAACAACCTGGTCCGGAATAACGTCATTACCCGGACCGGCTTGGACGCCATCGACCTGCACGGCGAGGACGAGTACCTGAACGAGGTCCGCGGCAACAGGATCAGCGACGTCGTTAGCGGCGCCGCGGTGGGCTTGGGCAATACCGGCGCCACCCACGACGCGTCCGGGCCGTACAATTACATCCATGATAATACGATCGTCAATTGCCGCGAGGGGATCAAGGTCAGCCTCGCCTCCCCCGACACGCTCATCGAGAACAACACCATCACGGGCTGCACCGTCAGGGGCGGCAAGGGAATCTACTTGCTGAACGCCCCCCGGACCATGGTCGCGGGCAACAAGATCCTCGACAACCAGGCGCAGGACTTCTGGGGTATTCTGCTCGCCGCCGACCCCGGCGCCGGCGGCGTCGGCCCCGGGGACCCGCAGGATGTCCAGATCGCCGGCAATACGTTGCGCGGCAATGCCAACGGCCTCAAGATCGAGGCGGGAAAGGGGATCGTGGTCAAGGACAATACCATCGAGGGCAACGGGGTGGATTACCTGAATCTCAGCAAGAACCCGCTTGGCGCGGCGCTCGTCCCGTTCAAGATCAACCCCATCGGTCCCCTGGCCCGGACCGCCAGCCCTTATAACGCACCCTCACCTGTGCCGGCGCCGATCCCGAGCCCGGCCCCGGCACAGGCAACCGCGTCGGGGATCATGCAGATCCTGCCCACGGACGATGCCTTCGTCGAGCATGGCAAACCGGACATGAACTTTGGCATGTCCTCCATCAACCGTGTCAAGAGCACCGAGGACGGCACCATCATCCGCATCGCCTATCTCAAATTCCAGGTCGAGCACGCCGCGTCCGTCAAGGAGGCCGTCTTCCAGTTCACGGGGAGAATCACGGAGAGCAACCCAATCGGAGCCACATACGAATTCGCCGTCTTCGGCTTGACGAATGATGACTGGCAGGAGTCCGCCATCACCTGGCTCAATTCGCCCAATCACGCGCCGGGCGCCCCGGAGGTCACCGGCCTTGGCGAGAGCGCGTTCCTGCTGGGCACCGTGACGATGACGGAGAGAACGGTCAAACCGTATCGGCTCGACGTGACCAAGTTCGTCCAGAGCCAGACCGACGGGTACGTCACCTTGATGATGGTCGACCTCAAGAAACAGGGCGGGAATACCGATCCATACGCGAAGGATCGGTCCGACGGCGCCCAGAAGCCGTATTTGTTCGTGACGTATTGACAACTCTTCGTATGCCGCCTCGGGCTGTAAGGCATGAAAAACCGCGCACAGAGCGCGGTTTTTTTAACGAGCGGGTATTAAGCCGGATACCTGTTCTTGAAACCACATACGTCCGCGGGTTATCGACGTCCTTCCGGCTTAGTCGCGACGCGGACTTGACCGGACGGATGTAGGTCGAAGCGCCGCATACCCGGATGATCTTCTATCCGGCGCGGAGTCGATATCCCGCAGTTAGTCGCTGTGTGGCCCCCATGCCCGGACGTCCGCTTCAGACCGCGAACTCGTTCTCCAAAACCACCTTAACCATTCGGTCATCGATCAGGTTTTTCTTCTGCGCGTAGGCATCAAGGAGGCAAACTGCGCGCAACTCACCCTTGACATCCTGCCAAAAAGTGTTTATATTAGCATCATCTTTGATTGACTGACCAGTCAATCGACGGGGGGGCAAAAAGCCCGCATGTCCCCACGCAACGAGGCGGAGAACGAACGCATACGCGACGAGCGCCGCGAGGCGATCCTCCAGGCCGCGGTCAAGGCCTTCACCAAGTGGGGCTATACGTCCACCAAGATCGCGGATATCGCCGCCGAGGCCGGCATCAGCCACGGGCTGGTCTATCACTATTTCCAGAGCAAAGACCAGATCTTCGGCGCCCTCGTCGACCTGGCCATGCAAGTCGCCCTGCAGACGACGCGGGGCGCCGCCGAGCAGCCCGGCACGCCCTGGGACCGGATCGCTGGCATGGTCGAGACCATGGTCATGGGCGCCCGGTATGGGCCGGAGTATTATTCCCTGGTGCAACAGGCATTCGCCAGCGAGGCCGTGCCCGAAGCCATCCGCCGGACCGCCTGGGAACAGGGGCGATTGTGCCAGGAGGCCATGGCCAAGGTGATCGCCGAGGGGCAGGCCGCCGGTCAGGTGGTCCCGGGCGACCCGAGGCAATTGGCCGCGCTGGTCTATGCTTTCGTGCAGGGACTGGCCTTGACCCACATGGCCGCTTTACAATGCGGGGAGGCGATGGTGGAGATGTTCGAACCCGAAGCGGTGTTGCGAATGCTCAAGGCCGTGAACGGGGAGACAAAGGAAGGAGCCGGTAAAGGATGAGCCAGAGGATCCTCAACGCACCGGAGGGCTTCCGCGCAATCGACCTCGGCGAGCTGCAACTGCGCTACAGATCGGAAACCGGCGACGCCGGGGCGGCTACATACACCGATACGGTCACCAGGGCCGTTTCGGCCAGCGGCGAGGTCTACCGGATCGAGCTCGCCGAGGACACCGGCAAGCGGACCGTGGCCCTGATGCAAGCCGGTACCCTGGCGCCGGTGCGCACCGAGATCATCGGCGCGGACGGGCACAGGGAGGTCTTGCTTGAGTACGCGAACGGCGAGGCCCTGGTCGACCTGCCGCGCCGCGGCGTGAAGCGGCCCGTCAAGGCGGGAGCCGGCTATTACGATTGCAGTACGCTGTTTCACCTCTTCCGCGCCTTCCCCTTTGGGGACGGGATCGAGATCCGCTTCAACCTGGTCATGGACGGGCGCGGCGGCAGTCCGATCGGCGCCTTCGGCATGTACGTCCGGGAGATCGGGCGCGAGGAGATCCGGACGCCGGCCGGCGCCTTCGCCAGCCACAAGCTGGAGATGGGCGTGGCCAGCATGCCGAGTTTGTTCGCGGGCAAGTACAAGTATTTCTTCTGGCATACGCAGGAAAAGCCGCATTACCTGGTGCAGTACGTTGATAAGTTTCCGGGCGGCCGGGTGGAACTGATTGCCGTCTGCGAACCGGGAAGGAGTTATCGGGTTTGAGGTGGCGCGTGTATCTCGGGGGCTTAACCGAACTAGCCGGGCCATTGCCGGCGGGGAGTTGATCCGATGTCGTCCCTCCTTCATTTGGCGGTCAAGAACATCATGCGGTACAAACGCCGCAGCCTCCTGACGGCGGCCATGATCTGCGTGGGCACCATCGCCGCGATCCTGGCCCAATCCTACGGGCAGTCCGCCGCGGCGTCGCTGAGCCGCAGCATTGTCGAGACGTTCACGGGCGATATCCAGATCCGCGCCGCCGGCACAAAAAAGATCGACGTGCTGGCGGCATTCGGCAGCGTCCCTCCCGTGGTGACGCGAGTCAGCGCCATCTGCGACCAAGTCCGCAGGGATCCCATTGTCCTCGCGGCCGCCCCCAGGATAACCTTTCAGGGCATGCTCGCGAGCGATGAACGCTCCGACCGTGCTGAGGTCGCGGCCATCGATCCAGCCGCGGACCCGCTGGTCCATCCCCGCCTGCGGATCGCCGCGGGCACGCACCTGCGATCCGAAGACGGCGTCTTGATGAGCGAGGCGGTTGCCAAGACTCTAGGCGCCGAGGTTGGGGAGGAATTTATCCTGTTGGCCGCCGGGCCCGACGGGTACCTCAATGCCGCCAACCTCAGGGTGGATGGAATCGTAGCCTCGGATCTGGATGTCTTCATCGGCCGCATCATCTACATGGATATCCGGGCCGCCCGGCGGCTGCTCTATCTGCCGGACGACAGCGCCGGGCAGATCGATGTCCTGTTGCGATCCGGCGTGCGGGCGACGCAAGCCGCGGCCGGGCTCGAACAAGGATTGGCGGCGGCGGGATACGATCTCAGGGTGGACTATTGGCGCGACGTAGCCGGCATCATGAGCGAGATCGTGGCCATCGACACGTTCTTGCCCGGGATGGCCCTCGCCGTCATCCTGATCGTGGTCAGCTTCGGCATCATCAATACGGTTCTCATGTCGGTCCTGGAACGGACCAAGGAGATCGGGGTCATGATGGCCTTGGGCACCAAGAGCCGGCAGGTGGTTGCCTTGTTCCTGGCGGAGATCGGCC
>JBLNCE010000055.1:0-94184 GCA_050260415.1 Bacteroidota bacterium | reverse complement strand
GGGGTCATGATCTCCGAGATCGAGGGGCATGGCAAGCAGAAGGGCATCGTCCAGCAATGGCGCGGCGAACGGTACAAGTTGGATCTCCTGCCCAAGATCAAACTGGAAATCATCACCCGGGACGGCGATGTCGAGGCAATCACGCAGGCGATCGTTGAAAGCGCCCGCACGGGGGAGATTGGTGACGGGAAGATCTTCGTCTTCAGCAATCTGGAAGAGATAATCCGCATCCGCACCGGGGAACGGGGCGAAACCGCATTATAAATGCGGATTTCGAAAGTACCGTGAAAAGCTATATTATTGACGCGAAGGCATGTACGCAGCTTTGACTTTCGAAATCTCAAAAGAATGCGCTTGCTTGGCTTGACGGCCTGAGGGACTGCGCTCCCTCAGGTCTTTTTGTGTGTATATCTTGGCAAAGACTGGGATTGAGGCCAAGAACTGATTTTCTTGCTCTTTTGGCGCTTTCCAGGATATGAAATGCTTGCGCTTGACATGGGTTCAAAACGGCTTTAGAATCATGGCAAGACGGCGCGCAGCGCGGAAACCCGCGTCGTAGAGCGAGATACAAGGATCCAAGTGAACATCACATTGTATACAAGATTGCATGAAATGGAGGGATAGCTGGTGGCAGAACGCAAATCCCACGTGGTTCAGGCCGTTGACCGCAGCCTCGCTATCCTCGAAGCGATGGCCCGGGAAGGCGGCCCCATGAGCCTTGGCGAGATTAGCGCCGAGGTTGAGTTGACCCGAAGTACGGTGCACCGCTTGCTGGCTACGCTGATGTCGCGCGGGTTCGCGCGCCAGGATTCGGTCACGGGTCGCTACTCCTTGGGTTTCAAGGCTTTGGAGGTGGGGACGTCATTCCTGGCGTCCTTGGATATCAGGGCCATCGCCCGGCCGCACCTGCGCAAATTGGCGCAGAGTTGTGCTGAAACGGCCAATCTCGCCGTGTTGGAGGGATTGGACGTCGTCTATATCGACCAGGTTGAGGCGGAAAGCATGATCAAGATGCGCGCCCGCCTCGGTTCCCGCGGGCCGGCATATTGCACCGGTTCGGGCAAGGTGCTCTTGGCCGCGCTTTCCGAGGATGAACTGGAACATCTCCTGCGCGGCAGGGTGCTCAAACGTTACACGACGCGGACGATTACCGATCCGGAACGGCTGCTCCAGGAACTGGACAAGGTGAGGAAAGAGGGATACGCGCTGGACTTCGGGGAGATGGAGCCGGCCGTGCGCTGCGCGGCCGCGCCGGTACGCAACCATGAGGGCCGGATCGTATGCGCGGTAAGTATATCCGGGCCCGATGGGCGCATTGAGGGGGATAGGCTGCGCAATGTCCTCGTTCCGGCGGTGATCAAGGCCGCCAACGATGTATCTCTGGAACTCGGCGGCTCCGTAAAGGGCGGCAAGGCATACCCGAAGCGTACGACCGGATGGAATCCAGGCCGGGTCTTGGGACATGGAACGATGGAGTCGATCTGATTCCCGGTTCAAAAAGGAACCATTGTTGAGGCTAACACGTATGGAGAGGTTTCGAGCATGAAGATGAGAACCGGCCGGCCCCCAAAACAGGGGCTCTACGACCCCCGTTTCGAGCACGACGCCTGCGGCATCGGCTTCGCCGTGGACATCAAAGGCCGCAAATCTCACGAGATCGTGCGCCAGGCGCTGACGATCCTCATCAATCTCAGCCATCGCGGCGGCAGCGGGAGCGAGCCGAATACAGGCGACGGCGCCGGCATCCTCCTGCAGATCCCGGATACTTTCCTCCGCTCGGCCTGTGCTGCGCAGCATCTGCATCTGCCCCCGGCGGGCAAATACGCCGTCGGCATGGTCTTCCTGCCGCCGGACGACGAGGAACGCGAAGCCTGCGAAGAGACGTTCGAGAAGATCGTGAAGGAGGAGGGTCAAGGCTTCCTCGGCTGGCGGACGGTGCCCACGGACGACCGGAAGCTAGGGGCCACGGCAAGGTCGACCAAACCCTTTATCCGCCAGGCCTTCATCTGGCGCAACCCCGATCTCCAAGACGACTTGAGCTTTGAGCGAAACCTCTATGTCATCCGCCGAAGGGCCGAGAAGGCCATCCGGAACGCCCGCACCAAAGGCGGCCAATGGTTCTACATCGCCAGCCTCTCCTGCAAAACCATGGTTTATAAGGGCATGCTCACAGCGGCGCAGGTCGGCGAGTTCTATCTCGACCTCGCGGATCCCGCCCTGGCGAGCGCCCTGGCTTTGGTCCACTCCCGTTACAGCACCAATACCTTTCCCAGCTGGGAACGGGCGCATCCCTACCGATATATAATCCATAACGGCGAGATTAACACGCTGCGCGGCAACATCAACTGGATGTACGCGCGCCAGTCCACCTTCGAGTCCCCCTTCTTCGGAAAAGACCTGGAGCATGTCCTGCCGGTGATCGACACGGACGGCAGCGACTCGGCCATCTTCGACAACAGCCTCGAGTTCCTCGTGCTGGCCGGCCGATCCCTCCCGCATGCGGTGATGATGATGATCCCGGAGCCGTGGACGAACAACGAGACGATGAGCGATGAGAAAAAGGCGTTTTACGAGTATCACAGCTGCCTCATGGAGCCGTGGGACGGTCCGGCCGCCATCGCCTTCACGGACGGGGTACAGGTCGGGGCGGTTCTCGACCGCAACGGTTTGCGTCCTTCCCGGTATTACGTGACCAAGGACGACCTGGTCATCATGGCCTCGGAAGCCGGCGTCATCGATCTGCCGCCGGATCGTGTGGCCTACAAGGGCCGCCTTCAGCCCGGACGGATGCTGCTCATCGATACGGAGGAAGGACGGATCATCGCTGACGACGAGCTCAAACACAAGATGGCCGCCGCGCATCCGTACCGTGCTTGGTTGAACGAATACCAGGTCAAGCTGGAGGATCTGCCGGGGGCCGAAACCGCCGGGCCGATGGCGCCCGAAGATCTGCTCCGCAAGCAAAAGGCGTTTGGCTATAGTTACGAGGACCTGCGGCTGGTGATCGGCCCCATGGCCCGCGATGCGATCGATCCCGTGGGGGCGATGGGCAACGATACGCCCTTGGCCGTGCTTTCCGAAAAACCGCAGCTGCTTTACGATTATTTCAAACAGCTCTTTGCGCAGGTGACCAATCCGCCGATCGACGCTCTCCGGGAGGAGATCGTGACCTCCACCGAGACGATGATAGGCTCCGAGGGCAAGCTGCTGGCGCCGGTCCCCGAGAGCTGCCGGCAGATCAAGTTGCAGACGCCGATTCTGACCGACGGCGAACTGGCAAAGCTGCGCGCGATCGACCGCCCCGGTTTTAAGCCCGCCGTCCTGCCGATCCTCTTCCGCCCCGAGCAAGGAGAGCAAGGGCTCGTCAAGGCCATGGACGCACTCTGCCAAGCCGCGGACGAGAGGATCCGGGAGGGAGCGAACATCCTCATCCTGTCCGACCGGGATCTGGGCCCGGCGCAGGCGCCAATCCCGGCTTTATTGGCCGTTTCGGGCCTGCATCATCACCTGATCCGCGAGGGCACCCGGACTCAGGTCAGCCTGGTCCTCGAGAGCGGCGAACCGCGCGAAGTCCATCATTTCGCCCTCTTGCTCGGCTACGGCGTCTCCGCCGTCAACCCCTACCTTGCGTTTGCCTCGCTTAAGGCGGGCCTGATCGGCGGGATCGATTACGAAAAAGCCGTCAAACGCTACATCAAAGCCGCAACCAAAGGGGTGCTCAAAGTCCTGAGCAAGATGGGCATCTCGACGATCCAGGGTTACCAGGGCGCGCAGATCTTTGAGGCGGTCGGACTGCACAACTCGATCGTGGAGCGGTATTTTACCTGGACGCCGTCACGCGTGGGCGGCGTCGGGCTGGATGTAATCGCCCGCGAGGCGTGCATGCGCCACGCGGCGGCCTTTGCTTTCGAAGGGGGGGCCGCGGCGGAAGGGGCCCTTGAGAGTCGAGGACAATACCAGTGGCGCCGGGACGGGGAATACCATCTGTACAATCCCGTATCCATCCACAAACTGCAGCAGGCTTGCCGCACGGAGGATTATGAGCTCTACAAGGAGTATGCCCGTTCGATCAACGACCAGAGCCAAAGGCTCTATACGCTGCGAGGATTGCTCAAGTTCAAAAAGGATGTCAACCCCCTCCCGCTCGCGGAGGTCGAGTCCGTGGAGTCCATCTGCCGCCGTTTCAAGACCGGCGCCATGTCTTACGGTTCCATCAGCCAGGAGGCCCATGAGTGCCTGGCCCTGGCCATGAACCGTCTCGGCGGCAAGAGCAACTCCGGCGAGGGCGGCGAGGATCCGGCGCGGTTCAAGCCGGAGCCGAACGGGGATTCCCGTTGCAGCGCCATCAAACAAGTGGCCTCCGGAAGGTTCGGCGTAACTAGCGAGTATCTCCTGAGCGCCCAGGAGATACAGATCAAGATCGCGCAAGGAGCCAAACCGGGCGAAGGCGGCCAGCTGCCCGGCCGCAAGGTCTATCCGTGGATTGCCCGCGTACGCCATGCCACGCCCGGGGTCGGCCTGATCTCGCCCCCGCCGCACCACGATATCTACTCGATCGAGGATTTGGCGGAGCTGATCCACGACCTCAAAAACGCCAATCCGCAAGCCCGCATCAGCGTGAAACTGGTCTCCGAGGTCGGTGTCGGCACCATCGCGGCCGGGGTTGCCAAGGGCAGAGCCGACGTGATCCTAATCAGCGGCTACGACGGGGGCACGGGCGCCTCGCCCCGGACCAGCATCCGCCACGCGGGCCTGCCGTGGGAACTGGGTTTGGCGGAGACGCACCAGACGCTGCTGCTGAACGATTTACGCAGCCGCGTGAGGCTTGAGGCGGACGGTAAACTCATGACCGGGCGGGATGTGGCGGTCGCGGCGCTGCTCGGAGCGGAGGAATTCGGCTTCGCCACCGCGCCGTTGGTGGTGCTGGGCTGCGTCATGATGCGGATCTGCAACCTTGATACCTGCCCGGTGGGCGTGGCGACCCAGAATCCCGAACTCCGGAGGCGCTTTGCCGGCGATCCGCGCCACGTGGTCAACTTCATGCGTTTCGTGGCCGAAGAGGTGCGCGAAATCATGGCTGAACTGGGCTTCCATACCATGGACGAGATGATCGGCCGGGTGGATAGACTGGAACCGGCCGAGAGCGGACACTGGAAGACAAAAGGGCTTGACTTCAGCGGCATCCTGTATCAGCCCGCGGTTCCGCCAAACGTCGGCCGGCGGCAGCTTATCCATCAGGACCACGGCTTGGAGGCCTCCCTCGACCGGCGGGTCCTGCTCGAGATCTGCGCGCCCGCCTTGGACGAGAAAAAGCCCGTCCGGGCAATCCTGCCCATTCGCAACACGGACCGCGTGGTTGGCACCATGCTCGGCAGCGAGATTACGCGGAAGTACGGCGCCGAGGGGCTGCCGGAAGACACCATCCGCCTGATTTTCAAGGGGTCGGCCGGCCAGAGCTTCGGCGCCTTCATCCCCAGGGGCGTCACCCTGATCCTCGAGGGGGACGCCAACGATTATCTCGGCAAAGGGCTCTCCGGCGGCAAAGTGATCGTCTACCCGCCGGGGGGGGCGACCTTCGTGCCCGAGGAAAACATCCTCGTCGGAAACGTGGCCCTCTACGGGGCCACGGGCGGCGAGGCGTACATCCGCGGCATCGCCGGTGAGCGCTTCTGCGTCCGCAACAGCGGCGCGCACGCGGTCGTCGAAGGGGTCGGGGACCACGGCTGCGAGTATATGACCGGCGGACGGGTCGTGGTCCTTGGGACCACGGGCCGCAACTTCGCCGCGGGCATGTCGGGCGGCGTCGCCTATGTGCTGGATGAGAAGGGGGATCTCGCCCGCCGGTGCAACTTGGAGATGGTCGAGTTGGAAACGCTGGCGGAAGAGGAGGAGATCCGGGAAGTGCGGGACATGATCCAGCGTCATCTGGATTATACCGGCAGTAACCCGGCAAAGAAAATCCTCGCGCGTTGGGAGCAGTCGGTGCCGAAGATCGTCAAGGTGATGCCGAAGGATTACAAGCGCGCCTTGAAGGCCCTAACGCTCATGCGGCAGGCCGGACTCAGCGGTGACGAAGCCACCATGGCCGCCTTCGAGGAAAACAAGGGCGATATGTCGAGGGTGAGTGGAAATTAAGGGCAGGCAAAAGGCAAGCGATGAAGACCAACACAGTGTAGCCAGGAGACACCTCTCAAGGGTTCTTACTTTTGCCTCTTGCCCTTTGCCTATCACCCGATATTCGATCGGAGGAATCCAGCATGGGCAAACCCACCGGGTTTCTTGAATACGCGCGCATGTTGCCGGAGGATCGCCCCCCGCTAGAGCGGGTGAAGGATTGGGACGAGTTCCACGGGCGGCTGCCCGAGGAGACCATGCGGACGCAAGGCGCCCGGTGCATGGACTGCGGTACGCCGTTCTGCCACTCCGGCCTGCTGCTCGCGGGGATGGCTTCCGGCTGTCCGCCCGGCAACCTGATCCCCGAGTGGAACGATCTGATCTATCTGGGCCTCTGGCGCGAGGCAGCCAAACGCCTGCTCAAGACGAACAGTTTCCCGGAATTTACCGGCCGGGTCTGTCCCGCTCCCTGCGAGGGCTCCTGCACCCTCGGCCTCAATGGGCCGCAGGTGACGATCAAGAACAATGAATGCGCGATTATCGACCGGGCCTTCGCCGAGGGTTGGATCGTGCCGGAACCGCCCCCGATGCGCACCGGTAAAAAGGTGGCGGTGATCGGATCCGGTCCCGCGGGCCTGGCCTGCGCCGCGCAGCTCAACCGGGCGGGGCACAAAGTCACCGTCTTTGAGCGTGCGGACCGCATCGGCGGGCTGCTCATCTACGGCATTCCCAACATGAAGCTGGACAAGGGCCTCGTGCGGCGCCGCGTGGACCTCATGGCCGCGGAGGGGGTGGAGTTCATAACCAACACGGAGGTTGGCGGGGACTACGCGGCGGACCGCCTGCGCGCTGAGTTCGACGCGATCGTCCTCTGCGGGGGGGCCACAAGACCGCGCGACCTGCCGGTCGAGGGGAGGAGTCTCGGCGGGATCCATTTCGCCCTGGATTTCCTCAGGGGCAATACGGAGCGGCTCCTCAATGGCGGCGGGGATGAAGGCTATATCTCCGCGCGTGACCGGGACGTCCTGATCGTCGGCGGCGGCGATACCGGTACCGATTGCGTGGCCACGGCGCTGCGGCAGGGCTGCCGGAGCGTCACCCAGCTCGAGATCATGCCCCGGCCCCCGGAAGCGCGTGCGGCGGATAATCCCTGGCCGCAGTGGCCCAAAGTCTACAAGCTGGACTACGGCCAGGAGGAAGCGGCCGCGCTCCACGGTGGCGATCCGCGGGTCTACTGCACCCGAACCAAGCGTTTCGTAAGCGATGAGCACGGCCGGGTCAAGGAGGTCCATACCGTGCAGGTGGCATGGTCGGCGGAGAACGGCCGCATGGTACCGCGGGAGATCGCGGGCACCGAACAGGTGCGGCCGGCCCAGCTCGTGCTCCTGGCCATGGGGTTCTTGGGGCCCGAGGATGGACTCCTCACGCAACTGGGGATCGCCCGCGATGAGCGGACCAACGTACGGACGGAGCCAGACCGCTACGCCACGAACGTGCCCGGCATCTTCGTGGCGGGAGACATGCGCCGCGGCCAGAGCCTGGTGGCTTGGGCGATCGCCGACGGACGCGGCGCGGCCCGGGAGTGCGATCGGTATTTGTCTATTTCTTGAACAGCAAATCCTCGATCTCCGTACCGGTCCCGAACTTACGCCAATGCTCCCGGAAGCTTTCCCGCCACTCGGGATCGTTGAAGACCTCGGACAGGGCCCGGCCCGCGTTGCCGTCGTTGGCATAGGCGTGTTGGATCTCCCTGATGAACGCCCGACCCCGCTCCTCGTTGCTGCGCTCGTCGAAGTACTGCAGTTGCTGGTTCTGCCAGAATGAGCGCTTCGCATAGATGTTTGGGTGGAACTCCTCGCCGTCCAGGACCGTGAAAGCATCACCGTCCGCAAGCCCCTCCGGCCCCCAGGCCCGTTCGTATTCCAGGGCCTTTTGCTTCAGCGCACGATGCTCCTCCGCGGGATAGTTCCCGGCCTCCATCAGGTTGACCGTCTCGCCGGGGTCGTCGAGCATGTCGTAGAGTTCCTCCGCGCCGCGGTTGTAGTTGTAGATGTACTTGTACCGCTTGTTCCGGCACATGACCCATCTTTCCAGACCGATGCCGAACGAGGAGACTTGGAAGTTGCGGTCCCGTTGCGGAGCCGTCGCGCAGAGCGACTCTCCGGGGAGCTTGTACTTGTCCCCGTTGTAAGCCAGACCGCAGACATCCAGACAGGTGGGCATGATGTCGAAGAGATCCGCGAACTCTTCCCTGACGGCGCCCGGCGTGAACCGCTCCGGGTACCTGACGATGCACGGGATGCGCACCGAGCCGTCATAGGGCAGTTGCTTGGTGTAGAACCCCTTGTCCTGCAGCATCTCCCCGTGATCGGACGTGAAGATGACGAGCGTGTTCTCGATCAGGTTCTCGTCCCGCAAGTAATCCAGAACCCGGCCGATGTTGCGATCGACCATCGTGATCGACGCATAGTAGGCCTCCCTGATCCGGCGTTTTTCCTCGGGTGTGTCCAGATCGCCGAACCACTCGTTCTTCTCCCGCGCAAAGGGATAAGACCGCGAAAGCGGGACCGGCTCTGGAAGATCCCGGCCGCGGTAGAGGCCCTGATACTCCGGGGGCAGATGCCAGGGCGGGTGGGGACTGATCCAGCCGGCCATGACGAAGAACGGCTTGTTCTTATTGGTCTTCAGCCAGTCGATGGTCTTATTGGCCACCCAGGTCGAACCGTGGTGCGCCTCGTCCATCTGGGAGTTCTGGGGCAGGTTGTAGATGTGGGGCCGCACGCCGTGGATATTCTGGATATGGCCCAATCCCTCGGCCTCAAGAAAGGTCGCGTACTGATCGTCCTGGCGGCACTTGGGGAGTTCCTCCATGAGGAACATCTCCCCGAACCCATGGTGCATGCGGGCGGGCCGAAAATGCATCTTCCCGATGGCGGCCGTCCGGTAACCGTTTTCGGAAAAGATCCGGGGAATGGTGGGCAGACTGTAGTCCTTGATGGTCTGCCGGGAGTTGGTAAAGTAGCCGTGCGCGCGGCCGGGCAGGCCGGTCAAGAGATCGTGGCGCGCCGGCATGCAGACGGGGTTGGTGGAATGAGCGTTCGCGTAGAGGCACCCCTCGGCGGCCAGCCGGTCCAGATTGGGCGTGATCATGTGGGGATAACCCGCCGCGTTGACCGTGTCATAGCGTTGTTGGTCAGTAAAGAGGATTAGGACGTTTCGTTTATCGCTCATGAAACATCCCCCTTTTTGAGCGGCTCATTTTGCCTCCCACATCCCGAACTGAGCCTTTTGAGAATAGCGAACGGTTGGAGGAAGGCCCCTACCCATTTCAGCATGGCAGCCCTAGCACCGTCAGTGCGTTTTGATAATATATCTTCCTTAGGACATCATCGGGAAGAAACACGCCATAGACCATCCATCTGCTGATTATGTTGTGGCCCGGCTGCCGGTAATCAAAGTACTCGTCGTCGGTCTCTAAAAACCTAAAACAAATGATGTATCTTTGTGGTTCGATACCGCCGTCAAGCCCGAAAAGAATACGGTCGGCGTATTTGATCAAGAACTTCCTGGCCGTATATGGCTGCCTGCCGAGGTCCCCAACCCTCGCGCTCATATCGACGGAGAAATTCTTGTAGGTATCAAGCAGTTCGGAGACATGTTCCAGGTCTTCCGGATTGGAGGCGATATGGGGGAGGATGAATCTCGTTTGCGGGTTTTTCGCAAGCATCCTGCGCTGGCAGGCAAGGAGCTCGTCGCGGGTGGGGAAATCGGCTCCATAAAACGACCAGTTGGGATGCACGGTCAGTTGCTCTATCCTTTCGTTGCTCCCACTCAAAGGCTGGAAAAAAGCGAGGGGGTCGGCAATATGATATAGTACGGGCACGTTTTGCTCCGCTGCGGTTTCCCAGATCACTCTCAGCCGGTCGTCATCCGGCATGACCAATTTGCCGTTGGCATCCCTGTATTTCAGACCGAGCTCCTTGAAGATTTTCACGCCGCCCATACCGTATTTGACGCCTTCCGCAATCGTGTTTCGGACATGCGCCTTGAACCCCGGATCGTCGATCAGCGCAAAATCGAGGTTGCAGAAGGTAATGAACCTGCCGGGATACTTCCTGTCAAGTCTATCGATATTATTTCTTAGAGTTTCGCCCCAGCCCCCGTCCAGGTTAACGATTGTCTTTACCCCGACTTCATCCATGACTCTTATTACATCATCGAGATCAAACACTTTTTTCAAATGGTTGTGTACGTCTATAACGGGGTATTTACCCTTACCGATGGGTGTTCTTTTCGCCCTCAAAGTGCTTTCCGGCCGATAATCCTTCAGCAACAATCCGTTTTCCATCCTGATTCGCCTCCTCTATCTAATATACTCACCCAGGTATTCCTGGTGTTTGGCGATCAACGCATCGGCCACTTCCTGCATCTGGTCCAAGGTAAGCACGCTATGTGTCGCCGGGTCCATCATCAAAGCCCAATACACGGATTTGCGATCCTTATTCAGGACCGCCTCCACCGCAAGCTGATGCACGTTGATATTCGATCGGCACAGAGCGGCGAGATGAGTCGGCAACGCGCCGTAATGGCACGGCTGCACGCCGTTCCGATCCACGAGGCAGGCCACTTCGACGGCGCTGAATTCCGGCAGGTTGGTGATCAAACCTTTGTTCATCACATTGGCATAGATTCTGCATGGTTCGTTCGTCATCATGGCGTTGACTATCATCGAGCCGTATTCGGTACTGCGTGCCGGTTTCGGTAGCGAACCCTTCCTGGCGCTCTCGACATAGCCTTGATATTGTTTTTCCTTTCTCGCTATGTTCGCCTTGTATCTGTCCACCTGGATTCCATATACTTCCCTGGTATCCCGGGTCCGCAGATAATACGGCACGTACTCGGCAAAATGCGTGCTGGATTCCGTCACCATGTAGCCAACGCGGTTAAGCATATCGAGGCGCGTTGCGCCGAAGCCGGGTTCGATCTCGTCGCCTTTCTCTTCCTTGTCGTATATGCCGCGCTCCTTGACCAACTGCCTGAACCGGGGATATAGATCCTCCCCGTTTCTTTCCAGTTTCAGGATCCAATTCATATGATTTATGCCCGCTGCTTCGTATGTCAGCTCTTCATAGGAAACATCGAGATACTTCGCGATCAGGCGCGTGGTTCCCTGAACGCTGTGGCACAAGCCCACAAAGGGGATCCTGCTGGTGGCGGCGGCGGCCATGACCAGCATCGACTGGGGGTTCGTATAATTGAGCACGACCGCGCCCGGCGCGCTTACCCGTTCTATCGTCCGGCACAACTTGATGTCGTAAATCATCGTGCGAAGACCCCTGAACACACCCCCCACGCCGCAGGTGTCGCCAATCGTCTGGTACAGCCCGAATTTCTTGGGAATATCCATATCGATTTCGGATGCTTCCAAGAAACCTATCTTTACCAAGTTGATGACAAAATCCGCGCCTTCCAGCGCCTTTTCGAGGTCCAGAGTGTACAGCGCTTTTCTCGCGTACCCGACATTCCTGAAGTGCTCGTCCAGTACGATCTTCAAGTTGTTAAGCCTTTCCCCGTTTACATCCATAAAACTGAGTTCACAATCCCGCAAAGCGTCATAGCTGAGGATGTCCGCCACGAGCTTGAACGTGAATCCATAACTTCCCGCGCCGATAAAGGCGATTCTTGGGCTTTTCATATCTACGCTCCTCCTGAATGCTGACCTGAAAATTGCTCTTTGCTGTTTCCCGATCATCGTGCTCGTGTTCGATTATGAGAACGATTACGAGTACGAGCACCCGTCCTCCGTAGTAGTCACTCATGTAACAGCCAAGATGCTACTGCGGAGGGTGGACGAGCACGAATGGCCGCCAGTTTTCTTCTACTTGTTGTCCCGGTAAAATGCCGGAGGGACCGCTTCTAGTTAGCTTTCAATTTGCATTCAGCCCACAAAAACGGCCGAACCTTCTCCTCGACGAGTTCAACACCCAGACCAGGACGGCCGCTAATCGGCAAAAAGCTGTCTTTCATCTCCAGTTCCGGCGCGTGATCCACTAGCTGGAAATGCTCGGGGATACGATACGGATAGACCTCCTGGATGGCGAAGTTCGGTATACAGGCGGCCAACTGCAGCGCCGCGGCGGTGGAGACGGGACTGGCGCAGTTGTGCGGCTGGATTCGCATGCAATAGGTCTCGGCCATGGCGGCGATCTTCTTGGTCTCCATGATCCCGCCCGTGTTCCCGATATCCGGCTGAAGGATATCGGCCACATGGTTTTCCATCACCCGGCGGAATCCGTACCGCGTATACAGCCTTTCGCCAACGGCAATCGGGATGTCCACGCGGTCGGATACCTTTTTCAGCGCTTCCGTATCAAAAGGATCGACCGGCTCTTCAAAAAAGCAGAGGTCCATCTCCTCAAGCCGCTTCCCAATGCGGATCGCGGCGTCGGTAGTCAGCTCGGCGCTCATATCAACCATGACATCGATATCCGGCCCCACCGCACCGCGTACGGCCCTCACTTTTTCCACGACCGCCCTTTCGTAATCCTTGTCGATGCTGCGGAGGGATACGTGACGGATCCGCCCGTGGGGGCCCGGAGCCGGAGCGGCCAAGGGATAAAGCTTGAGCGCCGTATACCCGTCCCCGACCACTTTTTCCGCCGCCCGTGCGTAATCGTCCGGGGTAACGCAGCGGAACGACCATCCGTTGGCATAGACCCGGGCCCGGTCCCTGAATTTGCCCCCGAGCAGTTCATACACGGGCACGCCGAGCGCTTTCCCCTTTATATCCCACAGCGCCTGTTCGATCGCGCTGATGCCGGCAAAAACGATCGGCCCGCCGCCTTTGGCCCAGAATGAGTGGTCGTACATCTCACTCCAGATCGCCTCGATGCGAAACGGGTCCTTGCCGAGCAGAATTTCTTCCGCCAGGTCCTTGATCATTCCCGCGGCCGCGGTCTTGCCAAGCCCGTAGGCAATCGCCGCCTCCCCCACGCCGCTAATGCCTTCGTCGGTCAGGACCTTGACCAGCACCGGATGACGGCCGCCGATTTCGACGAGGTAAATCTTCGCTTCCGTTACCTTCATGCATACATCTCCCGTGTCATCCGTAATGATTTACCTTTCATCTGTTCACCGGTTTGTTATATCTCTCCGCGTACGCCGGAATAGGTCCCTTATTTAAAAAGCATCTCTTCCATCTCCGGACTCAACCCGAATTTCCTCAGATTTTCGAGGAAATCTTCCTTCAAATCAGGGTCGTTGAGTATTTCCTCCAGACTCTTTCCCATGCACCCCTCGTTTTCCATGGCATGATAAATTTCCTTGATGAACTCGGCCGCCCTTTCCTCGCCGATCCGCTCGTCGAAGTACTGCAGTTGCCTATTCTGCCAAAAGGTGCGCTTGGCGTGGGAGTCTAGCGGCTTTATCTTGCCATCCAGGACAATGAAATCATCATCATGGATCATGCCTTCCGGGCCCCATTTCTTCTCGAACGCCATCGCCTTTCTTCTCAGTTCTTCATAGACCGCCTGCGGGAACCCGCCGCTTTCGATCAGGTTCACAAACTCCCGTGGATCCTCCCGCATGTCGTATAATTCCTCGGTGCCTTGGTTGTACCAGTAGATGTATTTGTACCGCCTGTTCCGGCTCATAATCCACCTGTCGGCATCGATCCCGGAGGCGGAGATCTGGTGCTCCCTGTCTCTTCCCCGTCCCGGGGCACGGAGCGATTCGCCGGGCAAAATGGCCCCATCCCCTGGATAGTCCAGACCGCATATATCCAGGCAGGTGGGCAGGACATCAAACAGGTCGGCAAATTCCTCGCTGATTGTTCCCCCACCAAATTCCATTGGATATCTAACGATCAACGGCACTCTGGCGGTCCCGTCATAGGGCAGTGGTTTCGAGTAAAACCCCTTGTCCTGCAGCATTTCGCCGTGGTCTGAAGTGAAGATGACCAGCGTATTATCCAGTTGGCCCGTCTCCCGAAGGTGATCCAGCACCCGGCCGATGTTCTTGTCCACCATCGTGACGGCGGAAAAGTAGGCCTCCCGTATCGCGCGTTTCTCCGCTTCCGTATCAAAATCCCCGTACCATTCGCTCTTCTCACGCGCAAAAGGATAGCTTCTCGATACAGGAGCCGGTTCAGGCAAATCTCTGCCTCTGTATAGGCCGTGGTACTCCTGTGGCAGATCCCACGGCGGGTGCGGATGGATCCAGCTTGACATAACAAAGAAAGGTCTGTTCCCGTTGGTTTTGAGCCACTCAATCGTCCTGTTTGCCACCCACGTGGATCCATGATGGGCTTCATCCATTTGGGAATTCTGCGGCAGGCTGTATATGGCGGGCCTGACGCCGTGGATATTCTGTATGTGTCCCAATCCTTGCTCCTTCAGGAAACAGGCATATTGGTCGTCCTGCCTGCGCCGCGGTATTTCTTCCATGAGATACATCTCACTGAATCCATGGTGCATTCTGACGGGAATGAAGTGCATCTTCCCTATGGCGGCCGTGCGGTACCCGTTTTCGGAAAAGATCCTGGGCAGCGTGGGCAAACCATAATCCTTGATGGGCTGCCGGACATTCTTGAAGTACCCGTGCGCCCGGCCTGGCAAACCGGTGAGCAGGTCGTGGCGCGCCGGGATGCATACCGGATTGGTGGAGTGCGCGTTGCGGTAAAGGCAACCCTCTGCGGCGAGGTTGTCGAGATTAGGGGTGATCATGTGAGGATAACCAGCCGCATTGATTGTGTCATAACGCTGTTGATCGGTGAAGAGAATCAGAACATTGGGCCTGGCGGACATTAAGAACCCTTCCTTACCATTGATTCTGCGATACCTCGATATCTTATTGGATGTGCAACGCTTCCGGATGGGGAACCGGCAAGTTTGCCTTACCCGCGCCGTCTTCGTCGAGTTTGAATTCCGCTCGCAATTTGGCCTGGAAGCCTTTCGCCCTCCTGTCGACCGCTTGCGGATCGCAGACCGAATAGAGCCTTTTTTCGCACTCGGCCATGACTTCCCGAATTATATCCCCCCGTGTACTATTGTCTAGCTCAAGCCCCGCCAGATCGCATGATTCCTCGGGGTCGCCCGCCAAGTCAAAAAGCTGCGGGCGATAGCCCACGTAATGAACGTATTTCCAGTTCCGCCAGCGGATCATATACATCCCGACCGGCATGCCGTGCGCGTGGTATTCGCTGAAGACGAAATCGTCCCTCGCCACATCCGCTTCCCCCACGGCAAGATTCCACAGCGACCTGCCGACCGTGTTCGCGGGCGCCGCCAGCGCCAACGCCTGGCAAAGCGTGGGGAAGATGTCCACGAGGGAGACCAGCGTTTCGACCTCTCCCCCCTTTTTGATCCCGGGACCTCTCATAATCAGGGGTACATGCACCGACTCCTCGAACATGCAACACTTCCACCACAAACCGTGATGGCCGAGTTGTTCGCCGTGATCGCTGGTGTAGATGACCAGCGTGTCATGGGCCAACCCTTCCTCTTCCAGGGTTGCCAGGACCCGGCCCACGTTGTCATCCAACTCCGAGATCGCCGCATAGTACCCTTCATGAGCCATCCGGATTATCTCGTCATCGGCGGCATCGCCTCGGAAGTGGCGGCGCAAAGCCGATAAGGGTTCGTTCAAGGAAGTGAACGGCTCCTTGGCCACACTTGGTGTCTCTTTCAGAGTGCCGCGATAGTAATCCCAAAACTCTTTCTTTACGTAGAAAGGAAAATGCGGCTGCGTGAAACCGAGGTAGAGAACCCAGGGCTTCTCCCCTTCGTGGTGGTTCCGCAGCCAGCGGATGGCGGCATCCCGAACCTGCTCGTCATGGGAGAGCTTATCTCTGACGCCCATATCGCGAAAGCGCTTCTCGGTATTCGGTCGCACTCTACCGGTCTCTCGAAACAAGGCCTCGATATCCGGCTTCTTTCTTACCCCGAATAGCTCGGCCTCAAGACCCTCATAGCATCCTTCCGGATGAAAATCCCATTTTCCAAAACTCGACAGGGAAAAGCCTTGCTCCGACAAATAATGCGATATTCCCTTTACGCAGCCGTCGTAAGGGGTGCTGTTATCCCAGGTGCCTAGTTGGTGGACATACCGGCTGGTAAAGAAACTCGCTCTACCGGGGACGCACAGGGGGCTGGGAGTATAACAGTTGGTAAAGATGGTTCCTTCACCGGCCAATCGATCCAAGACCGGCGTCTTAACGATCGGATGGCCACTGCAACCCATCGCCTGATGGGAATGCTCGTCCGACATGATAATCAGTATGTTCAAAAACGTCACTCCCTGAAGCAGCCATTCTAGCCTGAGAACAACCTTTGCCATGGTTTAACTTTCGTACACGTACATGTACTCGTACTCGCCGGGAATGCTCGATCACGAGTACGCGTTCCACTTCGCTGAGTACGAGTATGGTCGGGACATTTTCATCCTCAGTTGTCCCTGCGGCACGCCGGAGGTGCTTGCTTCCACTAAATAGCCTAAACCAAGATGCCCATCGCGTCTATCAGCAGTTATGACATTGATCGGCTATTTGGCGATGGTGCGATACTGAATCGGGGTTATGCCCTCGGACTTTTTGAACTTACGAATGACGTTTGTTTCATCGACGTAGCCGACCTGGCCGATTATCTCTTTAAGGGTCATATTGGTGGTCTTCAACAGGACCTTGATCCTGTCCATGCGCCGTAAATCGATGTATTGTTTCAGGGAGTAGCCGGTTTGATCCTTGAAAAACCTTGCAATGTATGAGGGCGAAAGGGCGAAAACTTCCGCCAGCCGGTCGACACAAAGACTATTATCGCTGTAATTGGCGCTTACATACGCCATGATCTTTTCTTTCAGATCGGTCTTCCTGCTCTTTTTGTGCTTTTCGATATATGCACTGGCCGTCACGCAGAGTACGCCGAGCCGATCCTCTAAAGATCCCAGGGTCTCGAATTGCAGGGCCATTAAATCCTCAATTCTGTCTCCCACGCATTCCACCGTACTGATGCCCATCTCGTCTACGATCTTGGCGATGGTCACGATGATCCCGAACCATACGTACTGTATGGTGCCTGGCGCGGTATGCTGTTCCCGCAGATTTCCAATAATGCGGTTGATTATCTTACGCGCCTGTTCGCCGTCGCCTTGCTTGATCGCCATCACCAGTTGCTGTTCCTGTTCAACCGGGTAATAATATCTGGTTTCGTTATGGTCATCGAGATCACGATAAAATATTATTTGATCTCGACCCATAATCAATCTATGATAAGCGGCCGTACGAGCTTCATTGAAAGAGTCCGAAACCGACGATAAATCTGAATAAATATTACCGATACCGGCCGTAAGTGTTATATTGAAATAGTCTCTAAAAAAAATCTTCACGCGTTGGATGAAACTTCTAAGTTGTTCATTATCATCGTGGCGTAAATTCAGCAAAAATACTAAGCCGATATTATCGACTAGGTCCATGCCATATCCATGCCCAATCTCCGCACATAATTCTTCCGTGGTATTTACCATACTGAATCTTAAAATGTCCTGCATTGATTGGGTATTGGATTCTTTGAATTTCTCATAATCATCGATTAACAACAGAACAACAGCCAAATAGGGTTCTGTCAGCTTAATACCGGAAATTTCCAACATGTCATCAAGTTGGTCCCCAGCTTGGATCCTCCCGTAAAGCAAACGCAATAACAATTGCTCTTTTATCATGCCCGCTTTGTTCTTAAGCCTTGACATCAGGCCTTGGTTTTCTTTGGTCACTTGGAAAATAGTATCGGAAATATAAGCTATTTCATCGGTGTATGCCTGATTGGCGCTCTCATCTGATCGACCCCTCAGAATATCGACCAATTTACGCAATGGTCGATAACTGTTATTGGCAAAAAAGAATGACATCACGATACCCAAAAGTAAAACACCAATAACAGTGAGGTTGAACGCTAAGTAACTAGCACGTACCTTCTGCATGAATTGAGCGGTAGGCATGACCGTTAAATATTGCCATCCATTAAAGCTGGATACAGATTTGACAATGGAATACTGTTTCCCTTGAATGGACATCTTTCCGATCTGTTCCGATATATCCTCGGTCTTTATTAAATCCACGACTTTCTGTTCAATATCTATTATTTCTCCAGAAGGTACTGATAAAATGGGATGGTTTTCTTGATCCAAAATGATAATTAATCCGGTGTAGTCTTTCAAGATGTCTTTGACGATACTTTTCAGAACAGATTCCTCGATCAAAAAAATAACCGCCCCGTACGGATGGGTAGAAGCAACTGGTATTGGGTACAAAAAAGTGGCAAATCCGGTGGGGTGGGAACCGTTCAAATTCACTGATTCCACCGGACGCATCAATGGGTATTTTAATGTGTTAATAGTATTGAGAAAATCAGATTTACCCCAATCGTTGTATTGATAAATATCAAAAAATAAATCGATGGTATAAGTACCACTTGCCGCATGAATATTTGAATGTTTACTATAATAAAGAGCTATGTCATAAATAAATCCGTTATTGGCACGGTAGTCATTCAACTCCCTTATAGCGCAATAAGAAGCATATCCTGCCCCATTGTTCAGAAAAAAGGAAGTGAGCTGAGGATTGGTTGAGATCTGGAGGGAAATTTTCTTCATTTCTTTGATTCTTAAGTCGATAATAGCTTTTATCTGTGTTAGAGCTGCAATGTTAGAGGTTTCTACCTCGCTTCTCAGGGTGGTGATAAATCTGCTGTAAACGACTGCGCCCACGATACTTAATAGGATAACAACGAATAAGATATAAGATAACATATATTTATAAAATCGAACAGTCCATTTTTTACTTTGAAGGATGTTCTGTAATCTCATCGTTGTCACCCCCGGTTACGACAATAAAGGGGCAGTCAGAGGAACGAATGTGGAAATCCATCCGTTCCTCAGACCAGAGTTACCTGATTACCTGCCGCTCTTCCATCGTTTATAGGCGGCCGTATAGATCTCCAAAAGTTTCGCCAGACCGATCCGCTTGACCTGCGCGACGTATTTGTCCCAGGACGATAACGGCTCGGCGCCCATGATGAATTTCGCTTCCATTTCCCGGACATAGGTGTTGATATCGTTTTGCAGCACGCTGAGCTGGGCTCGTTCCGCCTCCGTGAATGTGAATTCCGGCCAAACTTCTTTCGGAATGTATGGAACGACCGACGCGCGTGCCGCCTTGGCAGCCGGCGCATTTTTAGGCAGGAGATCGTACTTTTCCAGTATTAGGCGGGGTATTCCGCCGCCTGGAATCGGGCTGAACTGGCCGATTGCATCGTTCTGGGTCAGCCCCTGTGGATTCTTGGTAATGTTTTCCATGTATGTGATGGTGCCATCGGGCAGTACCTGGTACGTAACGCCCTTGATCCCGGCCGCCATCAAGATCGCGCCCTCTTCGCCATAGAAATAATCCACCCACCGCATCGTGGCTTCCGGATACCTGTTCTTTTTGGTGATCGCGAATGCCCCGACCGGGTTGGAAGAAGGATCCGATACATTTGAATGCAATTTGTCCCCATGCGGGCCTTTGAAACAGCCGGTCCCGACATAGTCCGCCATATACTTTACGGCGCCCGCCTGATCCGGAGTATTACGTATGAACATTCCGTAAAGACCTTGACTGCCCTTGGCCTGATATTGGGCCTTCTTTTGGGTGAAAAGTTCCTTATCGACCAACCCCTCGACATAGAGCTTATTAATATAGGCCAAGAGTTCTTTATAGCGGCTGTCAACCGGGATGTAGCGAACCTTACCGCTCTTATCCAGATCGAAGTCTGCCGTACCGGTGGTGCCGCGGTTGCCCAGTCCCCAACAGCCTCTCAACGAATGAATAATATCCGGCGCTTGGGTTGGCACCGCGAAATTTGTCGCGGCCGCCAAGGGGATTTCGTCTTGTTTCCCATTTCCGTTCGGATCTTTTTCCTTAAATGCCTTCAACACTTTGTATAGCTCATCGGTGGTGGTCGGCATGGGCAGCTTCAACGCATCGAGCCATTTCTTATTGATCCAGGTGGGGGCGTTGATTAGCCCGTCAGCATAACCGGTAACTCCTGTCAAACAATATATATTTCCATCGGCGGAAGTAATGGTTTTCTTGACATCGGGGAATTCACGCAAAACCTTTTTGAAGTTTGGGGCATATTTGTCAATTAGTTTATTAAGAGGGATCAACAATCCTTGAGAACCGTAATCGGCAACTTCCTGGCTACTTAGTTGACCTTTGAAAAATGCATCAGGTAATTCGTTGGCGGCGAAGATGATACTCTTACGTTCCATATAGATGTTTTCCGGCGGCGTGTCCCAGACAATATGAATACCGGTCTTTTTCTCAACCTCCTGGAAGACTAACATCTTATCCCATGGACCGTGAGTTATGGTTTTACTGCCCATCATCTTTAATGTGATAGGCTGCTTGACGATCGGGTATCCTTTTGCATTGAAATTGGCATCCGTGGCCGCAAATCCAGTCACGGCGACGATTGCCAACACCATTAGGAGCACTAGAAGTCTTCTTCCAAGCACTGGATATTACCCCCCTCATTACTTTTCAATGCCCTAAATCCCGTTACTGGCGCGAACTTTGACTGTGCTATCCCCCCTTTTGGTGTCGTCGGAATTCATCCTTTGATCGCTCCGATCATGACTCCCTTGACAAAATACCGCTGAATGATCGGATAGATAGCCAACATCGGTAGACTGGAAACCACAATAACTGCAAATTTCAACGTCTCATAGAGCAACTGTTGGCGATAGACTGCTTCCGAGCTGCTCTCCATCATGTCTTGCATCTTGCTTTGGATGAGTATTTCCCGTAAAATTATTTGCAACGGATATTTTTGCCGATCAGTCAAATAGATCAAGGCATTAAAAAAGGAGTTCCAATGCATTACCCCATAAAATAATACCATGACAGCGAGCACTGGTTTAGAGAGGGGTAAGACTATTTTGAAAAGCGCTTGGATATTGGTGCATCCATCGGTAAAGGCGGCCTCGTATAATTCTTCTGGGATTGAATTTTGGAAAAAGGTCCGCATAATGATTAAATTCATTACTGTAATCGCCCCAGGAAAAATCATCACCCAAAAATTATCACGTAGACCCAACTGCGTTATCACCAAATAATTAGGGATCAAACCAGCGTTAAAAAACATGGTGAACGTAATGAACATAGTGATTACGTTTCTCCCATAAAAATTCTTTCGCGATAAAGGATAGGCCGCGAAGGTGGTCATTATTATATTAACAATGACGCCAACCGTTGTGTAAAGGACCGTATTACGATAACCTATTAAGATATCGGGGTTCTTGAGCACTCTAAGGTAAGCATCTATATTGAATTTTACTGGAAGTAAAACAACTTTCCCTTGAATTACAGCTTCAGGATCACTAAAAGATGCGCTAACCATATAAATTAATGGATATAGAATTATGATAGAGATGGCAGTTAATAAACTTATGTTAAAAATACTAAAAATCCTATCGCCACTCGTTTTTTTGGTTACACTCATTGTAGTCACCTTCCTACCACAGACTGGTCTGACTGACATGTTTTGCGATCCGGTTCACCATTAGCAGTAAACAAATGTTTACTACCGCATTAAAGAGTCCGACCGCCGTGGCAAAACTGAATTGAGCATTCAACAAGCCCACTTTATAAACATATGTGGAAATAACCTCGGATGCGGCAATATTGGCCGGATTTTGCATTAAAAATGCCTTTTCAAAGCCGATATTCATCACCCGGCCGGTTTCCATAATAAGCATGATGATTGCCGTCGGCAGGATACCCGGTATGGTGACATGCCTAATTCTCTGGAGTTTGCTGGCGCCATCGACCTCGGCGGCCTCATATAACTGTGGATCAATATTCGCCAACGCGGCGATAAAAATGATCGATCTCCAACCGGCATTTTGCCATATGCCTGACAATACATACAGGGGTTTAAACCAACTCGATTCCGCCATGAAGAATATGGGTTTACCACCAAGTAATTGAATTAAATAATTAACATTCCCAGTCGTAGGTGAAAGAAATGCCACCATCATCCCAACTACTACCACAATCGACAAAAAATGTGGTGCATATGTTATCATTTGAACAGATTTCTTAAAGTATTTATTACGTACCTCATTCAACATCAAAGCCAGCAATATCGGTGCCGGAAATCCGATCACCAATTGCATCAAGCTGATGCCCAAGGTGTTCCCGATCAGCCGCCAAAAATAATACGATCCGAAGAAGCGTGCGAAATTCTCAAATCCCACCCAGGGACTACCCCAGATGCCTTTGATGGCGTAAAACTTCTTGAATGCAATCTGGATCCCGAGCATCGGCCAGTAATGAAAAATGACGAAATACGCTAACACCGGCAGGATCAAAAGGTAGAGATCCCAGTTACGGCCAATCTTTTTGCGGAATTCCGACCGTCTTCGCTCCGTCCCGTACCCGTATATATCTTGGGATATCGCGGGCTTCATCCTTAATTCACCTACTCGCTGATCGGGTCGACAGAAATACCGTCGCCGCGTTTCTAGTCCCTTTCCATGACTAAATTATGGGGGATAAAGGATAGATGGTCTATCGGCAGATCCCGTCATCGGTCGGCAATCAGGGACAATGGGTCTATGTGTCAAAAGTGATACCGATTGCCGAATTGCCAATCGCGTTAAGGAGCTGCCAATAGTTCCGCCGTGGAGGCAGCCCCTCGCCGAGTAAAGTTCTGAAGTCCGATATGAATTCCCTGCTCGCCCGCATAGTCCCCAAGACGCCGAAATGCCTCGACGTTTAGGCCGTGCGTTCGCTCTGTTCGGCGTTTGTGTAGGCTTCTGCCCTCCCGAGCCTTATTGTAGTCGGTTACGCCGCCAAAGACTGCGAAAAAGGCCGGATTGCGGTGGGCTCGTTGGCCATCGCCAGCCGAGCCCACCGTCCCCGCTCTCTTACCAGTGTCACCTAGCGTCATTGCTCTGGACGTCGAAGCCGATGCCTGGCACCTTTAATATACCAGTTCTTAGTCACTTACCACAATTTCGTCCAGATATGCCACATCCGAACCGGAGAAATATGCCGATGGCGCTCTGAACCTGAACTTGAAGTTTGGATTATTATCGCAGCTTGACGGGAAGGTGAATGTCTTTTGGGTCCATTTTGCGATTACAGCGCTGAGTGTATGGGCAGCAACGTAGGTCGTACCGTCAGTAGTATATTCGACCAACAGTTTATGCCCGGATGCCAAGGTAGGCATCTTAATCCAATACGTTAAAGTCATACCGTACTTACCGGTCGTATCATGAGGTTTACTAAGCAAATCAGCCTCGCCTGTCAGGTTGTAGATCCTAGCGGAATATGCTCCTTGATGGACGTTAGCCGTCCAGATTTCGGCTGTAGTAGAACTCGCGTTGCCCCAATTGTTGAAATTGCCCCCCTCAAAATCATCGGAGAACAAGATATTGCCTGGCGTCGGTGTAGGGGCTGAAGTCGGGGTTGGGGTTGGCGTGGGTGTCGGCGTGGATGTAGGCGTAGGCAAGGAAGCTAAAGTACCCACGGTCACACCGGTTGCATCACAAGCTGCATAAATCACGTGATCCGGACGCGGTCCAACGGAGATCTGCCATAAGAACCCCGCCTGCGCTTTATAACCGGGGTCAGCGATATCGGTCCAAGTGCCTCCGCCTTTTTGCAGGAAGAAAAGCTTCGGATCTTGAGTGGCGGTTACGATCGACGCCAGGTAAACATTGCCGTCATCATCGTGGGTAAGCGCGGCCGGGACGCCAAGCCCCGGAATGGCCGAGGTAATATCGGAGAAGGTCGGATTACTGGCTTTGGCATTGGCGGACTTCCATACCCCGCCGGTGTTTGAAATGTACAAGATATTGTCATCGGTTGGGTCCAAACTTACAAACCCGCAATACTTGGCCATGTCGCCCGATCCGACGATGCTGCTGTTGACCCTGGTCCAGGTCGAGCCGTTGTCAAGTGAACGGTAGATGCCGTTTACCCGATCCGTAAAATAAACTGTCGCGGATGTGCCGCCGCCCCAGGAGAAAATGGCTTTATCCTGCCCGGCCATATTTGTCAATACGCTGTCGCTGTTATAGACGTTCACCCAATCTGCCGAACCCTGTTTTCTCCATATTCCGGTGCCTTCACAAGCGGCAATAACTACCCGCTCGGTTCCGACTTTCTTTACGGTCACGCCAAGCACCCTTCCCTGCCCGGATAGAATGGTGCTCCAGGCGGAACCAGGTGTCAACGGGTCGGCCAGGTAGTAGAGGTTTGTCCCGGCGCCCAGGTAAACCGTGGAAGGATTGGAAGGATCTGTAGTCGAGTCGAGCGCAAGGCAGTATTCCGAATCCTCGGTTGGCTTATTCATGTACATATGACTCAGTTTATCGGTGGACCACAAGTAAACCCAGTCGACGTCAAGAATGTCTACTCGGTTTGCATCATTGGGGTCCGCAACAACACCTCGGTTTATGGTAACATTCATGTGTCTCATGGCCGGATACCAATCAGGATCGGCGGCAAGCGCATTATCGGTACGCCATGTGCCGGCGCGTCCGGCGGAGTATAGTCGATTGTGTGTATAATCGGTCGGATCCAGTACAAGCTGGCAGGCAACGTAAGTAATACCGCCCATGATAGGTTGGTACCATGTATCGTGTTGCGAATGCCACCAGATTTCACCGTCGGCATCTCCCATCGGCATGTTCCGGTGAAGCTTTGTCTCATCATCCGTCAGGCAGGTCCAGGTAGCTCCCGAGTCGGTTGATCTGATGATGCTGTAATGCAGATAGGTTGAACCGGCAACGGGTCTGGCGTGATCCGCGGTACCCGCAAAAATCACCGCCTTGCCGGTGGATGAGTTCCAGTAACCGTCGATCGAATAGAAGATACTCGGGGTAGAATCCGTATACAATTGTGTCCAGGCGGTTCCGTCATATTTCCATACTCCGTCAGCGTTGGCCGCGACGTAAAGAACCCCGTTTACGACCACCAGTTCCTCGGCCGCGAAGAAGCTGGTATCAAGGCGCGTAATGTCAGGGGTGCCTCTTGCGCTCGTAACCTTATATACCGCTTCACTGGTGCCGCCGTTGGTGTCGTAACATGCCACGTACAGCGTTTGGGGATTGTTCTCATCGATCGCCACACCCCTGATGTACTTACCGCTGAGTCCGAGCGTGGTCCAGGTTGCCCCGTCGTCGTTGGAACGCATCAACCCCTGGCTGTAAGTACCGGCATAGATGTACTCATTGGTCTGGCTAGGATCCAAGACGATGAGCTTGCCCACCGATCTTGGATGTCCGGGGTTCGGCAGCGGCGAAGCGGTATTACCGCCGCAAAACTGCGGCACCGTCGACTTCAGAGTCCAGGTTCTTCCGCCGTCGGTGGAAAGGACAAAGCCTCCGTTTGCACCCTGGTGGCCTACGCCGGCGTACAATTTATCCGCGGTCTTCTTGGAAAAAACCACCGAGGCCACCTTGTATTGCATCCTGAGACTGAACATCGCCTGTGAGCCGGCGGCATGAATATTCACAGGCGTCCAGTTCCTGCCGTAATCGGTGGAACGGTGAAATCCCGAGATATCCGCGCCGGAAACGATCGTCCCCGGATGAAACGGATCAACCGCAATCGCGCTTTGGCCTCCTCCGCCATCATGGCCGCTAGGGCCGAAAGTATAAGTGGCCGATGCCGAGAGCAATTGTTGCGGAAACAAAACGCTGGTAATGAGCGATAACCCGCCTAAAAAAACGACCAACATCACGATGATGTTTTTTTTCATCAAAATCACCCCCGTATTTATTGCTCTGTTTAATTGACATCTTCAAGGGATCGAAGCCGATGACGGTGTCTGTTGTCGAGATTTCGCAAGTGCTGGAAAACAAGCGGCTTTGCCGCGTACGTGATTTCGCGCCAAAGCCGCAGCTAAACAAGGTACTTTCGAAATCCGAGTTTAGCACACCATGACTTGTTGAAGTATTATGGCGATACTTCGAGCACCGGTAATTCGCTGGCGGCATCTTTGCTTCTGAACTGAATGGAAAGGTTCTCCGCGCTAAGACCGACGAGCGCCAACGAGATCTGCTTATCGCCCGAGGCCAGGTTGCTGTTCACCCAAGCGGTAATATCGAACGTATACCAAGCGTTAATGGCCGTGATCGTCTGGGTGGCAAGGGCCGGTGTGTTATACGCGGGCTTGTTGTTCCAGGTAATCCCGGTCTCGGTCCACGCGTCGGAATTGACCGACATCACCCTGACTCCAGGTGTGCCGCCGTTCGGCAGGCTGACCGCATAAAGCTTGAGCGTGGCGCTGACGACGCTGCTTGCTCCCAGACTGCTGAGATCGAAGCGGACGTACGCTTCACGCTGGAGAGTGCCGCCGGGGCCTTTGACGATCTCGACATTCGCCGTGCCGTAGTTCGTGGTCGGGTTTTCACTCATGACATAAGCGTCCGCCGCCGGATTGAAGGTGCTGATCTCCCCCGGCGTCGGAGTCGGCGACGGAGTCGGGGTCGGCGTCACCGTCGGCGTTGGGGTGGGTGTTGAAGTCGGAGTTGGTGATGGCGTTACCGTCGGCGTGACCGTCGGCGTCGGTGTGGGTACTGGGGTCGGCGTCGATGTGCCGCCGCTGCTCTTCACTTCCAGCACAGGTATGTTGCCGGTCGCATCACTGCTGCTGAACTGAATGGATAGGTTTTCAGTGTTCAAGCCGATTAGCGCCAGCGAGATCTGCGCGTCCCCCGCTCCCAGGTTGCTGTTGACCCAAGCGGTAACGTCCAAGTTATACCAGGTGTTGATAGCGTTGACCGTCACCGTATCGAGCGCCGTACCGTTATAAGCGGGTTTGTTGTTCCAGGTGAGGCTACTTTCGGACCAGGTATCGGCGTTGACCGACATGACCTTCACGCTGGGCGTGCCTCCGTTGGGCAGGTTGGTGGCATACAGTTTCAGCGTCGCGCTCGCGACGCTGGTTGCGCCCAGGCCGCTGAGGTTGAAACGAATGTATGCTTCACGCTGGAGGGTCCCACCGGGGCCCTTGACGATCAGGACATTTGCCGTGCCATAGTTCAGAGTTGGGTTCTCGCTCATTACATAAGCGTCCGCCTCGGGATTAAAGGCCGTTATTTCCCCCGGCGTCGGAGTTGGTGACGGAGTTGGTGTCGGCGTGACCGTCGGTGTCGGAGTCGGCGCCGGACCTTTGGACAGAGAGAGTGTGTCAAGCACCGTCCCATGATCGTTATAAACTGTAACATTGCATGTCGTGGGGGTCATATCGATGATGGCGTAGTTATAGTCCTTCACCGTTTTTCGTACATAAGGATCGCTGCCGACCACCGTTTCCAGGCCGGCGCCCCCGCCGCCCAGCACCAGGTGGTGAATGCCGCTGACGAGGTTATGCTGATAGAAATGGGTGTGTCCGTTCAAGACCAGGTCAACGCCGTTGGGCTCGAAAACATTTTGCGACAAGGTCTTCATCTGCGCAGTTTCTCCGTGTCCACCCGAACAATAGGCCCCTTTGTGGAAGTTGACGATCTTCCACGGTTTGGTGGTGCTGGCAAGATCGTTCCGCGCGAAGTTGTATTGGGCGCTGCCGACCGCGCAGTCCACTTGGGTGTTCAAGTTCAGGAAATGGACGTCGCCGCTGTCGAACGAATAGTAATCCTGCGTGGAGCCGGGTCCCCAGGTGAACGCCTTGGTGTTTTGCGTCCAAGCCTCGTGGTTGCCGGGCGAATTGAAGAACGGTACTTTGGCGCTGAGATTCAATTCGTTGGCGCGGAAGAACTCGTTCTTGTAGTCCGCATACGCCGAGGAAACGCACAGGTCGCCGCCGTATAATGAAAACAGGGGATTGGCGTTCAGGATTCTCGTGCTGATCGAGTCATGGATCGCTGTCCCGGAGCGCTGGTCGGCCACATAAGCAAAGCGGAAGCCGGTTCCCGGATTGACCAACGTTTTAAAGGTGGAATCGGGATAGGGACTGCTGCCTCCCTGCGAGGCCTTGTAATGATAGGTTTGGTTCGGTTGCAGCCCGGTCAGCTTCACCCGGTGAATGTAAGTCACCGGAGAAGCCGTGGTGGCTGCGGTGCTTTCCGTGGTGGCCGACATGGTATAAGATGTGGTTGGGCCGTACTGAACCGTCACCGTGCCGGTGGTACCGCATTCCACCAACACATAGACGCTGTTGGTGGTGACGGCCTGTAGGTAAGGCTTCATGATTATGGCGCCGAACGCGGCGGTCGAGAACAACAAGAGGCTGATAACGACAACCGAGATTACGACCAGAGATTTCTTAAACACGTTTTTCACCCTTTCTTCTCTGCAAGTTCGAGACCAAGGGCTTTCAGGTTGGAATCGTGCCGTGCATCACTCCTCCCTTTTAAGCTGGCAATGATGAAGGCCGCTATGTCTTCATATAGAGGCGGTGAAAAACCCAGCAAGGCCTGGTGTTGATGTCTCTAGACCCTGACCCCTTTCCCCTCCCCCGCGATCGCGGGGGAGGGGAAACGAAGGGGAGAGGGTCCAACCTTGATCCACGGAAACAAGGCTCCGGAGCCGTTCGGTGACCGCGCTTAGGGCGTCTTGTGCCCCACCAGTACACCGCCGCCGTATTGGGCCACGTAGATGTAATTGCCGTCGTCGGAGACATCAATGTCCTGCGCCCGGACGCAGGCGGCGCGGAAGAATTCATCCGCGATACTCTTGCCGTCCAGTAGGATGTCCCTCGGCACGGACATGATTATCTGGTAGCGGTGCCCGTTCTTGGTCAGATCCAAGGTTACGGACCCCAAGCTGCCCGGGGTGGACGACTGCGTGATGGTAAAATAATGGTCGGATGAATGGGTGCCCACCCAGTCCAGGCACTCGGTCCCGACATTGCCTCCCGCTTGGGCGCCGATGTTGGTGTGCATCGTACCGCCGAGATGGTTGACCATCGGACGCCATGTATCTCCTCCATCCTCGGACTTCCAACCCCCTGAACGGCCGGCGATATAAACGATATTGGGATTAAAGTGGTCTACCGCGATTTGCCCGGATTCGAAAGTACCGCCGCCGACCCCCGGAATGATGCGCGGCACGTAGGCGGCCAGCCACCATTCCTGGTTGGCGCCCCAGATCACCGTACTGATCTTGTTGGGCACATCCGTTACCCATCGCCATGTTTGACCGGCATCGGTCGATTTGGCGATCGATTTACCCTCTTCCGGATCTCCGCCGCCGACATAGACAGTGTTACCGGTGCCACCTACCGCGGACCACCAAGAAGTGGCAGGGAAGAAGCTTCCGCCCAGTTTGGTCCAGGTGTTCCCGCCGTTTGTCACCTTGTAGACGCCGTGGGAGTGGCAGGCGGCATAGACGTTATTGCCGATCGTTGCCATCTCCTCGACCCGCGCCGGCGCCGCGCTCAGCGTCGTCTGCGATGGGTTTGCGCCGCGGATGCCCGTTAGCTTATAAGCGCCGGTATGGGTGCCCACATAGAGCACGGTTTTATCGTTCGGGTCAAGGGCCATACCCGTGATACCCTGGTCGTAACCGCTCATGCCGATTACGGTCCAGGTGTTGCCGGCGTCAGTCGTGCGTTTGACGCCGCCGCCCGCGCCGGTCGCCACGTAGATGTACTCGATGCCGCTCGCGCTGTCGTAGTCGAGTACCACCCTGTTGCCGGTGCAGCGCGGACGGTCGGTCCTGGGGCCGGCGTTCGCGTTCTCACCGCCGTTGACATCACGGGTGATCAAATTGTATGTGTTACCCAAGATGTAGACGAAACCGCCGGCGCCCGGATTTTCCAGTTTTCCGGTCAAGCCATAGACGCGGCCGGGATACTTGATCGAATAGGCCAGACCCATGAAGAAGAAGTCTCCCGGCTGATCCTCGCAGTACTTCGTGGCGGCATCCCATTGATTGCCGTAATTCTTGGTGTTGTAGACGCCCCAGCTGTCGCCGCCGAGCGTGGCATAGCCGGGATGGAATGGATCGGCCGCGATGACCTGGCCGAACCCGCCCCCATGGGCGCCGCCGGCTTCCCATACCCAGCCACCGCTTGGCGTGGTTGTCGGGGTAGGTGTCGGGGTCGATGTCGGGGTCGGCGTCGGTGTTACCGTCGGTGTCGGAGTAGGGGTGGGCGTAGGTGTAACGCTGCTTGCCGTCGTCACTTCAAGCACGGGCCTATTGCTGGCCGCTTCTCTGCTGCTGAACTGGATGGATAGATTTTCGGTGTTCAAGCCGACGAGTGCCAGCGAGATCTGCTTGTCACCCGATGCCAGGTTGCTGTTTACCCACGCGGTGAGATCGAAGTTGTACCAAGTATTGATGGCGATAATAGTCGCGGTATAGAGCGGCGTACCGTTATAGACGGGCTTGTTGTCCCAGGTGATTCCGGTTTCCGTCCAGGCATCCGAGTTGACGGACATGACTCTTACGCCGGGTGTGCCTCCGTTTGGCAGGTTAGAGGCATAGAGCTTGAAGGTTGCGCTGGTAACATTGCTTACCGCCAGGCTGCTAAGGTCAAAGCGAATATAGGCTTCACGCTGGAGGGTTCCCCCGGCGCCTTTGACGATCTCGACATTAGCCGTGCCATAGTTTTTGGTTGGATTTTCACTCATGACATACGCGTCCGCCGCGGGATTGAAAGTGCTCGCTCCCCCCGGAGTAGATGTTGGAGTTGGAGTTGGGGTCGGGGTCGGGGTCGGTGTTGGTGTTGGTGTCGGCGTTGATGAATCGCTGGTCGTTACTTCCAGCACAGGTATGTTGCTGGCCGCTTCTCTGCTGCTGAACTGGATGGAAAGATTCTCGGTGCTCAAGCCGATGAGAGCCAGCGAGATCTGCTTGTCACCAGTTGCCAGGCTGCTGTTTACCAAAGAGGTAATATCGAAGCTGTACCAAGTGTTAATGGCGCTAATAGTCACCGTATGGAGCGGCGTACCGTTGTAAGCGGGCTTGTTGTTCCAGATGATTCCGGTCTCCGTCCATGTATCCGCGTTGACTGACATAACCTTTACGCCGGGCGTGCCTCCGTTTGGCAGGTTGGTCGCGTAGAGCTTGAGCGTTGCGCCGGTGACGCTGCTTGCTCCCAGGCCGCTAAGGTCAAAGCGAATATAGGCTTCACGCTTGAGGGTTCCCCCGGCGCCTTTGATGATCTCGACATCCGCCGTACCATAGTTTGTGGTTGGGTTTTCACTCATGACATAAGCGTCCGCCGCGGGATTGAAGGTGTTGGTGGCGCCTGTCGCAACTGTCGCGAACAAAAAGAGGCCAAGAGCGATAAGTACTGCTACCCCCATAATTCGTCTTATGGTCACCATTTTTCACCCTTTCTTCTTTTTAGATTTTGTAACTAAAGTAATAATGGGCCACGTTAATTTAAATTCTGGATTCTTTTGTCCTCATCTCCTTTATTCATAAAGTCGGAACGACTATGAAACAAATCAGACCGAATCGTCTATTTTTCGTGTATTTCGCGTGTTTCGTGGTTAAGATCGGGTTTTTCACACCGCTCTTAAGAGGTCGAGGGTTGTCTAGAAATAGAAAGACTACTTTCAATAATCTGGTATTTATGGCAACTAATTCACTATCGCGAAAGTCGCCTTGGCCATCATTATGGAACGCACCTAGTCCGAAAGATGTCAGGGGCGGAAAAACGCGGTTATATCGCGTGTCTCCGACGCCCACAAGCTTTTGATTTGGTGCGTTCCATAAGATGCCGTCCCGATACCACGCATGATTCGCGGATCAGCACAAAGCCGCGCTTGGCGGTTATTTCGACGGTGTACCGACGATAACGCCCGTGCCGTCCATGGAGACATAGACGCGCCCGTCGGGGGCAACCGCGATGCCCTGGGGCAAGCCGGCCGCGGAACGGTAAGTCTTGTCGGCGATATTGACCCAAGTCTTACCGCCGTCGGCGGAGCGCAGGAGACAGGCTTCCGGCCTTGGGTTTGATAGTCTTTCTTCCCCGGGTTTGACGGTCATCCGGGTCGTTACGTATACCGAACCGCCGGCAAAAGCAATCGGCCCCGGATCCAAGACTTCCTTGACGAGGACGGGATTGACCGCGCCTTCCGGGTTCTCCAACACATAAAGCCCCTTGACGGTCGAGACGTACAACTTGCTGTTCTTGGGGTCAAGAGCGAGATACCCGGTGGCTTCCTGTGAAGAGGGTTGGTCCCAGATCTTGCTCCAGGTCAAACCGCGGTCGGCGGACCGCCAGACGCCGGTTTCGCGGTCGTACAAGTAAACGAACTGGGACCCGGGCGCCCAGGCAAAGGAGGCAAAGAGCGTCTTTTGCGGGGGCATCGCCTTGTCGCATACCCTGGTCCAGACGCCGGCCGCGCGGCGCCAGATGCCGCTGTCCTCGACCGCCGCCAGGAGGACGGGCGACCCATCCTTCTCCTGCCCCAGCGCGATGCCCAACGGACGCTTCCCGCCGGTGCAGTCCGACAAACCTTCATCTTTCCAGGTCGATTTGGGGTCCGACGGATCGATGATGGATATGATCTCACCGTTGCTGTTCTGTTTGTCCGCGCCGACCCCCAAGAAGACCCGGGAAGGCGTCGTGGCGGGATCGACTTCGATGTCCGTCCCCAGCAGCAAGTCCGCGGGGCGGTTCATCCAGATGTGCTTCATCTGGTCGTTGGAGTAGACGAAGACCCAATCGACGTCGGTCACGAAAACCCGGTTGGGCTGCTTCGGATCGACCGCGATTTCCTTGTTGATGGTGGTATTCATTTTATGCACCGCCGGGTACCAATCGGGGGAATCGGCCAGGGCGTTATCGGTCCGCCATACCCCGGCCCGCCCCGCGGCGTACAGCCGGGATTTATCCAGGGGGTCGATCGCCAGGTACGTGGGGATGTACCGCTCCTTGCCGATCATGGTGAATTCGCCGATCTCGCCCTGGGAATGCCACCACAGATCGCCCCCCGGTCCCCCCATGGTGAAATGCACCTTTGCGGGGTCGACGGTGATCGGTTGCCATTTCTCCCCCCCGTCGGTGCTGCGGACGATACTCTCGTACATGGTCGGATTTTTAGCATTTTTCACGGGCCGCCAAGCGCCGGCATAGAGCACGTGACCCTTCTCCCCGGCGTAACCGTCAATTGAACACCAGCTAATCTCCGCGTCGGGATTGACCGGAGCATACTTCACCGTCCATGTCTGCCCACCGTCGGTCGATTTCCAGATACCTTCACCCGCGGCGGCCGCGTACAGTTGACGATCGATCACGATGAGTTCTTCGGCCGTCTTCGGGGAGTTGGCCAACTTGGCGAATGTCCCGGAACCGCGCGCGTCGGTGGTTTTCCAAACACCATTCCCATAGGCGCAGGCATAAACGATGTCGGGGTTCTGATCATCCCTCGCCAAGCTGCGGAGAAACTTGCCTTCCAGTCCGATCGTCTTCCATGTCCTTCCGTCATCGGATGAACGCATGACCCCGTCTTTGTAGGTGGCGACGTAGATGAAGCCGTTCGTTTCATCGAGGGCAATCAGGTTGCCGGTGGAGCGGGGATGCGGGTTGGGCAGTTTGTCGGGGGCGTTCGTATTACCGCCCGAAAAATGCGGTACGTCCGACCTGGCCTCCCAGGACTCTCCCCCGTCCGTGGATACCAAGAACCGCCCATCCGCGCCCCGGTTGCCGACTGCGGCGTACACTTTGTTCGGGGTCTTTTTTGAGAATGCGATCGAGGCTACCTTATAATCGCTCTTGATGGTAAAGAGCAGGGGACTGCCGGGGGCGTGGTCGTTGGCCGAAGCCCAATCGTTTCCATGGTTCGTGGAACGGTAAAACCCGGAGATGTCGGCCCCGTCAAGCACCACGCCGGCATGGAACGGATCGACGGCGACGCAACTCTGATTACCGCCGCCGTCGTAGCCGCTGAGTTCAAAGGAATAGGACACACCGGCCGCAGAGGTATCCTGGGTGGCCAGACACAGTTGACCGAGAAGCCAGAGGATGGAGAGCACCGTGAACCAGGCCAGGGATCTCTTTCTCAATTCAAGTCTCCCCTTTCCGCCATTTTGGAACCAGCCCCCGTCCCGGGAGCGGACTCACTTGTTCACCAGGGCCGGGCCAAAGTCAGCCGTGGCGACGGTCAGGTATGGATTGAAGATGGTGTCTTCGTATCTAAAGGCGTTCTCCCACATCAATCGATAGAGTTCTTCCTTAATCGGGGCGGCTTCCGGTCGGTCGGCAAGATTATGTAGTTCGTGGGGATCGTGCTCCAGATCGTACAATTCGTCGATATCGGTGGGATGGTAAACGAACTTGTACTCCTTGGTGCGTATCATTCGGCTGGTGTGGTAGACCTCGACCCCGTTGCACTGGGCAAAGATTTCTTCCCGCCACTTGCCAGGCATTTCCCCCGCCAGGAACGGAACCAGGCTTTCCCCGGCGCATGCGGGGAGCTTCTCCGCTCCCGCGATCTCGATCAGTGTCGGCGCGATGTCCATCAACGTTACAAAGGCGTCGACCGAGCGGCCGGGGCTATCGATGAAAGCGGGCCAGCGCATGACGCAGGGGACCCGGTAACCCTCGTCGAAAGCACTGAGGCCCTTGGCGTACAAACCATGGGCGCCGCAATGCTCCCCGTGGTCGGAGAGGAAGATCACCAGCGTGTCGTCCTTCTGCCCGCTGTCTTCCAGGGCGGTCAAAACTTCGCTGAAGAGATCGTCCATCATGCTGCAATATCCCCAGTAGTGAGCGATGGATTCCTTGACTTCGTCCTCGGTCAGCTGGCTGAAGACCTTTCGCATCCGCCGGTAGACGGCCGGCTTGTCCCGCAGATCGTCGTGATAATTGGGCGGCAGCGGGATTTCCCCGGGATCGTACATCCGAGCGTACTTTTCCGGGACCACGAACGGATCGTGCGGACCCTTGACCCCCACATACATGCACCATGGATCCGGGCTCTCTTTGAGCCGCGCCAACCGGTCCACGGCCTTTTTGACCACGATGTAGTCGCCGTCCTCGGCATAGCCGTGCGCCGCCGTCCCGTAAAGCGGACGCGGCCCCCATCCCGGACGCCGCAATTCACCCCGCTTGCGAGGCGTTTCCGTCTGACGGTAGTCCATCGCTTTGAACGTGTCGCGGCGGCTCCCGTGATATTCATGGATGCTCGCGGTGACGTGCAGTTCCTCCCAACCCCTGTCCGCCGGTGTTTCGGTGGCCGAGACATGCCATTTGCCGCTGAAGAACATTCGATAGCCGGCTTGCCTCAGCATCTCGGAGAAAGTCCGCACTCCGGGCCGGAGGGAGCGGCCGATGGCCTGTTCGTTGAGGACGTTGTTATGGATCCCGTGCTGCGACGGGTAAAGCCCGGTCATGAAAGACGCCCTGGACGGGCAGCAGTGGGCCATCGGGGGGTAGGCGGAGGTGAACCGGATCCCCTCCCGGGCCACCCGGTCGAGGGTCGGCGTGAGACAGGGATGGCCGGACAGGGTTACCTGCGCCTGTTCCTGGTCGGTCATGAAGATGAGGATATTGGGGCGTTTGTACTGGTTCATTTGCGCATGCTCCCGTTTTGCTCCTCAAAATAAGGCAGCGACATTAACTCATCGCGGATGGCGGCAATCTGCGAGGCCATGATGCCGGGCGAGTAGAGTCCTTTCATCCGCTCCAGGCCCCGCTCTTTCATGAGTTTGGCCAAGGATGCGTTGGCCCGCTCGAGTGCGCGCAAGGCCTCCTCGACATTGAACCGGCCGGGCGAGGTGGGCGCCGGCGGCCAGCGGGCGTCGCTGACATAGGCGGCCGTGATCTGGCTTAACACGCCATGGAAGTCCGGTTCCGCGCGCGGTTCCTGGACCCCCAGCGCCGACGCCACCGCCTTGAGACCCTCGAAAATACCGCGGCAGACCGGGTCCAGAATCCGTGCATAGACCGTATTGCCCCAAGCCTTGGCGGTGCCGCCGTGCCAGGCGCAGCCGTTTTCGACGCCCTCGAACCCTTTGCCGGGAATCGGCGCATACTTTGCCGCGGCCTCCCGCGGTGTCATGGGGGAAAAACCCAGATCGAGAGAGAAGCGAAGGATCTCCTCGAAACGGATCGCGCTCTCGGGCGCCGGTTCGAAGAAGCGGGCCTGCCCGAACTGCTTGACATAGAAATAAGCGGTGGTGCCCACGTACTCGGCATCCTCGGCATACGGCATCAGGAAACCGTCCCCGCCGGGGATCCGGTCCCGCCAACGGGACAGGAGGGCCTCCACCTCCCAAGTTTTAATCGGTTCGGTCCGGTTCCCCTCGGTGGCGCCCATGAGATACCAGAGCAAGATGTTGCAGAGCATGTCCGATCGCAGGATTACCTTCAGCCCGTTGGCGAGCAGATTAGGCCGGAATAGCACTTGCAAGACCTCGGGTTTATCCGCGATCTCCCGTTCCATGGCGAACAGGGCGTTCTTGTTGCTATGGCCGCGGACGTCGAAGGCGAGCCCGGTCGCCTCACGCAACCCCAGCACGACGGATAAGAGATACGAATCCGCGTCGGCGATCAGGATCTCGTAACCGGCCGCGTGGAAGATATCGGGGATAAACGAGGCCCAACTGCACTCCGGATTCCAGCCGGTGACCGGCCTGACGCCGGTGAGCTTTTCCCAGGTGTCCAGACCGTCGATCAACGAACCAAGGCCGATCTCGGGATCGATATTTGCGAGCATGATATGGACCTGGGGCGAGCCGACCGGTTCGATCCGCCCTTCCCTGATGCCAAGTCTAAGTTTCTTGAGGACGTCGGGACGCTCGGCGGCCATGATCGCGAGCGTTTCGCCGGAAGCCTCAAAGGCGATCTTCACGCCCAGCCGCAGCGCGATGTCGAAGATCCGCTCGTATGATTCCGCGATCACCCAGCCCCGCTTGGACGGGTGCAGTTGCGAATACTGCAGGTTTCCATGGGGCATGAACAGGATCCCCGGTTGCGGCATGGTCGGTTCTCCTTCACCTATGCTTTGATGTCAAGGTAATCATAAGACCGCGCATCCCGGCCGTCTATCGGCGGTTCCGGGCATTCGTCGGCAGTTTCGCCCGCGCCATGGTCTCCACTTTCGAGACCCCGGTTTTGCCGGTCCCGCCTGGGGCAGAATACTCCCATAAGGGAGGTTGATCGCCCTGGACATCAAGCGCGCGCAGGAGATCATGGCATCGCGCGGCGTAATCGGCGTGCATTATGGCCATGCGCCGGTCTGGCTGGAACGGATCCACGAGGATACCGGGATGGTGGAAGTCAGGGATCTGGAAAACGAGCGGCGGATGGAAGTACAGGCGGCTTTTCTCTCCGAGGACGACGTCGCGGAGTTTGGGGGCCCGTCATAGAGGAGCGGACCACAAATTCCCTCGCCGGTTGAGCAGGAAAGGGAATGACCCCGTAGTATTGTTAAGGATGCCAGAACTTGTCCTGCCTGCTTGAGGCAGGAAAATTACACTCAACTGGAGGGGATTGGCACCTTTGGGAAATAACGGATGCGGGCGCTGTGTTACCCGTGGATGATCCGTTATTAATAAAACATGGGAGGTTTGGAAGATGAGGAGAAGCGGTAAGGGTCTATTCATCCTGTTGGCCGTCGCGATGCTGGTCGCGGTGGCCGGGCCAGCGGTGTTCTCCGCGTCAAAGCAGTACACGGTCGGTGTGGTCCTTCCTTACGAGGCCGGTTGGTTCGGTTTCTTCAAGCAGGCCTACGAGATGGTCGCCAAGGAACAGGGCTTCAAGGTGACTTTCCAGTTCCATCAGTACAACCCCAGCAATGAAACCACCGCGGTCCAGAACCTCATCACCATGGGCGTCGACGCCATCAACCTGACGGCCGCCACGCCCGAGAGCGCCCAGTTCTCTTGCAAACTGGCGAACGACGCCAAGATCCCCATCCAGATCACGGAGAGCGGCCTCGCGGCTGGCCCCGGCAAACCCTTCGCGGATATCGACTTCAACTGGTATGACGTCTACAAGTACACCGTGAACAAACTCCGCCGGGACGTCAGCGGCCCCATCAACCTGGTCTATATCTCCGGCATCGCCGGCAGCCCCACGATCGTCCAGGGCATCAAAGGCTTGACGGATGAGATGAAAAACGTCAAGGACTTCAAGCTCGCCACCGACATCCAGTACGGCGACTACGCGACCGACAAGTCCTTGAACATCATGAAGAACATCATCCAGTCCGGCGTGAAGTTCAACGCGGCCTTAGGCGGCTGCGCCGAGATCACGGAAGGCATCATCCAGGCCATGCGCGAGATGAAGGTCGACATGAACAAGGTCGCCGTCGTCTCCATCAACGGCGCTCCCATGGACGTCGAGAACTTCAAGAAGGGCTACCTCGACTTCGCCCTGAGCCAATCCCCGACGCTGCACGGCATGATCTGCGCCTATAACCTCATCGCCTACCTGAAGGGCGAAAAATACCAGAAGAAGACCTATTCCCCGATCGTCTGGGTCAGCGCCAAGACCTACCAGAATGCGCTCATCCCCTGGGAAATGGGCGAATCTTGGCTGCCGGTGGCCAAGGATTTCGTGAAGACCGGCGTGTACCATCCGAACCTCAGGAAGTAACGATTCCAGCAGTGCTTGTGTTATAAAGACTCTTTGATTCAGGGGCCGGGGGTTTCCCCTGGCCCCTGAATGATCCTTGCCTTTCATCCCCCCTCTCCCGCACGCGCGGGAGAGGGGGGACCGAGGGCATATGCGCTAGCTTTAATCTTCTTACTACGCTTAATTGGTCCTTCCTCGGGGTCGGAATCGGTATCGCTATCGGAATCGATACCGCTGCACTCGATATCCTAGAAAAAACCTTCGACCCCGATTCCGATACCGGCCCCGATCTCAGTCTATTGTACCTAAGTTAGCGCTTATGGGGACCGAGGGGGAGAGGGCCTTCATCGAAACCGCGATAACGAGGTTTTTCACAACGCTTTTATTTAATCGAGGCGTAGCGCGAGGGGACCATTGATGGAACAGAAAAACGTCCTGGAAATCCGCGGACTCAATAAGAGCTACCCCGGCGTCCAGGCCCTTGACAAGGTCGACTTTACCCTGGCGGCGGGGGAGGTCCATGCGCTCGTGGGCCAGAACGGCGCCGGCAAATCGACCTTGATCGAGATCATCGCCGGCTCGCTGCGGCCGGACGGCGGGCAGATCGTCATCGACGGCCAGACCTTCCATGCCCTGGATCCGGCCCAGGCCATGGAACTTGGCATTCAGACCGTGCACCAGGAGAACCAATTGGTCGAGGAGCTCACCGTGGCCGAGAATATCTACCTTCACCATCTTCCCACCCGGGCGGGCTTTGTCGCTTACGGGGACTGCACTCGGGCCGCGGCGGAGCTTCTGGATAAGCTCGAGATTCCCATCAATCCGCAGCGGAAGATCAGCAGCCTCACTTTCATCGAGCGCAGGCTCGTGAGCCTGGCCAAAGCCTCTTCCCAGCATCCCAAGATCCTCATCCTGGATGAGCCCACGGCTTCGCTGGACGAAAAGGGTAAGCAGATACTCTTCAAGCTGATCCACCGCTATACGGAGACGGGGGTCAGCGTGATTTACATCTCCCACAACCTCGGCGAGATCATCGGGATCTGCCAGCGGGTCACGGTCCTGAAGGACGGGAAGAAGATCGCCACGCACCACGTAAAGGAGACCAGCCTGGATGAGATAATCCGCGAGATGATCGGCCGTACTTCGACCTCCCTCTATCAACGCCAACGCCGGGAGACCAAGGGTCATGCTTGCCTGGAAATCCGGGACTACCATCATCCCGGTGTCCTGGAGCATATCTCCTTTTCGGTGGGGCGCGGGGAGATCTTCGGCCTCGGAGGCTTGGTCGGCTCGGGCCGCACGGAGTTGGCCCGCGCCATCTTCGGCCTGGACAAGAAGGCCTCGGGCCGGCTCATGTACGAGGGCAGGGACCTCACCCCGCGCAACCCCAAGGACGCCATCAGAAAGGGGATCGGCTTCCTCACCGAGGATCGCAAATCGACCGGCCTTGTCATGGAGCGCCCCATCTTCGAGAATATAAGCCTGGTCCAGTTCGCCAAGACTCTGGGCTTCTTCATGCATCTGGGCCGGGAACAGAAAGAAACCGAGGAGATGTCGCGCCGCCTGACGGTCAAGACCCCTTCCAACCAACAACTGGTGAGCAACCTCAGCGGCGGTAACCAGCAGAAGGTAGTCCTGGCCAAGTGGCTCTATGCCCGGGCGGATATCCTCATCATCGACGAACCGACGGTCGGCATCGACGTGGGCGCCAAGGGTGAGATCTACAAGATCATGGACGAACTGGCCGGTCAAGGCAAGATCATCATCATGATCTCCTCCGACAACCCGGAACTGCTCTCGATCTGCGACCGGGTCGGCGTCATGTACCACGGCCGCCTGGCCAAAATCCTCGAAGGCGGGGAGCTTACCGAAGAAAATATCCTGCGCCATGCGATGGGCGTCGGGGAAGGAGAAGGTTCAATATGAAGATAATCGCGCCGTCCTTGACCGACCTGAAGCCCAAGAGAATGTTGAACATGCAGTACCTGGCGATCCTGGCCGTCATCATCCTGATCTGCCTCATCGCCTGGATCGTCAATCCCCGCTTCCTCATGCCGCAAAACTTCCTTAACCTCTTTCAGGCCATCGCGGTCCTGGGCATCGTGGCCAGCGGCGTCGGGATGCTGCTGATCGCGGGCGAGATCGACATCTCCGTGGGCGCCCAGGTCTCGGTAATCGGCGTGGTCATGGGCATGATCATCCAAAAAATCGGCGGCACGACCGGTCCTTCGGTCCTGCCCGCGCTAGCACCTTACGCCCCGTACTTGGCGGTGGTGGCGGCCGTGCTCAGCGGCGCCCTTTTGGGAGCGATCAACGGCATCACCGTTGTCAAGACCAAGGCGCCCTCCTTCATCATCACGCTCTGTTTCAGTTTCATCTATAGCGGGTTGGCCCTGATTCTCACCCACATGACCTACTACTACCTGGGTGACAAGTTCACTTTCCTTGGCAGGGGCTATATCTTCAGCCGCGTACCGGCCTCCATCCCCTTCCTCCTCTTGGCTCTGCTCATCTCCTTCGTCGTGTTGAGATATACAAAATACGGCCGTTTCCTCTACGCGACCGGCGGCAACAGGAAGGCGGCCTATGTCTCCGGCATCAATACGGATGCCACGCTCATCAAGGCCTATATCGTCGTGGGCCTCATGAACGCGCTGGCCGCCATGATCCTGGTCTCCCGGGTCTCGCAGGCCATGTACAATACGGGTGATTCCTACTCCCTTGACGCTCTGGCCTCCATCATCGTGGGCGGCATCGCCTTGAACGGCGGCAAGGGCTCCGCCCTCAGCATCCTGCTGGGCGTGGTGCTCATCGGCCTCATCAGCAATGCCCTGGTGCTCATGTCCATCAACTCGAATTACCAGAAGTGCGTTACCGGCCTGGTCATGCTCGTGGCGGTCTCCATCGGGTACATCAGGCGGAACGCCTAATACGGCGGGAGGGATAACAGAGGTGAAAAAAGTCACATCAGTACTCTTGGGCGCCGGCGACCGGGGTATGAACGCCTACGGCAGCTATGCCCTGGCCAATCCGGACGAGTTGCAGTTCGTGGCCGTGGCGGAGCCGCGGGAGGATAGGCGCAAGAAGTTTCAGGAACTCCACGGCATAAAGGATGCGATGGCCTTCGCCAAATGGGAGGACCTGCTCGACAGGCCAAGGATGGCCGACGCCATCCTCATCTGCACCTGGGACAAGATGCACTTCCAGCCCGCCCTCAAGGCCATGGAAAAGGGCTACCACATCCTACTGGAGAAGCCCATCTCCACCGAGGCGGAGGAAGTCTTGCGTATCGGGGATCTAGCCAAGAACTACGATAAGATCTTTATGCTATGTTACGTCATGCGTTACATGTGGTTCATGCAGACGCTCAAGCGGTTCCTGGACGAAGGCCGCATCGGGCGCCTCATGTCATTGCATTACGCGGAGAATGTTGGCATCATGCACTTCGCGCACAGCTTCGTCCGCGGTAACTGGCGCAATGCGCAGGAATCCTGCCCGATGATCCTCTCCAAATGCTGTCATGACATGGATGCCTTCCTCTGGCTGGTCGGCGCGGACTGCACCAAGGTCTCCTCCTTCGGCGACCTAACCTATTTCAACGCCAAGAACGCTCCCAAGGGCGCCGCCGATCGGTGTCTGGACGGCTGTCCGGCCAAGTACGAGTGCATGTTCTACGCCCCGGACGTCTATCTCCGGGAGAACTCGGGCTTTTCCTCCACCGTCATCAGCGTGGACACGAGCCCGGAGGGACGGCTTAAAGCTTTAAAGGACGGCCCCTACGGCCGCTGCGTCTACAAGTGCGACAACGACGTGGTCGATCACCAGGTGTTATGCTTGCAGTACGCCAATGACGTCACCATCAACATGTCCATGTGCGCCTTCACGGACGAGTTCAACCGCACCATGAAGTTCATGGGCACCAAGGGCCAGATGCGCGGCAACCTCCACAAGGCGGAGATCGAGGTCGTCGATTTCGCCTCGGGCGCACGCGACGTCATTCGTCTCGATGCGGAGCAGGACAAACACGGCGGCGGCGACTTCAACCTCATGCGCGATTTCGTACGGTCCATCAACGGCCTGGGCGGCCAGGCCTCGTCCAGGATCACGGCGGATACGATCAACAGCCATCTCATCGCGCTCGCGGCGGAGAAAGCCCGCGTGGAGAGTACGGTGGTGGAGATGGATAGGTTCGTAGCTGATGTGAGGAAACGGATGAAATAACCGAAAAGTGCCCTTCGGAGTCGGGGTCGGTATCGGGGTCGCAATCGGGTGTCGTATTTCCATCCTACGATTCCGCCGTGCAATCAATGGGCGGAAGCGTCGTGATGCCGGTCCCGATCCCGATACTGGCATTTATATCGATCCCGATACCGATACCGACCCCGATCAAGTTGAAGGCTTTGACCTTTGAGGTCATCCTACACCAATTGGAAGGGACACTTAAGGCTTTGGAACCCACGTTATCCCAGGGAGGGGATTATTTGACCAACCGCGAACGCTTCTTCAACCTGCTCGAGAAGAAACCCCTCGACCGGCTGCCCTTCTTCCCCGACATCTCAACCTGGTACGAATGCACGCGCAAGGAGATGGGCGAGGAGGAGATCTTCGGTCCCGGCGCCTATATCCCGGACGCGGAGGGTTTTCACCGGCGGCCGAGCCGTCTGCCGGGCAGGATGGGCAGGATGACCTTCCTCGATTTTTACCGGGAATACGACTGGGGCCTACCCGTGCATATGGCGGCCTGGGTCAAGATCTCATACGACGACAAGGTCACGGAGGAGATTACCCGAGAGGGCCCGTTCAAGATCACGACTCTAACCACACCCCGCGGAACCCTCCGGGCCAGGCACCAGTTGGCCGCGGATGGTTCCTGGGCGCCGATCGAGCATTTCGTGAAGGAACTGAAGGACCTGGAAGCCATCAAGTATGCCCTGGCGCACCAGCATTTCACGCCGGCCTTCCACGAGATCGAGAAGTTTCACCGCGAGACGGAAGGCTTCGGCGTCTGCGATCTGGTGCTCTGGCGCTCGCCCTTTGGCCAGCTGGTGCACGATCTGATGGGCTTCGAGCAAGTAATCTACGCGCTCTATGACCATGAAAACGTGGTCCTGGAGATGCTCGAGTTCATGACCGAACACAAACTGAAACTGGTGGAACTGGCGGCCCAGGCCCCGGCCAGGCTGGCCATTATCTCGGATCACGCCGACGAGAACCTGATCGCGCCGCCTTTCTACCGCAAGTACTGCATCCCCTATTATCAAAAGGCGACCAGCATCCTCCACCGGGCGGGCAAGTTAATCTCCACCCACCTCGACGGCAACTTCCGGAGCTTCTTCCCCTTCATCAAGGAAACCGGTTTTGACCTCCTGGACGGCTGTACGCCGGCGCCGATGTTCAATTATACACCCGAGGAACTGGCCGTCGCGGCCGGGGAAGACCTCCACTGCTACTGCGGCGTTCCGGCCACGCTCTTGACGCAGCGGTTGCCCACGCGGGAAATCGTGAACTTCGGCCTCCGCATCGCCAAAGCCTTTAGGAATCGGGTCCTCGTCAATATTGGCGATATCCTGCCGCCCGAGGGCGATATCGAACAAGTCATCGAGCTGGGAAAGGCCGTGCAGTCCCTCCGGGGATGATAAAAGCCGGACAGCGCCGCCGGCTGAGATGGGGATTTTCCCACTTCTTCTAGATTTCTCGAAATAACAAAGGGTCTGCGCCCGCCCGCGCAAACCCTTATCACTTCTCGCGACTCTGTTCCGACCCGCCCGTGGCCAATGGGAGCGCAAAGATTTCCTTGACAAAAACTCAATTTTATGGTATAATATATAGCGGAATATGCCTATCATATCATAAGTATACACTGAATTAATTAAACCATAACACAGAATGAATCCGTTGTCAAGAACACATCCGTGTAGGCGGCAGGGAGGCCTCCTGTTCAGCACCCACCTGCAAAACCGGCGCGAGCGTCACCTAGGGAGGACGGAACACGACGTGGAGAACGGCAAGGACTTCGAGATCGCCAGCATCTCCGCTGTTAGGGAACTCCTGAGCAAAGGCGAGAAGAAGGGCTCAGTCACCCACCAGGAGATCATGGACACCTTGGACCGGGTGGAACTGGCGCCAGAGCAAATTGACGCGCTCTACAAGGCCCTGGCCAGCAGCGGCGTTGAGGTCCTGCCCGCGGCGGACGAGACCGGCTTTCCATTCCCCGCCGTCCTTGCACCAACCGAGGCGGAGGCGGAGATCGACCTTTCACTGCCCGAGGGCATTGCCATTGACGATCCGGTACGCATGTATCTCAAGGAAATCGGCCGTGTTCCCCTGCTTGACGCGGCGGAGGAAGTCGACCTCGCCAAACGCGCGGAGCAAGGTGACGAGAGCGCCAAGAGGCACTTGGCCGAGGCCAACCTGCGCCTCGTGGTGAGTATTGCCCGGCGCTACGCCGGGCGCGGCATGCACTTCTTGGATCTGATCCAGGAAGGCAACCTGGGCTTGATCAAAGCGGTGGAAAAATTCGACTACCGCAAGGGATATAAGTTCAGCACCTATGCGACGTGGTGGATCCGCCAGGCCATCACCAGGGCCATCGCCGACCAAGCGCGCACGATCCGTATCCCGGTCCATATGGTGGAGACAATCAACAAGTTTAACCGCGTCTCGCGCCAACTGGTCCAGGTGCTCGGCAGGGAACCCTCCGTGGAAGAGATCGCGGCGGAAATGGAGATAGGCGTGGACCGCGTGCGCGAGATCGTCAAGATCGCCCAGGAACCAGTCTCCCTGGAAACGCCCATCGGTGAAGAAGAAGACAGCCGTCTCGGCGATTTTGTCGAAGACAACGATACGCCGGCGCCGGCGGAAGCGGCGTCTTTCAGCCTGCTCCAGGAGAAGCTCGCGGAAATCCTGGACACGATGACCACGCGGGAGAAAAAGGTCTTGCGCCTCCGTTTCGGCATGGAGGACGGCCGCGCCCGTACCCTGGAGGAGGTCGGACAGTACTTCGGCGTGACGAGGGAGAGGATCCGCCAGATCGAGGCCAAAGCCCTGAGAAAACTCAGGCACCCTAGCCGGAGCAAGCAGTTGAAGGACTTTATTGAGTGAGGAGTCATCCTCACTCAACACTATCTTTTCCCGCCGCCGCCTCTCCGAACGCCGACGCCTCGATCCTCCTTTTGCCCGCGGCGACCTCTCTCACGAGCAAGATCAGGATCCACGCGCTGAGCGCCAGAGCCGACCCCAACATAAGATACCCGGCCACCCGGTCGAGCCCGAACTGTTTCAGGACCACCGATGCCCCGGCGAGCAGCACAGTGATGGCAAAATACAGCCTGATTTGCATCCCTTTGATGAAAGCGGTCGCAAGCGACCCCAACTGCGCGCCGACCCCGGCGCCAAGAAGCATGACCGCCGCTCCCACCAGCTCCACCTTACCCGCCGTGGCGTATATGTATGCACCCCAAGCGTTGGAGATCAAGATGGCCAACAGGTCCGTCCCGACCGCGATCACCGTCGGTAACCCCAATAGATAGATAAACATCGGTACACGCACGAAACCTCCACCCACCCCGAGGAAACCCGAGACGAAGCCGGTAAAGACGCCAAGCAAGACCACTGCCCAGATGGAGACGGACTCGATGCCGGATTGGGGAAACGATAGCACGGGTGGGATCTTCAAGCCGCGAATTCTCCGGGCGACCCTGCTTATGCCGGCCTCATCCCTGTCCGAGCTAGCGGCTTTTTTGCTGAGGCACTCCATGAGCATGAGACCGCCGATCGTAAAGAGCAGGAGCATATAAACGATCCTGACGATGGGTCCGACCAGATTCACCTTTTCCAGGTAGAGCACCATGTCCTTACCGAGATTGACCCCGAACATGCCCAGCAAACCGACGACGGCGCCCAGCTTCCAGTCGACATGTTTCAATAGGGCGTGCTTGTATGTTGAGACGATAGACTTGCCGAAGATGTGGGCGACATCGGTTCCGATGGCATAGGCCATGGGAAAGCCGAAGATGTTCAGGGCGGGTGTAACCATGAAGGCGCCGCCGACGCCGAAGAAACCACCCAGGATACCCACGCAGAAACCGATGACGACCAGGGCGATCGGATTTACGACCGCATCCGCGATAGGTAAATACATACTCAATCCTCCCGATGCTCTTGGAAGTACCTTGAGAATCTGCGGTATCGGCGCTAATACGCCAAGGCGGTAATACCGCGGCAAGTTACATGCATGTCCTGGATTTCCGGGATCGCGATCAACGCTTGTCCACTCTGAGACCAGCCACGCGCACGATCAGTTCCGTAATTGCGCCCACCGTAACGCCGATCGCGACCATGGTGCCGAGCGTAATGAGTCCGTAGAGCGTCCGGTGCAGAGTAAAGATCTCTTTGAGCGCATCATCGATCTGAGCGAACATGACGTCCCTCCATTACGGCATCTTGAAATGTACAGCCGTTCTCGTAAACGCCTCCGGTATCACGAGCATCCTCGGGTCCCTGCCGACGATCTTCGCCGCTTCCCCGAGCGCCTCGGCAAAGGTATCGACCGGCCTCATTCTCATACCCCGTGCGCATTGCGGTTCCTTGGCCCCCACCACATAGATCGCGCTGGTATGCCTCAGGGCCACGCCGCCCATGGCGACCATGGATAGGGCGTGGAAGGGATGGTAGGCGAATTCGTGCCGGTATTTGCGGATATATTCGGGCCGGGTGGCGATCTCCTCCGCCCAGGCGACCGCCTGGGCCAGATCATCGACGCCTTGCAGCCTTGTATAGACCTCGCGGTAGGAGGGAAACCATTCGTCATTGAACCAGCCATCGCAGACGGACGCGGCGATGACGACGCCGCCTTCCCTCAAGACCGAGAGATTCCGCGCCACCTGGCTTCCGCACGCCTGGAGCATGAGGATCGGGTTGGTGCCCATGCCCGGACCGTAATGAAAGGTCCTGGGCAGGCCAAAAACCATGACGTCGAACTTCTCTTTGATGTCCAAGACTACTTCCGTGCGTTGCCGCGCCAGGGGCCAGCTCGCCTTCTGAACCTCCGCCGCCGCGCCCGCGTAGACGGCCAGGATTTGCGATTCGGCGCCCAGCACGGCATCGACGAGGAAGAACTTCTTACCCATGCCTTTTTCCATCGCCCGGCCGATGGAATCAAACTGCCTGCGCATGTGGCTCCGCTCCGTATTTACCGGCACGAAGTCCTCGCGATGCATGGTCGCCGGACAATGGTGGCTGCCGATCGAGCGCCAGTCGGTCACGCCGGTGACGCACATCTTATAGCCGCCGCTATAACCGCCGTAAGGGTTGCCCTGCGTATGGCCGATCATGACCGCCAGATCCGCCTCATAAATGTCTTTGTTCACGCAGACGGGGTTCCCCATCTCATCCCGGCCAAGTTGCACGATGCCTTCCGGGTCCTCCGCGTCGTGGTTCTTAATCCGGTCCGGCCAGAAAACGTCCACGATCTCCCGGCCGAGATACTGGTCGAACTCTTCCTTCGTATTCTTTTTGTGCAATCCGATCGCGCAGAGCAGCAGGATATCCCGGTCGCGTACCCCGGCGCGTTTGAGTTCCTCGACGATTATGGGAATCGCCAACCGCCGGTGCGCCTGCGCGTGCGATCCGCCCTTGACCCGGTCGGGAAAGGCGATCACGACCTTGCTGCCGTTTTTCGCCAACTTTCCCAAGGGGTCCATGCCCAGCGGGTTGGCCAAGGCCTTCCTGATTGCGGCCGCCGGGTCGGCCGCCGCGGGCGGGTCAAAATAAGTCTCTTTGTAGCGCGGCACCACAGCCGTCTCGGGGACCTCGATCGGCAGCAATCCGTCGCCGTATTCGATGTTTACGGATTTCATGCGTTATTATCCTTTCTGAAAAGGTTGGTTGATGGGCTGCGCTTCTCGTCGTGGCGTCGTTCTACGCACAAAGACGCCCACCGCTAACCTCATGAATCTTCAACCCTCACCCCGGGATGGGCCCTCTGGATTCAGCCCGCCTCAAGGTACTTCCCGACGATCCTGATCAACCCCTCCGGCTCAAAGGCGATCTCGCCGGTGAACCGGGTCAGTGCCACCAGTCCGCCGCCGATCGCCGGGATGCGGGCGATCATGCCGGCATTCTCTTCCTTCAACCCGCCGCCATAGACCACGGTCGGATCGAAGCCGTGGATCTCCTTGACGGTCTGCTTGATGAAAGCGGAGACGAAGCCAATATAATCCTCCCCCGGAGGCGTCCTGCCGGGGCCGATCGCCCAGATCGGCTCGTAACCGAGGACGATCTTCCGCCCGTCCAACTTGCCCGCGACCTCCTTCAGGCCCGTCGCCAGTTGGGCGCGGAGCACCTCCTCGATGCGAGGCTTCTGGGCCGGGAAATCTCCTTCCCCCTTTTCCTCCGCGGTCTCACCCACGCAAACCAGCACATTCAGCCCGGCATCCAGGGCGCGGAGAATCTCCTCGTTGATGAGCGCATCCACCGCCGACTTGGCTTTTCGCTGTTGAGCCATATTCTGGAGCACGTCCGGATCGTACTTTGCGATGACGCCCAGCTTATCCCGGCGTTCTTCGGAATGGCCGACGATCGTCCAGGTACAACCAAGATTCTTGGCGGCGGCGGCGGGACGGTTCGTGGTGAAAGCGCCAAAATTCCCCCCCGGCGCGACGTCCTCACGAAAGACCCCCTGGCAGCCGAGGTTGATGGACCGCGTCTCCTGCGCCGGAAAAGACGCCAGCCTTCCCGCGGCCTCGAGGATCAGTCCTTCCGGCAAGAGAAAGGTTAGTTCCATCCCCGACAGCCTGCCCAAGCCCCCGCGGACGCTTTCCGAGATTATCCACTCCACCCAGGCACGCGGGTCCTCCGATTGACAGATCCCGCCGAGCCGCCTGGGCACGTCGAAACGTTTAAGATTGACGAAGATTTCCCGCAAGAAAACCTCCTCCTCTCCGGTCGCGGCTACCGCATCCATGGCAAAGCTTCGTTTCTCTACCTATACCTGCAAGACTTCGATCCCCAGGGCCGCGCAGAGAACCCTCAGGTCTTCACGTACATCGGCCCAGACGATGCCATAATGATGCGGCACGCCTTCCGCCGCGATCCGGTAGACGGTCCTCAGGACCGGATCGTCCAGGACCACGTTCACCATCACGCCTTTGACAACTTTTTCGGTCGGCACGGCTTGTCCGGCGGTCAGGAAGAGCTTGTACCCGCCGCCGATCTTGGACATGCGGGCAATCGTGACCCTGCCCGGTTTGAGCGTCGTTTCGAAGACCACACCCTGGCCGGCCAAGGGATGATTGCTGGCAAACGACTCGCGCTCCGGGTCCTTGAGGCTCCCGGCGGCCTGGCCGCAATGCCAGAACAGGGCCGTGTTCTCGCGCTCGTCGATGGTAACTAGATCGCCCATGAAAACAGCCTGACCCGTCAGGTACGTCTGGATCAGCATCGTAATCGTGGCGTCCACGTCACTTTCGCACCCGATGACGAAGCCTTTCTCGGCGAACCGGGACAACACCGCGCAGGGCGTATACTTTAGGAAACCCATCTCCGGCCAGCACTTGAGGGAGACGGCATCAAACCCCTGCTCCGCGAAGAATCTCTCCAGCGCAAGGTATAGCCGGCAATGGTTCTCCAGATGACCCTCGGGCAGGTTGACGAGCCTGACGGTCTTCTCGAATTCCCTTATCTCCGCCGCCAGCTTGTCTGGCTCGACCTTCTCCGCCAGGTCGAAGACCATCTTCAGGTCGAATTCTTCCATTTTGAGGCCGAACCGCTTGCGGATCAGGGTCTCGTCAAAAGTCGAACTGTAGAACGCGGTCGGCCGGTAGCCCAGCAAACCAAGGTATGTATGCCTCAATCTCTTGAGGGCGCCGTACACGCGGATGTAACGGGCGACCTCCCCGCCGACTCTTTCCTCGTCGCGATCGCCATATACGAAGTGGTATTTTAGATCCATCCTGTTCAGGGCCGCCGCGTTCATGGTGGCCGCCACCAGGCTGTTCGCCATGAGACGCCCCCCGTCGAACGGCGGTTCACGCGGCGCCCAGAGGATGATGGGGACCTTGAGTTCCTCGCCCAAGGCGACCGCGGCGAAATCGCCGGTAAAGGCGCCGATCAGGACGACAATCAGATCCACGGCACAGGCCTTGAAACCAGCCGCGATCCGCGCCACGCTCTCGTTGTCCACGGCGATTTCGCGGGCGCGCACGAGATTAACGCCGGGAAAGGCCGCGGCCAGCCAGGACGCGTATTCTTCATCGCGCCGCGCCGGCAGTTCCCGGGGCCAGCGCCCGGAAAGCGTGGTGACAAAGCCGAGATTAAGTTGTTTCTGGTCCACGATGCTTCTCCACCTTGCGAAATATGCTTTGCCGATGATTTGCCCTCTCTCCATCCCGCCCACGCGATCACAGGGGAGGACCTGGGAGTGAAGGAATGATGCAAGATCAGCCGCGCCCTTCGCTAGTACTTATTTTCCGAACCGGACAGCTTGATAATGTCCTTGATGATCTCCCTCAATTTCAGCTCGGCGAACTGTGAGACTTTCCAGGAGTGGCCGTTGTGTTCCAGGGTCTCAATGCCTTCCTTGTAGTAGTCGAGATACTTATGGCGGACCAGGGTGCCGAAGTTGATCTTGGCCATGCCGAGGCCGATGGCTTCCTTGACGATCTCGTCGGGCATACCGGTGCAACCGTGCAACACCAACGGCAAAGAGGTTATTTCCCGCACCTGTCTCAGGATATCCAGGCGGATGTCCGGTCTGCCCTTGTAGAACCCATGCGCGTTGCCGATGCCGATTGCCAGCATGTCGGGTTGGCAGCCAGCCAGGAATCGCTTCACGTCATCCACGTTGGCAATGTTCTTGTTCTCCATGACCGCGCCGGTGGCGTCCAGCCGGACAAGCTCGCCCACCTCCGCCTCGACCGGGATGTTGACGGCGTGGCAGACCTCGATCACTTTATTGGTGTGCAGGATATTATCCTCGATCGATTCGGTGGAGCAATCCAGCATGATGGAGGTAAAGCCCATCTGGAGCGCTTCAACGCAGGTCTTGAAGGTGTCGCCGTGATCCAGGTGAACCGCCACGGGCACGGCGACCTTCTTTGCCCAGTATTTCGCCACCTCGGCGAACCATTCGTTGCCCGAATACGCGCCGGTGGCGATATAGTGCGCCAGGATCACCGGCGACTTCATCTCCTCGGCCGCGAGGCAGATCGAGCGGATAATGTCGTAGTTGCCGCCCTGGGTATTGATGGCCGGCACCGCATACCCCTCTTTGTACGCCTTCAGAACGATCTCCTTGCTGGTAACAAGCATCGATATTCACTCCTTATTTTGAAAAACGCAGCTCGTCGCTGGTCGCTCGTCGCTCGGGGACGTCAACCCGATTTTCATCCCTTGTTGTCCCGGCAAAACGCCTGTGAGGGGAGCCAGAGAATAATCTTCGCCATGTTTTCTGTCGTACCCGTACCTGTATGTACATGCACTCGCAATCATAATCGTACTCGTACACGTACTCGTACTCCGCAATCGTAATCGTTACTTTATCCCGGGCGATTACCTCACGCCTTGGCCACGGAAACCCCGTCCAGCGCGACATAGTCCGGCAAGGGTTCGCCGAGGAGCGGCAGGCAGTAGTCGGCAAAGGACGGCTCGATGCCGTTGCCTTCTTTGTTGATGAATTTGTCGGGCATCTTGCGCTCCACATTGGCGACCTTCGCCAACGGCACGAGTTCCAGCGTGGATTGGTAGGGCGTGTTGGTTACGCGCCTGATCGCCACCATGTACCCCGTCTTTCCCTCCATGAGGCACTGGACCGCATGCACCCCGACCCGGATGGCTTCGTCGCGGTCGACGGACGATTGCAGGGCGATGGAGTTGCGCCCGAGGAGCCCGGGTTTTTCGCTGCGTGATTTAAGGCCGTGCTTGATGAGTATATTGGATAAGGCCTGGCCGACGCCCCCAGGGATCTTATGCCCGAAACCATCCAGGATGCCGGTGTTGGCAATGGACTCCCCCTTCTCGTCCACCAGCCCCTCGCTGGCCACCACCAATACACCCTTGACCCGGGAGTTCCAGCGCCTTACATCCTCGACGAACTGCTCTTCGCGGAAAACCCGTTCCGGCAGGTAGACCAGATGGGGACCGTCGGTCTCGCTCTTCCGGCCAAGGGCCGCGGCGGCGGTAAGCCAGCCGGCGTTCCTGCCCATGGTCTCCATGACGATGACATGGATCGGGAGCCCCGCCACCTCCTTGAACAGTTCCATGGCGCTGACTGCCGTATAACGCGCGGCACTGCCGAAACCCGGACAATGATCCGTCTCCGCCAGATCGTTATCAATGGTCTTGGGTACGCCGATGACCTGGATCTCGTAATTCCCCGCGGCTTCCGCCACCTTCAGGCAGGTGTCCATGGAGTCGTTCCCGCCGTTGTAGAGGAAATAGCGGATGTTGTAGCGCTTGAAGATCTCGATGATGCGGGGGTAATCATCCTCCGTCAGTTTGCGTCGGGTGGAACCAAGCGCCGAGGATGGAGTGTAGGGAAGCCTATCGATCTTGGACTCCGGTTCCCGGCCGAGGTCGATGAAGCTCTCGTTCAAGACGCCGTCGATCCCGAAACGCGCGCCGAATATGCCGTTGATCTCCTTGTGCTTTTTCGCTTCCGACACCACCCCAAACAGCGACGCGTTGATGACAGCGGTCGGCCCGCCGCCGTGCGCGACCAATAGATTGCCGGTCATGACATTTCCCTCCTTGTAGGATGGCTAGTGGCGTAGATCATTGCTAGGGGCAGCTACCCCTTGATGCTCCCCCCGGTCAATCCTTGAACCATGTAACCCTGGAAGAACACGAAGAGCAACAGCATGGGCAGCGTACCGATGACCGAGATTGTCATGACCGTGGCCCAATCGTAAGAGAGTTCGCCCAGGTACCGCAGGGCAATCCCCACCGAGAGCGTGCGCAGGTTGTCTTTGGTGATGAGCGTCAGGCAGTAGAGGAAGTCATCCCAGGACAGCAGGAAGGCGTAGGTACCGATCGCCAGGAGGCCGGGTTTGGAAAGCGGCAGAACGACCCGCGCCAGTGTGCCGAGCCGGCCGCAGCCGTCGATGGCGGCTGCTTCCTCCAATGATATGGGCACGCTGTCGAAGAACCCCTTGATCAGCCAGACACAGAACGGCAGGGCCGCGGCGGATAGAGCCAGGACCAAACCGGTCATCGTATTGAGCAGGCTCATGGACCGGAAGACGGTATACAGGGCGATCACGATTCCAATCAGGGGGAACATCTGCGTCGAGAGCAGCAGGAGCATGAGCAGATTGCTGCCCCGAAACTTAAACCGCGACAGTGAGTACCCGGACAAGACGGCAAGGATGACGGTCAAAGCCGTGGCGAGGAAGGAAGCGATGAAGTTGTTGAGATAATAGCCGATGAACGCCCCTTCCCGAAAAAGGCGCGCGTAATTGGCGAGCGTGGGAAGATGCGGGTACCATTCCGGTGGTACCTTATAGATCACGAGGTTCGTCTTGAACGATGTGCAGAGCATCCAATAAAGCGGGAAGAGCAAAAAAACCAGGAAGACGCAGAGCGCCGGATAGGTGATCAGCCTGCTTTTGTCCTTCACGGTCGGTCCCACCTTGTCGCGTGATTCGGACGGTTTGCAATAACTCCGTGTCGCGATCTCCCTTTGGGAGAACAAAGCCGCATGGCGAGTCGTGCTGGATTATTCGACCTCGTTTATCTTGAAAAGCCGGTTGAAACCCAGATACACGGCCACCAACAGCACCAGCCAGAGCGTGGCAATCGCCGCGCCCTTACCGAAATCCAGGTTGACGAAAGCGCTCTTGTAGCTGTAAATCGCCAGGGTGGTCGTGGCGTCGATCGGACCGCCGCCGGTCATGATCCAGAACAAGGGGAACTGTTTAAAGTTAAGGATAATCGAGATCATAACCGTGGTCCGGATGACGCTTCGCAGGAAGGGCAGGGTGATAAACCGCAGGGACTGCAGCGCGCCAGCGCCGTCCATCCGCGCCGCCTCATACATCTCGACCGGGATTGACTGCAGGCCGGCCAAGAGCATCAAGGCCATCAACGGCAACTGCTTCCAAAGCGCCGTTACCATCACGCTCGGCAAGGCCAGTTTCACATCCGCAAGCCAGGACGCGGGGCTGGCGATCAGGCCCGTCTTCAGCAGGACATAGTTGATCAGACCGTACTGGGGTTGATACAGCCAGTTCCAGAGCAGCGCCGTAATCACCGTGGGTATGACCCAGGGCAGGAGCACCAGGCTCCGCGCGAGCCGCCGGCCATGGATCCGGCTGTTTAGGATCAGAGCCAGCAACAAGCCGAGGCACAACTGCAGGAAAACGACCACCGCGACAAAGACCAAGGTGACCTTGACGGCGGCAACCAGGTCTCCCTGGGCTAGGATCTCCTTGTAGTTCTGGAAGTTGTTCCACAAGCTTTGATAGGCCCGGGAAAGCTTGAAATCGAGAAAACTGAGGTAGATGGACTTGGCCACGGGCAGAAAACTGCATATAAAGACGAGCAGCACCGTGGGCGCAATCGTCAGCACCGCGAACGCCGCGTCCACGCGATGTTTATGACGGAAGCTGCTGCGTCCGGCGATCGGTCGCTTCATAAGATCACCTCGATCGGGTTCGCGCGATGTGATAACCATAACCGCGTTAACAGTGAAAGCGTTGTACAAACACGCTTTTCGCGGTTCGATGCTGTACCCTCTCCCCTTCGTTTCCCTCTCCCGCGATCGCGGGAGAGGGGAAAGGGGTGAGGGTCTAAAAACATCGCCCCGGACGCGTGCCCTGAACTACTTCAGGATCTCCTTCAGCTTGGCGTCCAGTTCCTTGACGACGGTCTCGGGACTGCTCTTGCCGACCGTGACCTTTTGCGCGGCCGCGCAGAGTTCCAGGAACGCGCTTTCCATGTTGGGGTGTTGTTTGGCCATGGCTTTGCACTGACTGATGCTTGTCTTGGCCGGCTTGATAAAGGCATCGTTCATCTCCGGCAGCTTGTCGATCGAGGCGCGCGGGGCGATGAACCTGCTGTAATTGGTATAGTAGTTGACCATGACGTCCTTGGAGGTGATGTACTCGACGAACCGCGCCGCTTCGCTCTTGTGCTTGGAGTCTTTCATGATCAAGAGCATGTGTGCTTCGAGGGTGCTCAACCCCTTGGTCGCGGCGGTCGCCGGCGGCGGCGCCAGGCCGAGCTTCCCTTGGATCTCGGGATTGATGGCGATGGCGCCGCTGATGCCCCAGAGCTGGTCAAAGTACATTCCCAGCCGCCCGATGGCGAAGAGGTTACGGAGATCCTTCAGCTTGGCGACCTCCGCGTTATATTTGTTCTCGTACAACGTCTTTAAGTACTTGAATGCCTCCACGTTGCCCGGCGTATTCACACTGACGTTGCCCTTCTTGTCCCAGATCCCGCCGCCAAAGCTGTACAGGACGCGGAGGATGGAGGAGCCGCTCACGGGCACGGAAGCGGTGGTCTCGCCGAGGCCGTAGACCTGATTGCCGTCCTTGTCCTTCAAGGCGGCGATCTTGGCTGCGTAGGCGACTGCCTGGTCGTAGGTCTTGGGCGGCGCGTTCGGATCCAGTCCGGCCTTGGTGAAGAGGTCCTTGTTGTAGTAAAGCACGTACGGGGTGACGATCCAGGGGATGGCGTAGAGCTTGCCGTTGCTGCGCATGTCGTCGAGGATATTGGGGTAGAAATCCTTGAGATAGCTCCGGCTCATGAACCGGTCCAACTCCGCGAAGTACCCCGAGGCCACAAACGTGCTTAGCCAGGGGCGCTCGCCGTGCACAACGTCCACATAGTCACCGGCGGAGGCCATGACCAGGACCTGCTGCTTCAGATCGCCGTAGGGAAAGTTGACGAACTCGATCTTTACGCCCTTGTTGGCCGCCTCGAAATCCACCGCCATCTTTTTGAACAGGTCGGCGGTCGCTTTCTCCAAGAGTCCGTAAGTGGCGAACCGCACCGTGACCACACTCGCGGCGGAGCAAGCGACGGCCACGATGACCAGGGCTAAAGCGACGGTCACGGCAATCTTTATCAGGGAAAACCTACGCATTCATACAACCTCCCTTTAGCTGTTTTTGGCTGTCAAAAATAAACAACTTCATATCCGGACCGTTGAAAACGCGATGCCCCACCGCGTCTCATCCCACCCCCTCAAGCCCGGCGGCATAAACCACCCTACCGTCCACAATGGTGCCGCGGACTCGATAATCCCGGTCGATCAGGACCAGATCCGCATCCATGCCCTGACGGATGCCGCCCTTGGCGCCCTGTATCCCCAGGAGCGCCGCCGGATTGCACGTCAACGGCCGCACACACTCGGCGAGACCGCGGCCGGTAAACTTGATCAGGTTCCTGAGCGCCCCAATCATCGTCAAGGAGCTGCCGGCGCGCGAGCCGTCCCGCAAGCGGACGTCGCCTTCGCGTACCGTCAGCTCAAGGGATCCCTGCCAATAGGTCCCGTCGGGCAATCCCGCCGCCACCATGCTGTCCGTGACGGCAAGCAAGCGGTCGATCCCCTTTGTCTTCCAGAGCAGACGCACGGTCCCCGGCGCGAGATGCCGGCCGTCGCAGATTAATTCGCTGTAGATCTCACTTTCGAGGCAGGCGCCGAGAATACCCGGCTCGTGGTGGTGCAATCCCTTCATGCCGTTGAAAATGTGGGTGCAACTGCAGGCCCCGGCGGCGATGGCGGCCAAGGCGCACTTGTATGTCGCCCCGGAGTGGCCTAACGATACGGCAACGCCACGCTGGCGTAAATATGAAATTAATTCCAAGGCGCCATCCACTTCCGGCGCCAAGGTGACCAATCTGATAAGGCCGCCCGCCGCCGCGTCGTAAGCCGCAAAATCCTGGGGCGTAGGTGGAACGATGTGCGCGGTCGGCTGCGCACCGGCAAAATCCCTGGTAATATAAGGCCCTTCGAGATGAATGCCCAGCATCCGCGCGCCGCATGTCCCGCGCTCGCTCACTTTTTTCATTCTTACCAGGGCGCTGAGCGTCTCTTCCTTGGCGGCCGTAAGCGTGGTGGCCAAGAAACCGGTCGTGCCTTGGGCGGCGTAAAACTCGGTCAACCGGGCGATCTCGTCCTCCGTGGCGTGCATGAGATCGATGCCGGCACCGCCATGCGTATGCAGATCGATAAACCCCGGCAGGACATAGAATCCAGCCGCGTCGATCGTCTTACCGGCGGACCGCGCCATGGCGGGCTGGACAAGTGCGGCGATTCGGCCCCTGGTAACGGCCACGTCGAGCGGGAGCAGCCCTTGGTCCGTCAGGACCTCGCCGTTTTTAACGATCAGTTCCGTCTCATGCTTCGCGTCCGGCGACGGCTCCGGGCGCGGCCTCAGCGCCACGTCGGCGTGCGCGGTGATTGCCATGGCTTAGGCCAGCACCACGGCATGGGATAGATGCCGCGGCGTATCCAGATCGAGCCCCCGGCGGCGCGCATAATGATAGGCAAGCATCTGGGCCGGTACGATGGCCAACGGGCCGCAAAGATAATCGCCAAGGCCGGGGGCCAGTTCAACGTGGTAGTTCGCCACGGACGTCAACGCCTCCGGCAGCGCGCCGCCGATCGCCATCGTCCGGGCGCCCAGACCCTTGAGTTCTTTGAGGAGCGGCAACTCCACCTCGACGGCGGCCTGCGAGGCAAAAAGGACGACCAATGTCCGCTTATCGACCAGGGAGAGCGGTCCATGCCGATATTCCAGGCTGTGAAAGACGGCGGTGTTCGCCAGGGACATCTCCGTCATCTTGATCATCGCTTCGCCGGCCAGACCATAGCACGGACCCTGCCCCAGGAAGACAAAGAGATTGGCGTCCCCGTTCTCCGCCACGATCTTCCGCGCCATCGCTTCGCTCCTTGCCACCGCCTCCGCGCCGCTGCTTGGCAGGCGCGCCAAGGCCTCGCTCAGATCGGTCTCTCCCGCCGCGGCAAGGGCCATGAAGAGACCCGCCATGAGCAGCGCGGAGAACGATTTGGTCATGACCACGCTTTTTTCCGCCGTGACCGGCGTGAGGAGGCAATAGTCGTTTATCCCGGCGCTGTCCGGATCGCAGGAAACGGCCATCGTCGCGACGCCCGGGCGGCCGCGCACCGCGGCCAGAACCCTGCGTACCTCGGTGGTCTGCGCCGAGCGGGTAATCGGCACGAACAAAGTTCGCCGTTCCTTGAGATACAACTCCGGGTAGAGCAGCAGTTCCGAAGCGGCCAAAGCGCGGGCGGGAATGCGGTTGTAGCGCGAAAACGCGGCGCAGATCGTTTGGGCCAGATAGTATGAGGTGCCACAACCGGTGAAGATGACCTCTTCCGGTTGGACCACGGCAAAGACCGCTTTGCATGTCGCCGTCAAGCTCTCCTTCTTGGCGGCCACGGCGCCCAGTACGTCCGGCTGGGCGACGATCTCGGCGTAAGTAAATTCACCCGGCTTCTTACCCACGCAAGTCACCTCCATGATTCCATTTTTGCTTGTTTCAAGTGCCGCCGCCGTTACTCAGCCGCGTGCGTGAGGCGTCGTCGATCAAAAGTTTCTGGATCGTCAGCGCCCCCGCGCCCAGAATAACCAGGTCGCCCTGCTTGCGGCTGCTGACAATGGAAAGACCCTCGCCTTCGCCGCGGGTGAGACTCTCAATCTGCTCCGCCATGTGCCGGGCGTAGATATCCGACTTGAACACGGGCCCGTGCAGCACGATCAGATCGGGCGCAAGCACCGTCGCGAGGTTGGTAAGACCAATCCCCATATACATGCCTGCCTCAGCGAGAATCTCCACCGCCGCTTTCTCGTTTTTGGCGCCCGCCGCGAGCAGTTGCTGCAGCCCGTCGCGGTAACTAAGCTTGCCGCGGTTCGTCTTCTCCGCATAGCGGGTGGTGATCGCCCTGCCCGAGGCGACGGTTTCCAGGCAGCCTTTTTTACCGCAGATACACGGCGGACCCTCTGGTAGAATGATGGTGTGCCCAAGTTCCCCCCCGGCAAAGCCCCGCCCGTAATAAAGCTCGCCGTTGACGGTGAACCCGCAGCCGATCCCGTAATCGGCGTGAATCAAGGCCAACCTGGCGACATCGCCCTGGTTGTGAAAGAACATGTTCTCGCCGAGCGCCATGAGGCGTACGTTATTGTCGACGACCACGGACAGCTTGAGCCGTTCCTCCAAAAGACGCCGCAAGGGAACGTCATGCCAGCCAATGTTCGGCGAATACCGCACGATCCCGGTCTCGCCGTCCACCAGACCCGTGGCGCCGACGCCGACGCCGATTACCCGGTGCGCGGCATAATCCCGCGCGATGCGTTCGATCCCGCTGGCCGCCAGTTTAATAATGGCATCGGGGTCGCTATCCTCAATGTTCAGCGTGGTTGTATTGAAGATCCGGCCGTTGAGGTCGACAAGCCCAAGCGATAGATGCTTGATGCCAATCTCCACGCCTACGGCCACCATCGAATCGGCAATGAGCTGCAACTTTATGCGCTTTCTACCCACGGTTGCCTTGCCGTCCTCAACCCCCGCCTCCGCCAAGAGACCTTCTCCGATCAACTCGTTGGCCAGCGCGGTGACCGCGGGCGGGGTCAGACCGGTAATCTCGCTGATCTCCGCCCTGGAGATCGGCCCATGTCTGAATAGGACCTCAAGGACCCTGGCCCGGTTACTCTTGCGCAAGTCGGCCATGTTCTTGCCCTTGAGAGGACGCATGGCTGGGCTCCTTTTGATTAATTTATTTAATTAATTATTCCACAACCGAAACGGTTCCGTCAAACAACCCCCGACCGGCTGATGCATAATACCAGCCAGTTAATTGAGATGAGCGCCCCGATACTTGTAATATCTTTCGCTTTCTGGGCTGGAACCCCGATTCACTCAACTTTTGGTTTTTCTCTTGCGCCGCGCGTCCTGAGATCGCCGGCACTTCGCCTCCCCGTCTTGACCATCAGCATCCGCCCCATGTCTGCCTGCAATCAGGCGAGGACCACGGCTTGCGTCAAATACGGCGGCGTATCCAGATCAAGTCCTTTTCTGCGGGCGTAATGGTAGGCAAAGAACTGCGCCGGCACGATTGCCAGCGGCCCGCAGAGGAAGTCGTCAAGCTCCGGGTCCAGCTCAAGGTGGTAGTTCACGACGGACTTCATCTCCTCCGGCATGGCGCAACCGACGGCCATCGTTCCGGCTCCGAGCCGCGCGAGGTCCACAAGCAAACGTAACTCCACCTCCGCGGCCGCCCGCGAGGTAAAGAGCATGGCGAACGTCCGCCCATCGACCAGGGAGATCGGACCGTGCCGGTATTCCAGGCTGTGGTGGGCTTCGGCGTTCGACAAGGACATCTCCTTCATCTTGATCATGGCCTCCCCGGCCAATCCGTAGCATGGACCCTGTCCCAGGAAGATGAAGAGGTTGGCGTCCCCGTTCTCCGCCACGACTTTCCGGGCAAGGTGCTCGCTCCTGCCAAGCAGTCCCGCGCAGGCTTCGGGCATGCGCGCCAATCCCCCGAGCAAATCGGTCTTTCCCGCCGCGGAAAGGGCTAGAATCAGGCCGGCCATGAGCAAGCCCGAGAACGATTGGGTCATGACGACACTCCGCTCCGCCGTACCCGGCACGAGGACGAAGTAGTCATTGACCGCGGCGCTATCCGGATCGCAGGTGATCGCCAGCGTCGTTACACCCGGGCGGGCGCGGGCCGCGGCGAGCGCCCCGCGCACCTCGCTCGTCTTCGCCGAGCGGGTGATCGGTACGAGCAGCGTCCTTCGCTCCCCCAGGTATAGTTCCGGATAGAGCAGCAGTTCCGATGCGGCCACGGCGCGGGATGGAATCCGGTTGTAGTTCGAAAACGCCGCGCCGATGGCCTGCGCCAGGTAGTACGACGTCCCGCAGCCGGTGAACACTATTTCTTCCGGCTGCAGAGTCGTGAAGACCCCTTGGCAGATCGCCGCCATGTGCTCCATCTCCGCGATCACGGCGCCAAGGACTGCCGGCTGTCCCAGGATCTCGGCATAGGTGAACGCGCCCGGTTCTTTCTCCATTCTCTCGCCTCCAAAGCTGTTAATGTAGGTTAGCCCTTGATGCTCCCCGCCGTCAGGCCTTGGACCATGTAACCCTGGAAGAAAACAAGGAGCAAGAGCGTGGGCAGTGTCCCAATGACGGAAATCGCCATCACCGTGGCCCAATCATATGACAGCTCTCCCAGGTACCGCAGGGGATACCCACCGAGAGCGTCCGTAGGGCATCCTTGGGAATCCTTTGATCGGCCAGACGCAGAACGGCAAGGCCGCCGACGTCAAGGCCAAGGTCAGGCCGGCCATCGTATTGAGCAGGCTCAGCGATTTGAAGACGGTGTGCGTTTATTAATTACTTTAATTAATTTTTCCATGCCGAGTGCTTCCCGTCAATCACCAACAAACGGGGTTGCGGGCTGATTCAGTCTATGGTCTGGAACGATCGAATGAAGGACCGCCGTCTCACCCTTTTTCCCGGTGCAACAGAGGCCATCTCATTCGGTCATCTGTTTATCAGACGCATAGCGTCAAAAGATCGGGGCTGAACTCCCCCCGCGCCACGCCGACGACCGGACCAGTCATCAGGACGTGTCCGTCGGTTTTGATTTGTACCTCGATCTTCCCCCCGGGCATGTGAACCGTCACCCGGTCATCCACCAGTCCCAACCGGAACGCGGCGCTGGCCGCCGCGCAACTGCTGCTGCCGGAGGCCAGGGTATAGCCGGCGCCCCGCTCCCAGATCTCGATCTGAATATTGTTGCGGTCAAGGACTCGAAGTAATTGCATGTTTATCCGCCTGGGAAAGCTGGGATGCCTCTCAATCAACGGGCCGATTCGCGCGGCCAGATCGCGCGAGATGTCCGCGACGGGGATGACGCAGTGCGGGTTGCCGAGCGAAACGCATGTCACCCGATAGCACTCTTCACCCACCGTAAGCGCCTCATCCACCACCTCGCGCCGCTCGCCGCCGACCGGTATCCGGTCGCTCCAGAAAGTCACCGTCCCCATGTCCACACGGACCATGCGCGCCCGTCGATCCAGGATCTCGACCGCGACATCGCCTCCAAGCGTGCGAAGGGAAAAACCATCGCCCGTTACATAGCCGGCTTCCATTAGGTACCGCGCGAAGATACGAATGCCGTTTCCGCTCTTCTCCGCCTCGCTGCCGTCGGGGTTGAGGATCCTCAGGCTGATGCGGTCCCCCTCGAAGAACGGACCCCAAAGGATCCCATCGGAGCCGAGGCCGAAATTGCGGTGGCAGATCAGCTTGATGTTCTGCTCGTTCAGGGCGAGCCGCGTCCTCTGCGGGTCAATGACGAGGTAGTCGTTGCCGAGGGCGTGATATTTGTGAAATTCGGCCGTGATCGTCTCAATCACCCTCTTCTCGTTCAAGGATGTTCCCTCTCCCCTTCGATTCCCTCCCCCAGCGACAGGACGGCGCGGAAGTCACGCTCACAGGATGTGATTAAGCGCGACCCGTGACGGGGGAAGGGAAAAGGATTAGGGCCTACAGGCTCACCACGGAGGACGCTTCCCTTCCCCCTCTCCCGCACTCGCGGGCCTGCGCACCGTAAGGCCGCAATCCTGGATGTCGGCGCTTCCACCTCCGCTGAAGCTACGGTGGATCTGATCCTCCGAAGCCTCGGCGAAGGAGGAACGGCCTGCAGGCGGGAGAGGCTTCGGCCGTGAGCTCAGCCGAACGGGGGACCAAGGGGGAGAGGGCCTTCATCGATTCACGATGATGAGGTTTTTCACACCGTTTCCAGAGAAGTAACGGTCAAGCGTTTTCGTAGCTCACCTGTGCCTCGGGGTCCATGCGCGCCACCGCGAAATGCCTCCGTCCGAAATTCATCAACCGGCTGCACGGCGGTCCGCCCACGTGTCCGGCCACGACCTCCCCCACGAAGATCGTGTGATCGCCGGTGGGATGATAGGAGTGCAGGCGGCATTCAAGGTTGGCCACCGCGCCTTCGATCAGCCGCGCGCCCACCTTCTCCGCCGGCACCAGCCGGAGCCGGCATCTCTCCATCTTGGCCGTGTCCCGGCCTGACTGCGTGCCGGTAATCATGACGTCGTCCGCCATATCGAAGGACGGATACGCGAGCACAAACTCCCTGGTTTCCATGATGAGCGCGTGCGTGTAACGCTCCTTGCCCACGCTCACGGCGACCAGGAGCGGCTCGTTCGAGGTGACCATGCTCCAGCCGGCGGGCATCACATTCACCCTGCCCTCCTTGCTGACGGAGGATACCAGGACGATCCCTTCCGGAAACTTGCGTGAGACCGCTTCGGTAATGGTTGACATGCGCAACGCCCCCTCTGCGTTCATTGGCATCTCAAGGCAATGATCGCATGTTTGCGCGGTATGGTCAAGATCAAACGCTGTTTCCCGAGGCGTTCCTCGTCGTTCAAGTGGCACCGTGGTATCCGCCGAGCGCCAGAGCCGCTCCCGGCGAATTGTTCTGGGTTGGCATCTTCGATAGGAAACGGCGCGCTCCTCTCGCGATCTGCGCAACATTGTGCGCCCACAAAAGGCAACGGGACTTGTCGTCCCGCTGCTTGAGCCCTCGGAGAATCAGGTCTCGTCAATCATCATCGTCGCGCCGCGCGGGTGCGAGGCGGCGCCGGCCTGGTCAGGACGGCTGGATTCTGCCCAAACCGCACCGCAATCACGGCCCAAGAAAGACCGTTTGTGCGCAGGCTCATAATCGTCGCCGCGGGGCGGCCGGTTCGGGCGGCCAAGTTCAATCCGATTAGCAGATCCGTTTCGTCCAGGCCCCGCTGCAGCCAGAATTCCATCTGCCGCCTGTCGGCGCCGTAATAGCTTGAGAGGTAACGCAGGTAAAGCTCTGACTCAAAACGCGCGTCATCGACATATTCCACCCTGGCCTTTTTCCCGCGGCCGTGCCCCTTGGCCCAGTAGTTGGAGGGGAGACCCATATCCTTGGCCAGGCGTCCCCAGCCTCTTCCCTTCTTGTTTTTTAGGATCGTTCGCGGCGGCTGCCCGGTCACGGAGGATAGGTAGAGGGCGGCGACCAATTCCGTCGGCCGGCTATAGTAGCCCGCGCATGACTGGTAAGGGGCCGCACCGAAGTATTCCCTGGCTGAGCCATATACCAGGTTGAGGTAGATATGGCTTGTGTCCAACTTGCCGCCACGGAACTGGAGATCGATCGAGAGCGTGCCTCCGGCGCTGACAGAAGTGGGGATCAGCGTCGCGCCCACGAGGATCAAGATTAAAACAAGCACTGTATAACGCCTGGTCATGAAGACGCCTCCCTTATTGTACCGCTTGTATCGCGGTCCCATATGCGCTAACTTTAGTCTTCTTACTATGCCTAACTGGTCTTTCCGCGGGGTCGGAATCGGTATCGCGATCGAAATCGATACCGCGATACTCGATCTCCTCGAAAAAACCTTCGACCCCGATGCCGATGCCGATACCGACCCCGATCTCAGTCTTTCTCACCTAAGTTAGCGCTTATGCCCCCCACCCCTCTCGGGGGAGGTAATAGGCGCTTGGCGGCCAAGATAAGCGATCGCTTACTAGAGATGGTTCGCCGCCGGGAACGGGTTTTCCGCCCGCAATCGCGTGGGAAGTATAGGGATTGCTGCCAATGGCGCGCCAGGAGCGCCGTATCCTTCCGCTTTTCTTGGTCAATAATGGGGCTGGGAGACAAAAAATCGGGGTGAAAGGCGGCTATCGAATAGATGCGCCATCTTCTGGGTCGCTTCGGGTTCGCCCTCCTGGTACTCTTCCTCATCTCGACCAAGTTCGTGGATGTAACCATCGGCGCCGGTTTCGGCAGCCACCCGGCCGCGACCGCCTGGGCGGCAACCGGTCTCACGGCCGAACGTTTTGCCCTGGATTATTGGTCCTCGACGCCGCCTCCCTCCGCCGTACAAGACCCCCGTCAATTGGCTGGGAAGATCGCCTCACGGCTCGGCGTCCGGAAGCCGAGCATCTATGCGGGCGAAACGGGCGGGATCAGATTTGCGAACCTCGATGGAGCATTGCCGGGGGAGGGAGAGATTGTCCTGACCATCCAGGTCGAACGCCGCGAAACCAATATCGGCATATCCTGCTGTTACGGCGGCCTGCCGGATGACCTCCTGGGCTTGGAGAGGCGCATCCGCCTTGCGGTGGCCGGGCTCGGCGCTCAAGGCGCGTTTTATTGGACGATCCGCGGCCGGCTGCCGGGCCGCTTGCGCGAGGAAACTTGGCGCGCCATGTGGACACGGGTTTTGGCGTCCGTAAATGCCGAACGACGGGGTAACCGGCCGGATGACGATCTAATCGAAGCCTACACGCCGCTCCTGCCAACTGCGCCGGCAAGCGGCGTGGATGGCGAGGTCAACCTCGTGCTGGCCGCGCAGTACGACCCGTCCCGCCGCGCCTCGTTGATCGTGCTGGCCTCCCCCCATATCGGGGAAGAGGTTTAAGCATATGTTTCGTCGCCTCCCCAGGGCATAATAGGCTGGGGGTGGAACGATGAAACAGACTCCGGAGGAACTGGCGGCCTCGGTCCAAGAACGCCTGGCCCAGGCCGGACTGGCGCCTTACGGGCTCAAGGTGCGCTGCGTCGGCAAGGATGTCACGCTCCAAGGGATCGTGGATGTCCTGGCGGAGAAGACCCTCGCCGGCGAAGTGGCGGCGCGGATACCCGGGGTGGGCCGGGTGGAGAATGCCATCACCGTGTGCACCGACGGCAAGATCGATGACGAGGACGTGGCGGCCGAGGTCGCCGAGGAACTGGCGGCCGATCCCTTGGCCCCGGGTGTGGGCGCCGAGGTTACGAGCGGCCGTGTAAGGCTGGTGGGGCAGGTATCCACCGTGGCTGCCGCCGCCAAAGCCATCGCCACGGCCAGCAAGGCGCGGGGCGTAAGGGAGGTAACCAGTGAACTCTCGCTCGCGCCCGGCATGGAAACGGACGATGCCAGCCTCGCAAACGCGGTGGGTTCGACGTTGGCCGATTGGCTCGGCTCCTCCGCCGGCCGCATTGAGATCACGGTACATGGCGGCATCGTCACCCTCGCCGGTGACGGTATCGACGAGGAGATCGCCGCGCAAGCCGAACGAGCAGCGGCCAATGTTCCCGGCGTCAGAGGCGTACGAACCAACTTACACCGCGGACTCAGGGCCCACGATAAGATTATTCGCGATATCCTGGATCGAATTGGCGCTGATCCCTTTCTCAACCAGGAGTCCTTACGGTTTACCATCCGCAACGGACGCCTCATCGTAGAGGGGGAAGTCGATGATCAAGGCGCCAAACGCAATCTGGATAAGGCCTTGCATGAAACGCTGGCCGAAAATCGGCTGGAACTCCACGGTCTCGACAACCGCGTGCGTGTGGACCGTTGATTCCCAGGAGGACCATGTTTATCACCGTCGAATCCAGGGCATGAAACAACTTGGCGAACTGCCAACGGGAGGAATTTGCATGCGGCGTTTGACAACTCTGGCTCTGGCGATACTGATGATCCTGACCGTCGGCCAGGCGGCGCTGGGTTTTGGCCGGTTCGGCGCCACCGACCTCATGTATGTGCCGACCAGCGGTACGTTGGCGGACGGTGCCTTCGGTCTCTGGGGCAACTTTGCCGGCGGCACGTCGATGGTCGGCATGGACCTTGGCCTGGCCACCAACCTCGAACTCGGCGTCACGGCATGGATCGGCGACGGTTGGACCGAGGCCAGCCTGCGTGGGAAATTCCATCTCCTCTCGGAGAAGAGCGACGGCTTTGGTTTGGCCGTCGGCATCCAGGACATGGGCCTGGGCTACGTCTCGCCATATGTCGTGGCTGGGAAGACCCTGGGCACTGGCCTTCAGGGCTATCTTGGCGTCGGCGGCGGCGCGATCGACGGGGTTTTCTTCGGCCTCAACAAGAACCTCGGTTCGATGCGCGGCGCCAGCCTCTTTCTGGAATACGACAGCCATAACCTGAATGTCGGCGGCAGGTTCAAGATCGCAAACAACTTGGGGCTCGATATCGGGATCGTGGACCTCGATAACGTGGTCGTGGGTGTTTCGTTCGTGAACCGGTTCTAAGAGCGATCTGATAGAGCCTGCTCTACCCGCTTACCCTGAAGAAACCGGCAGTTCGCTCAGGGCCGGGCGGGTACTCCGGGGAAGGACGAGCACGATCGAGGGGGCGGCCGGCGGCCGCCCCCTTGGTGTCTTATGCGAACGATGCTTATTACGACAAGAGAGCCGGCCTCGCCGGGACCTTGGCCCGGGAACGCCTACGAGCGCTCAGGATTTACTCTCCAGTTCCGCCACGCGCTTCTGTAAATCCCTTACGACCTTTAGAAGCTCGGGCACCTTGCCGATGGCCGCCGCCACGCGCATATCCTCCGCGTGCGGCCGGGCGGGGGCGCCGGAGACGTACGAGTTGGGCGGCAGATTGTTGATCACCAACGCCCGGGCGGCGATGACAGAATCCTCGCCGATCGTGAGATGTCCCACCACGCCCGCCTGGCCGCCGACGCCGACCCGGTCGCCCAGGCGCGTACTGCCAGCGATCCCGACCAGGGCGACGATGGCGCAATCCTCCCCGATCACGACGTTATGCGCGATCTGGACCAGGTTGTCCGTCTTGGTCCCCCGCTTGATCAGCGTGACGCCGGTGGTGGCCCGGTCGATGGTGACATTGGCGCCGATCTCCACGTCGTCCTCGATCACGACGCGGCCGACCTGGGGCACCTTGACGTAGCGGCCGTTGGCGGAGACGAAACCGAATCCGTCGCTGCCGATCACGGTCCCGCCGTGAATGATGCACCGTCGCCCGATGCTGGTTCCCTCGCGAATGACCACGTTGGCATGGACGACTGTGTCATCGCCGATCTCGACCTCGTCGGCGATCACGACGCCAGGATAGAGGACCACGCGCGCCCCGAGCTTGACCCGTTCCCCGATATATACCAACGGTCCGATCGAACAATCGGCCCCCTGGATCAGATTTGGGCTTACCACCGCCGACGGATGGATTCCCGGGACATATTTGGGCTTCGGCGTATAGGCCTCCAGGAGGCGCGCAAAGGCCAGCCTGGGATTGGCCACTCTGAGCATGGGCTTCTTGAGGGGTGGCAAACCGGGGGGTACGATTACGGCCGCGGCCGGACTCGCATCGGCCGCCTGCGCCACCTTGGCCGTGGCGACCATGGTAATGCCGCCCGGAACGACATCCTCAATGCCGCCCACGCCCGTGATGCTCAATTCACCGTCACCCACGACCTCGCCGTCAACCATCCGGGCCAGTTCTGCCAGCTTATACATGTCGACCCCCCTTTAGAAGCCTCAGCCTTGCCGGGTCATTTCTCCATTTCTTTCAAAACATCGTCGGTGAGATCAACCGCCGCGTAGCGCAAGGTTCCACGGACAAAGACGGCCTGGACGCCCCGGTTTTTGGCGACGCGCGCAATCACCTTGTCCGCCTCGCTCAATACCTTGTCGGTGTATTCCTTTTGAAGCTTGGTCAATTCCGCGCTGAACTGTTCCCGCTTTGCCAGCTTTGCTTGTGTATTGGTGATCTTCGCCAATTCCGCGTCAAGTTCCTTCGCGCGTGCATCCAGCTTGGACTGGTATTCCTTGCCCGGCTTGCTCTTGGTCAGGATCGTGTCCATGTCCACCATGCCGATCCTGTCCGCTCCTCGCAGCAACAGGTATCCGCCCAATCCCCCCAGGAGAACCCCGATGACTCCGACTGCCGCAATCTGCCACCATCGACCCATACCATTTGCCTCCGTTCCTAGCATTAATACCCGACAGGCATAGTATCGCCCAATTTGCTCCCCGGCAGGCTTCCTGGCGCGGTCGGATTCTGGATGGCCTTGAACGCCGCCGACGAGACCCGCATTTCCTCTTGAAGCCGAACAGAGATACCCGCCAATGCTTCCTCAGCCTGATTTTGGAGTTTCCCCAGTTCCAGTGCGCATTGCCTCGCTAAGTCCTCCCTGCGCCGGGCGATCTTGGCTTCGATCTCCGCCGTCAGCACCGCCAACTGCTCTTCCAAGCGCGCACGGGCCGAGGGTTCATTGCTCAGCGCGATTTGCATCTGCACGCTGCTCACCCTTGGAAAGTACTCCCACCGTACTTCGGCGGCGTACGCCTTCAGTAACCGATCCTGCTCTTCCCCAAGCCGGATGGCCAGATCTCGAAAACGTTCCTCCCAGGCCAAGCGGGCCGCGGCCAAGCGCCGGGCCGCCAACTCCTCCAGGTACGCGTCCCACGCCACGGCGGCCGCTTCACGCTGCCGCATCTCATAGGCATCAACCGCCAGGCGGATCCCGGCGGCCAGATCCCGGCCGTCCGCACGATCGTCCATCTGGCCGCCTTCATTGGCCCGGGGCACGGAGGTATCGAACCCCGCCGCCAAACCCAAGCCGATTGCCTTGAGGTCCGCAAGATGCAGTACGTCACTGCTCCGGGCCAGATCAAAATCCCTCGCGGCCTTCGGCCAGGGATGCGCCCATACGGGCCCAGGCCCTGCGCCTCCGGTGAGAAGCAGGGCCGATCCGATCGCGACCGGTATGAGCACGATATTGAGCAAAAGGGCACGAACCCGCGGCGTCATTTTTTCTTTGCTTGAGCGTCCTTGTATATTTGGTTACCCTTGGCGATGACGTCGGCGGTAACGTCAATGCCGCCGCGGTAGATGGCCGCCTCCACCAGGACCAGTTTCAGACCTTTCTCTTTGGCGACCAAGGCGACCGCCTGGCGTAAACGTCCGTCGGCCTTGACGATTTCCTCGTTCAGCTTGGCCTGGAGTTCGTTCATCTTGTCCTGTACGGCCTGGTTAACCGCGGTAGCTTTATCACGGGCGAGGTTCTCGTACTTCCGCTCGATGGCCTGCTTTTCCGTTTCGTTCTTGCCGGCAAGTTCCTGGTCTTTTTTCTGTTCCAGGTCGGCGTAGTACGCGGCCGCCCCTTGACGCTGCGCGGCGGCGAACTTGTTCAACTCCCCGTCGTAAGCAGTCTTCAAGTCCGTAAGCCGCGTAAAATCGGTAAGCTTTTCCTTGGTCTCGTCAAGATCGAAGTAGCCGACAGAATCCGCCAACATGGTCTCGGGCGCGGTCTTGGTCTCGCTATGCGCCGCGAAAACGAGGGCCAACGCGAAGACGACCACGGGCAGCACCATGTCGACGAGGAGATTACGGCGTAATGACATAATGTGTTTCGCTCCTTTGCGCGGGTGCTATTTCTTGACTTCGCCCTTGGCGAGCACATCAGCGGTGATGTCGAGACCGCCAAAGTATACGGCGGTTTTGTTCAGGACGATGGCAACGCCTTTTTCCGCCGAGACCGCTTCGATCGCCGCCGTCACTTTTGCTTCGGCCTTGTCCCTCTCCGCGTTCAGCTTATCCTGCAATTCTTTTATTTTCGCCTGGTTCTGTTGTGTGGCTTCCTGTTTTCGAACCTGTGCCAGGTTGGCGTACTTGGCCTGGATGGTCTTTTTTTCTTCCGGCGACTTCCCTTCGCTCTCCGCTTCCTCTTTCTTGTTGAGCTCCAATATATAGCTTTGTACCTGGCTCTGGAGGTAGGCGGAATAGACGTTCAACTCGTTGTCGTACGCCTTCTTCAATTCCATTAGCCGGACATAATCGGGAAACTTTTCTTGGATTATGGACGGGTCGACCAACCCGACCGATTGCGGCGTAAGAGTATCGGTCCTTGCCGCCGCCGCGCCAAAAATCTGAGACGCAAACGCCGCCACGGCCAGCAGCGCCGCGCCAAAGAGGATCATCATCGTCTTGCGCCTTGTCATGTGCTCTCGTCTCCTTCTTCTTTCCTTTTTTCCTGCCGTTCTCTCTCCGCTTGTCCAGAACATGGTCTATGTGAAACGCATTAAGCCCGTCGCCGGCCATGCTAATGCGTCATCTGTCTCAGAGCCCCAACTGGACCGCTAGATAGTACCGCCTGCGCGAATCAACGGTGAAGGTCATCAGCAGCTGGTTCTCGACGGAAAAGCCTACGGTCGCGGCAAGTTCGGCTGAGACCAGGTCCCCGCTGACAATGAAGCGGTCGCCCCGTTCGGACGCGTAGCATAGCCAGAGGCGGCGCTCCTTTTCCCGCGTCGTTTGCGTCAGCCCGACGGTGAGTTCCGGCGCGAGCGCGCCGATGAGCGAACCGCTGAAATCAAGACCCGAACCCGTGGTATCGGCCAGCGCCTCCCCCGCCAACTCCCACCCCGGCAGGGGCAGCACACTGGCGCGGAGGCTAAGGCCGAGTACGGCGGGATCGGTAATCTGCAAATGGCCCCGAATGTTGAAGGAATAATGCTCGGCCTCGGCAAGGATCTTGACCCGCGTGGTCGTGCCCGGCTGCATCCTTGTCTCCCATTGCAGGCGCCACCTGGAAAGAGATGGGTCGGCCGCCAATTGACCCGTGATGTATTGCTCGATCCTCGCCTGCCAGCGGCGGACGAACGCGACCGGGAGACCTTCGAGATCGGCGAGACAGCCCCAGGCGCGCTGCCGCCATAGCCCCGCCAGAAAACGCGGCAAGGTGTCGGACGAGAGTTCCAACAGAATCTCCTCTACCGCCGGCTGGCCTGGCGATAGACTCAATTCGACGACCGGATTCCCGCTCTCCCTGAATACCACCATCGCCCGAAAACCGGGGTATTCCTCCTGCAATGCCTCCTCAGTCAGCGGTGCAAGCAACGGCAAAGCCCACGATAACGCCGCGACCGGTACGCCCCGAAAGACTTGGACAAACCGATCGTGTTCCAAGGCCAAGCTCTGCTGGAGGAGGGCGCGCCCGCCGTCTTTCAGACCGGGCGCGTGCAGCGCGATATCCACGCTTTCAACGAGCGCGCCGTCCGGAGAGAGATACGCCGTTATCCTCACCGTGCCGCCCACTTCGAGGCTGAGCTGGTCAATGCGATAACCCGTCAGGATGCGGTTGAAGACCTCCAGGATAACGCGCGCGCAATCGTCCCGCGCTCCCTCGACCGTGGCCACCGGCCGTCCAAGCACGATCCGTTCGGCCACCACGGTGATACTGGCCTCAATCCGCGCGTGGAGGGCGTCGGGCAAGGGCACGGCGGTCCGGACGGCAACGCTGACCCGCTCCACCACCGCCGATGGCGTGGTGGTGGAGGCGGAAGACCGCTGCGCCCACGCGACGAGGAGTATCAGCGTGACCGCGGTCAACCTCGCGCCGCGTACCATCGTCATGCATCGCCCCTACCGTTTGGATTCTCCCGGAGGTCTAGGCGCCGGACCCGCCTCCGGCGCCGCGCGCGCTCACTCTATTTTCAGGAGGAAGCCAGGCCTGCGTCGCGCCGCAAGGCGCTTACCCAAGAGCAGTCAGCAGTCGATCGTGCCGGCCCGATCTTCGTACATTGTTATGCCGGTAGGCCGGCATGACGACCGCCTAGAACAGCTCGCCAAGGGAGAAGTGGAACTTCGGCGGCTCGCCGGCGCCGGCTTGCCAACCGTAATCAAGCCTGATCTGCCCCAGATAGGGAACCCAGATGCGCAAGCCCACGCCGTAATCGCTGGCCGTTTGCCAGCCGTCTTCCGCGTCATAGAGCTTGCCCGCGTCGTAGAAGACGACCCCTTCGAAGGTGTCGTTGAACCTGTGCCTGAACTCCAGATTGGCCAGGCCGATCTGCGTGGAGCTGAACTCCCGTAAGTCGTAACCGCGCAGCGACTCGGAGCCGCCGGAGATGAAGTTCGCGGTCTTCAGCGGGTCATGAACGGCGTCCACCAATCCGAGCTTGAGCCTGAGGGCGAAGACATCGCGCTCCGAGACCGACTTGAAGAACGACGATTCGAGCACGTAACGGTTGAACTGCGTGTCGCCGCCAAGGAGACCGCCGGCCAATTCAGTACTCAGACTGGCTTTGATCCCGTCGGCGACATAGACGTACTTCGCCTTCTGCGGCGTCAGATCCTTGTACTGAAGCTGCAAGGACAGGCTGTTGGTCTCCACGCCGCCGTGGGTGACGTCCGGCACCGTGGCGGGGGGAGTCCTGTAGTCCGGATCCGTCTCCGCCGGCCATGTCCCTGTCTCTTCCCGGTTGAGGTACTGATGCTTGCCGGCGATCGACGCGGTCAGATTCCGGCCGAGCGGCCGCCCAAGGCTGATTTCCCAACCCCTGAGGGTCTCCTGGGCCTTGACCAGGTCTAGCGGATCGCCGATGTCCGCGTCCGCGGCCACGAACGCGTCAAAATCGCTGTAAAAGTGGACGTTCAGCGAAGTATGCTTTTTATCCAGCCAAGGGTCCGTGAAGTTCAGATCGAAATTGCGCTTGTCGCGGTTCAGTTCCACGCTGCCGCTGACATTGTTGCCCGTCCCAAAGAAATTCGCGTCGCCCAGCTTGATCGCGCCGGCGAACTCCTGGTCGGCGGGGATATAGGAGAGCTCGAACTGGACCGTGCCGGTCTTAGCTTCCGTGAAGCTTACCTGAACGTCGAGCGCGTCCGGGGCTTCGCCCTCGCTGAATTTCGGGTTGATTTCCTCGAAATAGCCCAGCATGAAGAGGTTTTGCAGGTCTTTCATGAAGGTTTTGAGGTCGAAGATCTCTCCTTCTTTGGCCGAGATCTCGCGACGAACCACTTCCGGCCTGGTCTTCTTCAGTCCGGTGAAGCTCAGATTGCGCAGCCGCATCTCGACCAGAGCGATCTCGACCACGCCGTCCGGCGAGATAACCTGGGTGGGCGATTTGATCAAGAGTCCGTAATTGTCGCGGGCGGTATCCATCAAGCGTTTCAAGTCTTTTGCCAGCGTATTCCGCCCGATAACCTGGCCCGGCTTTGTGGTGAAAACCGCGACGGCCTCCGCGACCGGCATCTTCGTGAGGCCCGTAAGCTTGAGTTCCTTCAGGGTCGGATTCTCGACCACGCGAAAGACAACCTTCACCCCGCCCAAGGCCTTACGATACTCCGGCGGCAGGATTTCGGAAAAGTATCCCAATTCGAAAAGGGCCTTTTGGTCGGCCGCGACCGCGTCCAGATTCAAGGGGGCGCCGATCTGAGTGCGCTTGACCGCGGCCAGGATCTCCTCCGTCGGCACATGCTTGTTCCCCTCGACGGTAATCATCACCACCATCGGGCTCTGTTCATTCGCAAGGCCGGCGGATGCAATCGCCGTCAGGGCAAGCAGGGCCAGAGCGAAAACCAGGACGCTCCGCGTCCGGCAAGCGACCAGGGACATAATGTTGCCTCCTTTGAAAAACCCGGATCTCGAAAGCACCTTGTCCTGCTTGCTTTCGAATCCCGGCCAGGTAAAGACATGTTCATTTGACCTTGTATCCCGTGGCTCCTTCCCCGGCTCTCAACGTTTCCTGGGCGACTCGCTCCAACTCACGCAGGTCGAACGCCAACCCGCCGCCGCTCGCGGCATGGAGATCATCAGCGGGGGAAGGTGCCGCTGTCTCTCTGGCGTCCGGCGGGGGGGTCGCGCCGCCGGGATGCACCTGGGCCGCATCCACCGGCGTGGGACTGGGTGCGGAGATCTCGGGGTCCCGCATCGCGGGCGTCTCCACCGATGCGGGCGGCGTGGCGGCTTCTCCGGCCTCCGGCACGATCGAGGCCCGGGCGGGCGCGCGCCGGACCGGCGTATCCGCCGGCGGGTTTGACTGGCTGTACGGTCTTGGTTCGCGGCCGATCGCAGGCGCCGCTCGTCGCGCGACCGGACCTTCCATGGAGGACGATGGCACGATGAGGCGCGAGGCCAGGACTACCGCCAATAACACCAATCCAAGGCAGGCGGCCATCGGCAGCCCCCACCGCACCCGCGCACGGCGCAATTTTGTGGGCGCGGCGGCTGCCGCGGGCCGCCGGCTCAGTTCCCAAGCATACTTGACCTCGGCCTGAGCGAGGGACAGGTTCAACTCTCCCCGGATATGCTCGGCGGACCGGTAATCTTCCTTGGCTCTCGCCAGCCAGGATTGGGCGTCTTCGATATGGGATATTACTTGTTCCGTTTTTGGGCGGGACATCGCGATCATCCTCCCGGCGCGCTGCCTTGGGCGGTTTCGGATTTCACACCCTTTCCCCATTACTATCGCGCGGTCCACTTGCCTTTCGTCCCGTGCTTGTCCGCCTTCTGACCCCTTCATCGTCCCTGAAGGCATTCTTCGGTCAAAGACGTGCGTCTATTGACTGGTTTTCTAGCCGTGAAGCCGGCTACCCCAGTGACTTGATCTCCGCCCTGTTCTTGGCCAACATGCCCCGCAATCGCCGTAACGCTCTCTTTTGCGTCTTGTAGAGATACGAGGCGCTGATCCCGAGCTCGACCGCCACTTCCTGGGGGGTCCGGTCTCTCAGATAAATGCCCTCGACGATTTGACGCTCCTTCACGTTCAATCGTTCCAAAGCTTTCTGGAGCAGCTCGCACATTGCGCGCCGGTCGACCTCTTCCTCGAGGTTAACGCGTTCATCCTGAACCAGGTCCAGGAATTCACCGACCTCTCCCTCCCAGTGGGCGAGTTCCAACGCATACGGCGACGGGCGAGACCTGCGGCGCAGGAAATCGAGCATGCGTCCCCTGATCCGGTACTGGGCATAGGTGCTGAACCTGACCTCGCGATCGGGGATGAAACCTTCCACGGCCTCGATCAAGCCCAGAGTCCCTTCCTGCACCAGTTCGATACAGAGCCCCTCGTCCGTCGCCAGCCGGAGAGCGATCTTGAACACCAGCGGTTGATATGCCTCGATCAGACGCTGACGGCTCTCGCGACTGCCCTCATCCTTCAAGGCCCGCCAGAGCGACCTCTCCTCATCCGGTTCCAGCAATCGCACTCTACTGAGCTCCGCCAGGTATTCCTGGAGCAACCGGCCATCACCCCGACGCCAATGCCCGGGACTGGCAACTTATTACCGCCACCAACGTGTTTCTCCTTTGCCGCCCTGTTCTCCTGCCACAGCCAGCCGTTACTTCCAGGCACGCCTGGCAATGCCGCCCAAACCTGAAACCCGGTTGGCTTGTCTAACGGCGCCACGGGCGAGATCGTTCCCCGGTGGCATGCTCCATCAAGGGCCACATGCGGTGCCCCCACGGAAATCGGCATTTTCCCATTAATCATCAGACATCTTCTAGAACCGAATCTGGTAAGACAATCCCCATTTGGGGTCCTCGGTCGTGCTGAACACACCGCTCAAGACAAGAAACGGGTTCAGATGATAATCAAACGACCAGACGCGCTGGCCAAACTCAAAGAGTTCGGCTTTGTAAGAAACATACAGATCATCGCGGACAAACTTGCCCATCTGGAGGCTGAAAGCGCCGGATCGATCGTCCAGACCCAGTTGGAGTTGGTCCGCGTCGATCAGCCGCCGAAAATCCTCCGACAATTGTCCAAAAACCGTATCGACCACCAGTTCGAGCCCGCCCACGAAGAACGTCACGGGGCTCGGTCCCGCTTCGGACCCGTCGGGGCTCGACGACCATCGCAGCAATCCGAGGATTTCCTGCTGGGTCAAGGGAGGGTCGGAGCGCAAATTGATCGCCAGGCCGGCTTCGGTAATCTCACCGCGTGCGGTGACGAAGATCTTGACGCCGCGTATCACTTTGACCCCTTGTACTTCCACATGGGGCAGGTAACCCCGGTCGACCGTGAAAGTCGCCACCCCGCCCGTGATCTCAAAACGCTCGCCATAGACAAAGACCGCGCCGCGGGTGATGTTGATGACCCCAGACAGGGTCGGCGCAAGCATGGTGCCCCGCAATTGCAACTCGCCGCTGACCGGGACATCCGCAACCCCGGGCAAGAAGAATCTCACATCCTTGGCGGCGACCAGGCGGATATCGAACCCGATGGGGGGAGGCGGCGTGCCCGGCGGCGCAATGCCCGCCGTGATCCTGGTGTCGCTGGCCGTTATGCTTCCGGTGACAAAGGGAATGGGCCCCCCCGCGACGAGGAGGTCGGCCGTTGATATCTGCCCGTCGAAGAACGCCGGGTCTTTATAAGCGATCCGGTTGGCCCGCAGGCTGAGATCGTAATGCAAACCATCCGGCATTACGCTCACTCTTCCGCTGGCTTTGGCGGACCCGGCGCCGATGCGCGCGCCGGCTTCGTTGATGATGAAGCTTTGCCGGTCCAACCTGACATCCGCCGACAAATCCGAGAAGGGATCCGGTAAATACGGCGTGCGGCCGCTCGCCCCGGCCAGGGTTATGGTTCCGTCCATGGCAGGTTTGGCCCAGGTACCAGCCACTTTGGCCGCCAGACTGAGGGAACCGCCGGTGAAACTTACCACACCGCGTAAAGCCGGATTGAACAGCGGCGCTGGTAATTCGGTACCTTCCACTTTCAGCGCCAGGCGATCTTGTCCGCCGGGGACGCCGCCGATAAGCGTCTCCAACGGTCCGAGGTCGCCCGGGAAGGGGAAACGCCCCGAAGCCGTCAGGGAGTGCTTGCCGGATATCAGTTGCGCCTGGTTCAACCAGATATTGCGATCCTTGATCTCGCCTTCCGCCACCACCCTGTCCAGGGGTATCTGCGCCCACGCGGCGCCCTGCCCGATCTCCACGGAAAAGACGCCATGCATCGAACGCCCGGCGCGGTCGAGGAACAGGCGCAAGTCGCCCCGGCCCCTGACCTCTTCCCTGTAACCGGCCAGTTTTGCCAGGTCGGAGAGGGGCAACGCCTTGCCTTCGAGATCCACCATGAACTCATCCGCGCTCAGGCGCCCGGTAGCATGCAGAGTACCCTCACCTAACGCCAGGGACAGCCGGTTGACCGTCGTACTAAGCCCGTCGCTGCTGAGATCTAACTCGCCCGCCACCGCCACCTTGCCCAGCGATCCCTCCTCCAGGCGCAATTCGCTCCGCCAAGTCGGGCGGCTTAGGCTGCCTGAGACCCTGGCCGTTCCGGTCACGACGCCTTGCAACGGCCAGGGGAGATGGATACTGGCCAGACCGAGCATTCCCGCCAGATCCCCCCGTACGACACCCAGGACCGCCTCCGCCGTGCCTCGCCGCAAGTCTATCCGGCCGTGGGCGGCGTATTTCCGGGAGCCGGACCACGCTTCCAGAGCGGCAAGCGAAAGAACGCCCCGCTCCAGGTTGAACCGTCCGTCCATCCGCTCGCAACTGAATGACCCGAATACCGGGTCGACAAGCTGGAGTTCGCCTTCGAGGACCGGCTGGCCCAGGGGACCCTTTATCCTGCCCTCAAGCCTCGCCAGGCCGCCGACTCTGCCGAGCGGCACCGGGATCTCGTAAGGAATGGCATCGGCCACGGCGGCCAGATCGGCCTCGCGCACCATCAGGCCAAGATCCCAACCGTCCTCGGGTCCCAGGCTCCCGTTGACGGCGATCTCCATGCCCAGGCCGGTCAGCACGGCCCTTTCCACGATCAACCGTTCCTGCCAGCGCAAGTCCGCCACGACCGACCGCCATTCCAGATCAAAGGCCTCACCCGGTCCCATGGCCAGACTAACCTCGGCCAAGGGGGCGTCGAGCGTACCGGTAATCCGCCCCGTCCCGGTCAAGCGTCCGCGAAGGCCCGCCCGGCCGGGCAGGAGCGCGTTCCAGGCGCTGGCCGCCCAATCGAGATCCGTGACGGCCAACGCCAGCGCGTTACCCCCGGCGAGCTGAATGGCGCCGGTCATGTCGAGCCGGCCGTCCGCTGATTCGAGGTGGCCGCGGCGGATATTTACCGTGCCGCCCGCCAGGTCCGCCTCCAACTCGGCGACCCCCAGGGGAACCCCTTGCCAGGCCAGGCCGCTTAGGTGCGCCCACCCGCGGCCGGTAATCTCCTTTGGCCACCCGCCGGACAGGTCGACCTGCCCCTCGATGCGCCCGGGCATACCGGGCTGGAAGATGGCAAGGGGCAGGCCGTGCAAGGCCAGGTTGAGCACGAGGTCGTTGCGGCGCCAATCCACCCGTCCGCGCATGGAAGCGCTGGCCTCTCCGGCCGTAACCTGGCACGCATCCACGGTGATTTCCGAACCGCGCCAGGAAAAGCTGCCCTGCAAGGCGTCGAAACGCCGTCCGGCCACGGACAGATTGGTCACATGGCCGGCCAGTTTCACCTCGGGCCACGCGACCGGCCCATGCCAGAGGAGATTGCCGCTGGCTTCGCCGTCAATCCCACCCGCGGCCGGAGGCAGAAGCTGGGCTAGCGGCGCCAGGCGGACGCGGTCGAGGCGCGCGGACCCCTGCCACTCGCCGCGCGCCAGACGGCCTTGGGCCTTGAGACGTCCGGAACCCGCTTGGCAAAGGGCCATGAAACGCACGTCCGCGCCTTCGGCCTCGCAGTTCACCTCAGCGCCGCCGTCCGGCAATGACCGGCCTTGCCAGGAGAGATCGTACCACTTGAGATCGGCCTCCATGGCGATTCGCCCGGGGACCGCCGTCACCCGGGTCCGGACGTCGGCCTTGCCCCGCCAACCCGGTGCGCCAAGCTCGCCAAGCACTCCCCCGATGGATCCCTTGCCGGTCTCCAGGGTCAAGTCCAATCGAGGTGACGGCAACAGGCGCATCTGCCCGCGGCCAGCAACTTTGATCCCGCCCGCCTCCCCTAGGAGCGTTGTTATATGCAGGGTTTGCGCGGCGAGCCTGCCTGTGGCCCGTATCTTCATGAAGCTTGGGAGCGACGGGCTTGAGAACTCCCCGTCGGCGAGGGAGTACTCCCCGCGCAGGATGGGCCGCGGCCAGCGGCCGGAGATGGCGACCCATCCCTGCACCCGGCCCCGTGCCTTGGTCTCCGCCGGCAACGGGAGAAGGGACGAAAGCTCGCCCAGTTCAACACCGCCAATCCGTACCGTGCCCGAGATCGACGGGTTCTTTATCTCCGCGATGTCCAGGCGGAGGTCGCCGCGCAATGAACCATGGCCAAGCGTAACCCTGAGATTCGTCAAGTCGAGCACGCGCCGGCGCAGACCCGCCTGCCCCGAGATTGATACGACCGGCAGGCCGGCACGGACGATCTGCACGCGCCCCTCCGTGAGCTTTACGGAAGCCTGCCGCACGCCGAGGGACTTTCCGAGCACGATCTCCGCCTCGCCGTCCAATTTGCCGCCAAGGACCCGCGCCCGCTCGGCCGGAATCCATCCCGACGCCTGCCAAAGCGCCGGCGCCGCACCGCGCCAAGCAAGGCGCGCCCAACCCTCGCCGTCATCCAGGTTGTACCGCGCGGTCACGCTGAGTCGCAGGCCGGGGTCAAGCCCGGTCAGGATGGTCGCCCAGCCCCGGATGGCCGGGTAGGCGCGCAGATCGAAGCGGGCGTCGGGGAGCGTAACCACTCCCAGGGGACGGATCGTGGGGGAGTCGTGGAAGACCACCTTGGCCGCGTGCAGCCCGATCACCGGCCGGAAGTAGTTCTTGCTCCGCTCGGCGCGCATGAACCGCTGCCAGAGCCAGGAACCGTCGGCCGCGCGGGAAAACTCGATCTCGGGACGGTCCATGAGTATCTCCACCACGGCGGCTTCCGGGTGCTTGAGGTTGAGCAATAATCTGAAGAGGCTGAAGCGAGCGTAGACGTGGGCGACGCGGATCACGGCGGGACTCCGCTTTTGGCGGAGATCCCGGAGACGGAGACCGGGAATCTCAAGGCCGAGGCCGGGACCGGCTTTCAGGTGGCTGAACTCCACCGCCAGGCCGTACGGTCTGACCAGATCCCCGCGCAGGGCGTCCTCGAGGCGTGCAAGCACCCAGGGCTGGCGCAGCATAACATAGGCGGTGACCTGCGGCGCGAGCCAGAGGCACCCCAATAACACCAGAAGCAGTTTACCCGTTCGGTAGAGACGCGCCTTCTCCATGGCCCTCCATCGGCTGGCTAACCCGCTTTTTCTTGCTCCGTCGCGGAAGCGGCCTGCACATCCAGTGTGACCTGGGTCTCGCCCATCACCACAAAATCGCAACCCTGAATCAGGACGATGGGCTCGCGGTCCATGTCTTCGTCCCCTTCATCCCGCGTAAAAGGCAGGTATTCCAGGATTAGGTCGTTGTTGTGCGGCCGGTCGACAAAGGCCGAGATATGCTCCTCCAGGGAGCCCGGCTTCTTCGTAAATAGATCCGCGAAGCTTGCCTGTTTGCCCTCCTGCTCCTCGCGGTTCCGGCTCAAGCCCCCTCGTATGCTGAGCATAAGCTTCCCCGCGGCGGCATTCTCGGGCACGGTTACGGTAAAAGGCACCGTATAAGGCGCACCCCGGAACGGACGCAGTTCCACGTCCACCTTGACCCGCTCTCCGGGCCGAACCTGCCCGCGGTCGGCGCGCGCCTTGAGCACGGTCGCGCTCAGAGGCGAAGGACTGAAGCTCACCTCAAGGACGATCGATCGGAGCCTGATGGGTTGAAACTCATTCTGGACGATCAGGTCGATCGCCTCGCCTACCTCGGAAAGCGCCGCCGCGGCCACGTCTTTGCCATCCTGAAAAAGGTTTCGCCTTACCAGGGTTCGCTCCAGGCCCTCGCCCTCGATCCGCAGCGTGACGCGGGCCGAACCGGCCGCATACTGGTCGAGGGTCTGGTCCATCGCGTCCAACAGGGCCGCCAACGCCATGCCCCGCAGCAAGGATGGTGCGCTGGCCACCGCGGATTGGTAAGTGCCCCGGTTGCCGGAGTCCTTGTCTTGCACCACGGCTTTGACCAGGACGGTATCGGCGGCTTCTTCGCGGACGCCGCTGGCGCCGGCGCCGCGGTCCTGCACGAACCGCCCCACGGAACCGAGCGGCACGCCGATCTTGAACGGCATCTCGGTGCTGGCGATGACCCGGTGGATGAACGCGCCCGTCGCCGGGTAATCCACGGCGCCCAGGTTGGCCACGGGGTGTCCGAATGCGAGGAATCGCTTCCCGTCGAGCCAGGTAACGGTGCCGATCGCGACCGCGTTATAATCGCCGAGTGAAAAGGCGGCGGCAACCGCGCTGCCCGGTTGCAGTTTCGGTGCGGTCCGCGCATCATACCCGAGGGTCTCGACCGCCGTAACCAATTTGAGTCCGAAACGGCCCGCCGTCTGCTCCAATTCGGGCGGTACGCGGCTCCCGCTGACGAGGAGGGGGGTCAACACGGGAAACGCGGTCGCGCCGGCGAAGGGCAAGAGCGGCGAGGGCGCCAACGCCAGCGGACCGCCGCGGTAATCCCTTTCCCAGAGGCGCAACATATCCTCCACCGGTGTTACCAGACCGTACTGGGGATCGGCGCGATCGAAGGCATAGCTGATGGCCCCGGCCAGGCGTCCGTCGATGAAGACCGGGCTCCCGCTCATGCCGGCGGCGATCCCCTTGGTCTCCCGGAAAATGTTCCCGGAGACCTTGACCAGGATAAAGTTGCGGTTTTTGGCTTTGTTCTGGATCACGCCGAGAATCTCGACCGCGAAATCCTTGACCTCGGTTCCGTAGGGAACGGTATAACCCAAGCCTTTCTGACCCGGTTTGACCTCCGTCAGGGAGAAAAACGGGGGGCCCCCCTGGATTAACGGCGCCGCCGCGAGCAACAGGCAAAAAACGAACCAGGCGGCAATACGCTTGTTGCGCAATCAAAGCCCTCCAGTCAAACACGGCGCGGTCGGAAACAAGGAACCGGAAGTTCGAAAGAGAAAGCCAAACATGCAATTGCCCGCGGTTTTGCCGCGCGCGTGCTTTCACGCCCAGACCACGGTTCTTCAAGGCACTTTCGCCATCCGGGATGAAAGCCCAGTTAACGTGATTCCGATCATTCGCCCCCGCAGCGCTCTATTCCTGCCTTGCCCTCAGCCAGTTCATTCCTCCGCCCGTAGCCCAAGAAGGAATTGCCAAGCCAGAGAGCGAATCGTCTAAAGATTACATTGGCTGTCTTTGCGATACCCGATCCTTACGGTTGAGGCAGGTTTGGTCCGGATCTTGGATTTGAACGCGCCCTTTGATGCCCCTCTCTTGCGAAGCGGGGGGCATAGACCCTGACCGGGGTGAGTTCAACTGGGTCTGCCATTTCCCAAAGGCGAGCGGAGGGTTCAGTCGATGCGGGCAAAGAACGGGTATGCCTTACGCCTGACAACAATCTTCCTTATCGGTATCTTCGTGGCCTCCGTGGCGGTGTTCGCCGCCGATCAAGCCCTGCTTTCCATGAACTATAAGAATACCGACCTGCGGGACGTATTGAACGCGCTCGCCGCCCAGGCCGGAGTAAGCATCAGTATGGACGAAACGGTGACCGGCGCCGTCTCGTTTCACTACGAGAACGTCACCTTCGAGGAGTGTCTGACGCGTTTATCCGGCATGTTCCGCCTGTATATCACCAAGGACGGCCGGTTCTATTCGGTTACCCGGCAGCTGATCAAGGTGACGAAGGAAACGGGCGACCTGGTCTCGGTGGAGTTCCAAACAGCGAAACTAGGTGCCGTCCTGGCCGAATTGACGCGGGTAACCGGCGCCAACGTGACCACCGTGGGCCAGCCGCCGGCCGACTATGTGAACCTGGTCCTGACCCGCGTGCCGTTGGGGGACCTCCTCAACTTCCTCGCCGAGAGTACCCGCTGCCAAGTGGAAAAGCGCAATGGCATCTACCTCTTCAGATACACGGGCGGCCAGGGTTCGATGGCCTTGAGATACGAGAACGGCCGCTTGGGCGTTGACTTGACGGGCGTCACCCTAAGCGCGCTGGTGCGCGAACTCACCAACAAGACGGGCCAAACGGTCCTGTGCGACCAGGCCGTCGCCAATACTCCGATCACGATCTTCTTCGCGCCCCTGCCCCTTGACGAGGCTCTGACCGCCATCGGGGGCGCCAACGGCCTCCGCCTGTATAAGGAGGGCGAGCATTACCGGTTTGCCCGCGGCGAGAATACCGGCGTAATCCGGGTCCAAGACGGCCGCCTGACCCTGGACGTGCGCAACGCGGAGATAACGGAGGTCCTGGCCGAGATCGCCCGCCAGAGCCGCATCAACATCATCCCGCAGCGGGACGTCAGCGGGCGCGTCTCCGGTGTCGTTACCAACGACGAACTCAACGAGGGCCTGGACGCTTTCCTCGAGAACAACGGCTATGTTCTCGAACGCGACAACGATGTATATTACGTCAAACGTCTCAGTTCCGGCGCCAGCACCATCATCTCCGTCAATAAGGACGGCACTCTCGACCTGGACATCACCAACGCGAACCTGGCGCTCGTCGCCACGGAACTGGCCAAGCGCAAGGGCTACGGGATCGTAATCTACGCCAACGTCAACTGGAATGTGGCCAGCGTGCGCCTGAAGGCGGTGCCGTTTGACGAGGCCCTGGAGAGACTCATGTCCGGAACGACCTTCACCTTCCGCCGGGAAGGCGACACCTATCTGATCGGCGAAGGGGTCAATTTCCGCCAGGGCGACACCGATTTCATCCAGTCCGAGTTGATTCCCCTGCGCCACGTCATGGCGGAGGTGGTCTGGAACACGATCCCGGCGGCCTTTCCCCGGCAGAACATCGTCCTCCTGAAAGAGACCAACGCGCTCTTGGTCAACGGCACCCCCAAGCTGATCGGCGCTCTCAAGACCTATCTCAGCAAACTGGACGTCCCGCCGGAAGGGGAACGAACCGAGGTCATACCCCTGAAGCACATGAAGGCGGAGGATGCCCTCAAACTGTTGCCGCCGAGTTTCCCCAAGACCGACATTATCCTGGTCAAGGAGGTCAACAGCCTGGCGGTCACAGGCAGTGAGGGCTATCGGGCGCAGATTCGCGGTTATCTGGCGAAGATCGACGTCATGGCGCCGATGATCCTATTTGACGTGCTCGTCCTCCAATTTACCCAGAACGACTCGCACGAAGGCGGCCTTGGCAAACTGGAGTTGAAAGTCAACGGCCAGACCATCTCCTGGGGCGATCCCAACCTGGCGCCGGGCTTGGTCGGCCAGATCGTCACCCCGAACACACCGGCAGCCTTGAGCCTCTCCGCCACCATCAACGCGGCCATCTCCGACGGGCGCGCCAAGATTCGCGCCAATCCGAAGATCGCCACCTTGAGCGGGAACAAGGCGCATTTCGACGTGGTCACCAAGTACAACTACACCATGCAGGAGACCGTCACCAACAGCAGCGGCGCCACCAGCGTGCAGTACAAGAACTTCTCGGTGGACTCCGGCATTACCATGGACCTGGTGCCGTGGGTCTCGGCGGAAAAAGACATCACGCTCGAGATCAAGCCGAAGATCAGCCAATACGCGCCCAGCGAGAAGGTGGCCGGCGTCACGGCTCTGCCCGGCGTGCTCGAGCGTTCGAGCGAGAGCACGGTCCGGATCAAGGACGGCTATACCGTCGTCATCAGCGGTTTCGTCCAGGACTATGAGGAAACGATCGAATCCAAGGTGCCCATCCTCGGCTCGATTCCCATTATCGGGCACCTGTTCCGTTCCACGTCGAAGAAGAAGCGCCAGGACGAATTCGTCATCATTATCACCCCGCGCCTTGTCGAGGACGCGGCGGAGATCAACAAGTTCATGGCCGAGGTCTCCGGGGACGGCGGCGCGGCCAAGCCGATCGAGATCGACATGAACGGGGACAAGCGGGACAAAAAGAAGGACCCGGCTAATCCCGAGTCGGGCGGCGGAAGTGAATGAAAAGAACGCCTCACCTGCAAAAGGTGGGGCGTTTTGTGTTCTAGGGGGAGAGAATGGATCAGTCGATCTCCACCCCGTTGGCGTCCACCCGCCTGATCTTGAGTTCCATCCCGTTCTTGGCGTCGATGTACACCAGGAACCGCTCGCTCTTCATCGTCCCCGCCACCTCGTAGGCCAGCCGTTCGTTATGGCCCTGGTCAATGATTACGCATTGACGGACGCTCTGCACGGTCAGATGCGGGCTGACCTTGGCCTTGGCCTGCTCCGGGGAGAGCGCCGCGGTTCCGAGCCGGCGGTTGGCATCATGGAATGTCAGGTACGGGATACCCTCATACCCCGTTACTTCCCCATTATCCATGGCCACCTGGACCTTGACGGTCTCCGGATAGTGGATTATCCCGTCCGTTTTAGGCGCCATGGTGATGACGTCGACCCCGCCGAGTTCCTCCCGCGCGATCACGGTCATGCCGGTCAGGCCTCTCTCCCGGACGAACCGGCTCGCGATCTCCGTTGCTTTGTCCAGATCCAGGCGGCGCGCGGTGGGAGAACGTTCGCTTAACATCCACGCCACCTGTCCGCCCCGTTCCGTGACGCACACCTGCACCGGTGAGGCGTTACGCCCGCTGGGAGTCACGGCATAGATGAAACTGGCCAGATCACCCCTGGAACGTCCGAGGTAACGGGTGGCCAACCGGGTCCCCGGACCGCCGACAAACCTGGCCGCAATGCGCGCGCCTTCGTCGGTATTGATCGTCCGGCCGGTCAAGCCCTTTGGTTTGGGCTTGAAGACGACGGCGCTCTCCGGAAAGCCCGGATCGGGCATGCGTTTGAGGCCGTTCTCCACCATGGTCAGGCTCTTGGTCATCTTGTTGGTGCCGATTTGTTTGGCCAGAGCCGCCGCGGTCATCCTTGCCCCGCCGAGGCGATCGACATCCACCCAGCGCAGGTTGTTTTGTATGATGTTCGCCTGCATCGATGTGATCTGGCCCGAGACGTACCGGGCTTGACTCCTCAAGCTTTGCAGGGTATCCCATTCCTTCGTGGACAATTGCAGAGTATCAGCGGGGCGATCGGTGACACGGTACGAAAAAACCGCCACCTTGGCCAGGAGCATCTTCATCCGGGTTAGTTCCACCGCGCCGATGGGCAGCTGGCCCAATTTTTCCTGCGCCGCATAGGCGAGGCGCCAGATATCCGCCAGTGACTCACGGAGGAAGCGGGGTGAATTAGAGACCGAGGCCTTTGCCAACTGCGTTTCCAACCCGCCGAGGTTGTTCGTCAAGTCGCTGAAGGCTCTCTGGTACTGAGTTTCGACACGATTCTCCCATTGTCGTCGCGCCGTATATTGGCTGTAACCCCAGATACCGACCAGAACCAATCCCAGCCCTAGGAAAGGCAGTATCCAACGTCGTCGCATCTGATCTTCCTCCCAGGGGCTAATATGCCTTGGGAGATTGAGTTCTATGCGAAGCTTACTTGTGGTAAGTCTCCCGGCGGAGGATCTTGAACGCCCTGTAGAGCTGTTCGAGCAGGATCAGCCGCGCAAGGCCGTGGGGAAAAGTCATGGGTGAGAGGGAGATGGCGGCCTGGGCGCGCGCAAGCACGGCCTGGCCCAACCCCCAGGAGCCCCCGATGACAAAGGCCAGTCGCGCCCCCACCGCATCGTGGGGCCGCAGGAACTCGGCCAGGCCGTCGGAGGTCAGGGCCTGTCCCCGCGGATCGAGCGCCACGAGGATCTCGCCCGTCTGGATGCGCTGCAGGATGGCGGTTGCTTCCGCCTCTCTGAGCTGGGCTGTGGCGGCCGGGGATGGACGCAATGGGTCGGGGGAATCGGCCACTTCCACCAGTTCCAGCTGCGCATAAGGCCGGAGGCGGGCGGTAAAATCCGCGGCACCGGCCCGGAGGTATTCCTCCTTGAGCCGGCCCACGGCAATCAATCTAATTCTCACGCTTCGCCTCCACACGCGGGTGATTCAAGGAGTCCACGTGCACAACGCGGGGGGCGAAACCCGACAATTCCTCGGGGCCAAAGAGCCCGTAGGCCATGATGATGACGAGGTCGCCGGGCAGGGCGAGGCGGGCGGCGGCGCCGTTGATACAGACCGTCCCCGAACCCGGCTCCCCGGGGATGACGTAGGTCTCAAACCGGTGGCCGTTGTTGACGTTAACCACCTGCACTTGCTCGTAGGGCATGATATCCGCCAAGCGGAGCAGGTCCTCATCCACGGTGATGCTGCCGACGTAGTTGAGATTGGCATCAGTCACCGTCGCGCGGTGGATCTTTGATTTGCACATGGTGCGCAGCATGCGTATCACTCCGTCAAGTATTCTTCCCGGAGCGGGGCCCAGGTGTCCCAGATCTCCGTTTCAAGATCGAGAATCCGCACCCCGTGGAAAACTTCGACCCCGATACCGATACCGACCCCGATCTCAGTCATTTTCACTTAAGTTAGCGCTTTTGGGACCGAAGGGGAGAGGGCCTTCATGGATTGACCAGGACATTATCGATCAGCCTGGTCCGCCCGATGAAGACCGCCAGAGCGATCAAGGTCGGCCGGTCGATCCGCTCCACCGGGGCCAGGGTCTCGTCGTCCACGATCGCCAGATAATCCAGCCTGGCCAGGGACTCGGCGGCGATGAGCGCCCGCATTGCTTCCGCGACCACGGCCGCGTTTTGCTCGCCGCTCCGCACGAGGTCGCGGGCAACTAGCAGCGACCGGTACAGGACCAGCGCCGCGCGCCGCTCCTCAGCGCTCAAGTAGACATTGCGCGAACTCATGGCAAGCCCATCCGGTTCCCGTATGATGGGTACGGGGACCACCGTCACGGGGAGGTTCAGGTCCTGCGCCAAGCGCCGGATGACCCGCAGTTGCTGCGCGTCTTTCTCGCCAAAATACGCCCTGCGCGGCTGGACGATGGCGAATAGCTTGGCGACCACCGTGGCCACCCCGCGGAAATGCCCAGGCCGGCTGGCCCCGCAAAGGCCCTGGGAGAGGCCGGTCACGTCGACGTAAGTCTGGAAGCCCGGCGGGTACATCTCCGCCGCGTCGGGGGTGAAGACGAAATTCACGCCGGCTTCGTCGCAGAGTGCCAGGTCACGCGGTTCATCCCTGGGATAGCGGGCGAAATCCTCCTCCGGGCCGAATTGGGTCGGGTTGACGAAGATGCTGACCACGGTCGCCTCGTTCTCAGCCCGTGCCCGCTCGACGAGGGAAAGGTGGCCGGCGTGCAGATACCCCATGGTCGGCACGAAGCCGACGCTCCGCCCGGAAAGATGTACCGGCGCGAGCGCGGCCCTAATTTCCGCGATCGTACGGCAGACTTTCATCCGACCGCCCCCTCGCGCGCCGCCGCGGCGCGAAACAGGGCCAGTTCGGACGGATCCATGCGCCAGGCGTGCTCCTCGCCGGGGAAGGTCCCCTGCCTGACCTCCTCGACATACCGCCCCACCGCCTCGCGGATCGTCGCGCCCACCGCGGCATACTGCTTGACGAACTTGGGCCGGAAAGCCTCGAAGATCCCGAGCATATCGTGGAAGACGAGGATTTGTCCGTCGCATTCCGGGCCGGAGCCGATGCCGATCGTGGGGATGGAAACGCGCGCCGTAACCGCCGCCGCTACTTCCCAGGGGATTTTCTCCAGTACGACGGCGAAAGCGCCCGCCTCCGCCAGGGCGGACGCGTCCTCGAGCAGCTTGCCCGCGGCGGACGCTTTATCCGCTTGCAGCTTGAACCCCCCGAACTGGTGGACCGATTGCGGCGTCAGACCCAAGTGACCCATGACCGGGATACCGGCCGCGACCAGACGACTGATGGTCGGCGCGATCTCCCGGCCTCCCTCGAGTTTGACCGCCGCGGCGCCGGCTTCTTGCAGAAAGCGCCCCGCGTTACGCAGGGCCTCATCCGCATTTACCTGGTAGGAAAGAAACGGCATGTCCGCCACGACCAAAGCACGCCTGGTGCCGCGCGCGACGGCGCGGGTGTGGTGCAGCATCTCGGCCATGGTGACGGGTACGGTCGAGTCGTAGCCGAGCATCACCATGCCGAGGGAGTCGCCGACCAGGATCCCGTCCACCATCGCCGCGTCCACCATCTGCGCGCCCGTGAAATCATAGGCGGTGAGCATGGTGATCTTCTCGCCGGCGGCCTTCTTTTGGCGAAAGATATCAATGGTCAACTGCTTGGTCTCAGCCATACTTGGTCCCCCTTCGTTGACAACAGTTCCTCAAACTCTCTTGCCTTTTCCGCGTCAATCCGTCCCGCCCTGGCGGCGAGGGCGACCGTCGCCTGGCTCAAAACGTTATAGACCATGGCGGCCGTCCCCCCGGTGCCGGCCAGTTCCGCCAGGTGGGCCGCGACCGTGGCCGTGTCACCCCGGCTGATCGGACCGGTCAAGGCTTGCTCCAGGCCGAGATTGCGTATGTTCGCCACCGTGGACTCCAAGAGCGGCCAAACGGCCTCTCTGGCCCGCTCCCGATCCAAACCCAGGTCTTCATAGAGCCCCAAGATCACATCGACCAGCCCGACCAGGCAGTTGGAGGCCAGGACCGCCGCGGCATGATATCTGACCTTGGCCTGCGCGTCAAGTTCGAGCAACCGTCCCCCCAGGCTTTCCACCAGAGCCCGGCCCGCGGCCACGGCCGCCGGCATACCCTCGATCGCGTAATAACAGCGCCTGAGCCTGGCCGCGCTCGTGCGCCTCTCCGCCATAGCAAGAAGGGGATGGAGCGATCCGACCGCGCCCGCGGCTGCTAGTGGGGCGAGGAGCCCCGCCGGACAAGCCCCGGAGAGGTGGAAGAAGATCTTCCCTCGCCGGCCCGCCAAATCGAGCGCCAATTGCCTCGCCGTCGCGGCAATGGCTCCATCCGGCACGGCCAGCAGAATGACCCGCGACGCGTCCACGACGCCCACCGGGGTGAGGACGGACGCATCAAGTTCTTTCGCCAGGCAGGCGGCCCGCTCAGGGATAAGATCCGCCACGGCCGTGATTCTATGCCCCGCTGCCGCGAGGGCCGTGCCCAGCGCGCTCCCGGCCCTGCCCGCGCCGATAATACCGATCTCCATCTCCGCCTCCAAAAACAAAAAGCCCTCCGGACGATGCGGAAGGCGGTCTAAGCCCCTCTGCTCCGTCTCGGTCCTTGGCGGATCCAAGCGGAATAGCTCTGGCGATAGGTTTACAATCATCGCCTGGGTACGGTTCCCTCGCGGCGGTTCGTTGCCTTGACGGGATACCGTCCGTGGGTGGCGATCCAATATGGAAATTATACCATGCGCGTCATTCCGCGGCAAGTTCCTTCCGGTGCCGGACCACCTCGATCTGGGCGAAGTCGAGCGGGCCGCCCACGGGAGGATTGGGCTTGCGCACGCGGACGACCACGGCCTCCATCTCATGCGCCGCCAGGAGTTCGCCGGCGATCGCCTCGGCGAGCGCTTCCAGGAGGTCAAATTCCCGCGTCTCGATGATCTCCCGGACCTGGGTATAGACCTCGGCGTAGTTCAGGGCCGTTTCAAGGTCGTCGTTCATCCCGGCCGGCGCCAGATCGAGGAGCAGTTCCAGATCGACTTCCAGGCGCTGCCCCAGTTCCTTCTCGGCGGCATAAGCCCCATTATAGGTATAGAAGACCATGTTCTGCAGGGTGATGCGATCCATGAAAACGACCACCTTTAGGAAGTTGGAGGTTAGAAGTAAGAAGTTAGAAAAAGAGCTAGGATAAAAGGATAGGAAGAACACCGCGGCATGATCCGATACTCTCTCTCATTTCCAATTTCCAACATCCAACCTCTAACTTCCAACCTCCAGTTTCACCACGCATCCTTCGCGGTAGACGGGGATCAACGTCGTGGTCCCTACTTCCGAGGCCGCCGCGACATCATCCGCGAAGCCAATCGAGGCCAGGTACGCGCCGTGCTCGGTCGCGGCCAGGCTCGCCGCGAGGTTCGCCCGCCCGTATCTTTCCCAGAGAGCCGCCGCGGCGTGCGCGCTGTCCGTGCCCGACCATCCTTGCTCTCCCAGGATCTCGGCGGCCATGGCCCCGGCGCAGAGCGCGTCCTCCATGGCGAACGCGTCCCCCCGGCCGGCGCAGATCAGCGTCGCGTCGTTGCCCGCCGAAAGCAGCGCCTTGGCCACCGACGGCGCGTTGACCATGGCCGCGAGGAGCAACGGGCGCGCCTGGGCCGCCGCCGCCCGCCGGATCGCCCCGGTGCCGTTCGTGGTGCAGAGGATTACTTTGCGCCCGGATAGCGTACCGGCGTCGTATTCCAAGGGCGAATTGCCCAGGTCAAAACCCTCGACTTTGAACCCCTTGCGCTCTCCGCCCACGAGATGGCTGTCGCGGCCGAATTTCCTGGCGAGTTCGATCGCCTCTTCCGGCAGCTCCACCGGCAGCACCTCGGGACAACCATGGCCAAGGGCGGTGATAATCGTCGTCGTGGCACGCAGCACGTCAATCACGACGCCGGTGCGTCCCGACAGGTTCCCAATGGCGGCGGGGAGAAAAATGACGTCTAGATGCACTAATGGGCCTCCTTCATTGGCTCCGGTTCGCGTACGACCGGCGTGAATTCTTTCTCGACCAGGCCGTGCAGGGCTTTCTCATCCGGATCCCAGAAGGGTCCGGAGAACCAGCCCGGCACGGTGAATGTACGCAGGTTTGCCTGGCTGGCGAAGCCGCGGATGAAATTCCGCAGCCGGTAAAGGTCGATCAGGTTGAGATCGGTGCGGACGTAGCGCTGTTTCAGCCGATAGAGGGCGATGAACTTGGTCCAGAGGTGTTCCTCGATCGCCTTGGCCAGGATCGCCCGGAGCAGCTTTTGCTGCCGTCCGACGCGGCTCAGGTCCCCCATCGCGTCGCGCCGGTAGCGGACGAACCCCAGGGCTTGCCGCCCGTTCAGGACCTGGCGCCCTTTTTGTAGGTCGATATGGAGGCCCTGGGCCTTGTCCTCGTAGAACATGCGCTTGTCGACCTCGACCTCGATCCCGCCCATCAGATCCACCAGCTCTTCAAAGGCGCGGAAATCCACCGCCAGGTACTTGTCGACCCTGAGGCCGGTCAAGCGTTCCACCATCAGTCTGGTCAACGGAAGCCCTCCGTAGACGTGGGCCATGTTGATGCGTTCGCGGCCTTTGCCCGGCATCTCCACCAGGGTATCCCGCGGAATCGAGAGGATGGTGACGGCGTTCCGCGCCGGATCGCAGGAAGCCAGCATCATAACGTCCGTGCGAGGCTCCTCGAGGACGCCGTTCACGACCTTGATGCGCGCGTCCGTGCCGAGCAGGAGAATGTTGGTAACGCCGTCCAGCCGCGCCTCGGCCAGCGCGGGTTGGGGCGGGCGCAGCCTGAGGGCCGCCTGCCAGACGATGAGGCCCGCGAGAATCACGATACCCGCGAGTATGACGCGGCGACGCGCTTTCGTAACGATCCCCCCTGAAGATGCATGCGATTCGGAATCCAGGTCCCATACCGTTTCTAGAAGACCGCGGTCTTGGCGCGCAGCATTAACCCGTCAAAACCGCAGGAGGCCATCTAATCGGCATTCACTTTCGCAATCTCGATCAAAGGAAATTCGGCGTAACAGGGCTGATACCTGCTATTTATCCATGACAACTTCGGTATCATGCATAAAAAGGGCGGCCCCCCGGCCGCCCTTCATCCGAACCCTCTTGCCGCGGCCTTAGAACGAGAACCCGGCGGTCAGCGCCACCGCTTCAAACGCCATTTCCGGATCGGTCTGCGCCGCCACATCCACCAATACCGGCCCGAGCTTGAGCCCGACGCCCGCCGTATAGACGAGCGGTTCGAACTCGCTGTCCAGCATGGCGCCCGCGCGCAGTTTCAAGATGAGCAAGCTCTGCTCGAGCCCGACGCGGTAAGTCGAGAACCCGTCGTCTTCGAGCAGTTTGTCCGCCTGGACCGAGATCATGGTGCCGATAAGGGGCGGTTTGACCGCCATGCCGATGTGGAGGAACGCAGGTATCTCTTCAGGGTAACTGTCGGTTTGATCAAGATCCCATTTATCGTCCTGAGGGTCCAATGGGTTTCCAGGGTTATATGTATAGC
>JBLNCE010000054.1:0-3222 GCA_050260415.1 Bacteroidota bacterium | reverse complement strand
CGGACATGTCATGAAGGGTGTGCGGCGGGTCGTGATGGACGGGGCGGAGGTTGGCGACGGGTTGCTGAGGCCGTCCGGGGTCGGGAGAGAGCATGAGGTCGTGGTGGAGATGGGCAGGGCTTGCGCTAACGGCGCGGGGGCGTTATGATGAGTATTGTAACGCGAATGGAGGTGGCTGCCCATGCCGGTGAGGCACGGACCCCTTCCCTTTCGCCCGCGGGCCTGAACCGCCCGCTTTGATTTATGGCCACAGGCGACTGTGGCCTTTTAGTTTGAACAGTCTCAGGCGGAGAGTAAAGACATTACCGGAACGCAGATTACGCAGATTGACGCAGATTAAGTTCTTGAAGACTTATGATTCGGGGCTTGCGACGCGCGATTGGTTGTATGGGGCCACCCGGCCGCCCGGAGCCGACCACGATCGCAAGGTGGTTACGGAGAATAATGGGCGGCGGGCCGGATTCCCTCTCCCGGCTACCCGCTTCAGTGGATTGCTTCTCCGAGGTTTCGAGCAGAGCTGCCCCAAAGCGCGCTGCAGGCAGGTGCAAGCGCAACCCCGGCATAGTGCCGTTGTCCGCTCCAAGGTAGTAGGTCGCTCCCCGGCCTAACTATCCCAGGCTCTACCAAGCCATCCGCCGCCTGAAGCTAGGATATGGCGGGGACGGCGATGATGCGCCTGATCGTAATAAATGCTCCCTGCCCTTGGCCGACCCCGATTCCGAAAAAACTTTGTAGCAATCCGCTCCAGTGCATTAACTAATTCCCCTCTCCTCGCAGGAGAGGCTTCGTCGTGAGCTCAGCCGAACGGGGACACAGGGGTGAGGTTAGAGCCGGCGACGCCGTCCCAGCACCTCTATTCACGGGAAACATACCCCCTCCGACGCCACCCCCGCCGGCGGCGTCTCTACCGCCATTCGCAAGGAATTTACCCCTAGCGCCACGAAATTCTCCGTTAAGTTCAACCCGGTCAAGGAATCCACAACAAAGAGGCTCCCCATGCGCAAAAAACGCCTGTTCATAATCATCTTGGCCGCCATCCCGGCCGCATTCCTCATCTGGAGCGAGGTGCCCGTCCTACTTCGCGCAGACGACATTCGCTCCACCGGCCATAATGCCATCTGGCTGCGCCATGCTTGGATTGGCGAGCCGCACGCCGCCTCCGCGTACGATTCCTTGGCGGCCAGGCTGAAGGCCATGGAGATTGCCGATGCCTATTTTCACGCCGGTCCGCTCCGCGCTGACGGCACGGTCGATCCGGCGCGTTATGAAAACGCCGCCTTTCTGCTGGCCGCCTTGCGCGAACGCATGCCGGAAGCGCATCTCTACGCCTGGCTCGGCCAGGTCGAGGCCCGGGCGGGCGGCCCCCTGGATCTCTCCTCCGCCGCCGTCCGGGAGAATATCGTCCAAACGGCAGGCCTCTTCTTAAAACTCGGCTTCGACGGCATCCACTACGACATCGAACCGATCCATAGCGGTAACCTTGACTTCCTCCGCTTGCTCGCAGCCACGCGCAAGCTGACCAAGCGCGGCCATGGACTGCTCTCCGTGGCCGTCAACCGGCCGGAACCCTTCCCCGGTGTGGAGTTTGTCGCGAGACACGCGGCGACCTATCCAGGTTATTGGCGGCGGGACTATTACCTGACCGTCGCCGGTCACGCCGACCAGATCGCTGTAATGACTTATGATTCCGGACTCTATCTGCCCGGCCTCTATAGCAGGCTGGTCGCCTTTATCACCCGCTGGTCCGTGGAGAAAGGCGTTCGCGATCTGCGCATCGGCATACCGACCTATGACGATTACACTTGGAGCCATTTCCCACCCGCGGAGAATATCCGCTCGGGTTTGCGCGGTTTCAAGCTGGGCTTAGCAGGCGCTTCCCAGCCGCTTGATTGCACGGTGGGCGCGGCGATTTATGCGGAGTGGACGACCGAGGAAGAAGAGTGGCGGGCGTTCCGCCACATGTGAGGCACAACGGTGATGAGACCGTGAGGGTCGTGCATCTGTGATGCTCACGAAACCGACAGATCTGGGTTTTAAACCACAGATTACATAGATTAACACAGATTAGATAGAAAACACTTAAAGGCGCTGGACTCGTGACGCGCGACGCGTTTTCGATCTTGGCCGCTGGTGACCGCGGCCTTTTTCCAATGATGGCAACCGCTGGCAGGAAGTTGCGTCAACTCGACGAATTCTGTCAAGAAGTTAGCCCGCGCGTGAAACGTCATGGATCGGAGGCTCTTCGATGTCCAAAAGATTATTGGCGACTCTCCTCCTCATGATAGCCATCTGCACCCTCTGCACGGCCAAAGGGGCGATATCCTGCCGTTTGACGCGAACCGCGCGGCCGGACGCTGGCGACGAGGGGCTTATTACCGCCGGGCTGACGGCGTCTACGAAGGAGGAACTGACCTGGACGGCCGCGATCCGGGGGCATCATCTGACTTTTCGTATCAGACGGCCGGGCGAGTCGCTCCTTGCCGGGATCGAAATCAAGGTGGACGGACAAGACCCCATTTCCTCCACCGGTACCGTGGTTTTCGGCGACGACAAGGTAACATTCATCTTCACACCCGCGGTGGTGTACTTGGACGCGGTCCGGTTCCCCATCTATATCAGGTTGGAAAGATACCGGCACATTAATAAGGAATATCAGCACGACCCTCGGGAAACCGGCGCGAGTCCCTCGGGGCTTCCGGGCTTCGCGAAGCCTGATCTAAGAGGCGGTAAGGTCGAATACATTCCGTACATCTCCGGCTGGGAGCTCCTCATCGGCAACGCGGAAGTCTATACGGGCAAGTTTCAATTAAAACCGGGGCGGTGGTGCGCTTTATGGTTGATCGACGCCGACCTGAACGGCTCATTCGGCGATTCGGCGGCAAAGTCCGGCGGCGATCGCCTGGTATGGGAATACGAGAGCCGCGGTTTCCTGGGCATGGGCGGCCTCAAGCGCGGCGACACTGCACTGGCGCCGGATGTATGGATCGCGGGCGAAAAATACGCCCTCAGCCTGGCGGCGGACGGCCCGGACGCGATCGTGCTGGAGATGAAGGAATAGCACCGCTGGCAGGAAGCTGCGCATCGATGAATATGCCAAGCGGTCTCTGGGCAACAAACCAGGATAGGCCGCTGGTGAAAACGGCCCAGCCGCCCCATGGAGGGCAGGGGTGACCAGAGGAACAAGCTGAATTGCCCACCAAGACTATGGCCACAGGAGACTGT
>JBLNCE010000053.1:0-24136 GCA_050260415.1 Bacteroidota bacterium | reverse complement strand
TCATGCAGCCCGAGCCGGCGCTGCATCGGGTGATCCCCGCGCAGAGCGCGGTCAAATCCGAGTGGATCCTGCCGTATGACGACGTGCGCGCGATCCTTGCGGCCGCCAAGACCTTTCATGTAGAGGATTGCATGTGCCGGGTGCAGCAGGATCAGATCGGCCGCCGTTGCGATTTCCCCTTGCTTAACTGCCTCTCTTTTTCGGCGCACGGCCGCCCGCCTCGTCCGGGCGACATCAGCCGGGAGGAAGCCCTGGCCGTCCTGGAACGGGCCGAGGAGATCGGCTTGGTGCATACGGTCAGCAACGTCATCCAGGGCGTCGGCTACGTCTGCAACTGCTGCGGCTGCTGTTGCGCCTTGCTGCGCGGCATCACGGACTGGGGGATCGAAAACTCGGTGGCCTATGCCAATTACTACGCCGCCGTCGAGGCCGAGGCGTGCTCGGGCTGCGGGGTCTGCGTAGGACGCTGCCAGGTGCGTGCGATTGCGATAAAGGACGGTACAGCCCTGGTGGATCGCGCGCGCTGCATCGGCTGCGGCCTGTGCGCCACGGGGTGCCCCAGCGAAGCGGCGAAGCTGCATCGCAAACCCGAGGCGGAGACCGTCGATCCGCCGGCGGATTTCGCGCAATGGGAATGCGCGCGCAGGCAGAACCGGGGGTTGGCGGCGCGGTAGCCGATCGTGATGGCGCGGATGGACTGCGCCCTAAGCGGCGACGTGCATCTCAGCTGTCGCGGATTGCTGCCCGCCAAGGGATTTTCACCGCAGCATGCCCTCGTCCGCGATCTCGAGCAACAGCCGCGACCTGGCGATCTGGCGGGTCCAGCTCACCGTGACCCGTTCCGCCGCGGCGATCGCCGCGTAAAATAGCGCCCGCTCCATCGGCAGTGCTTCCTCAGCCTGGTCAAACGGCATCGCGCCCTCGTTGGCCCCGATGATGAAGAGCGCGCCGTACCCAGTGCCCAGTCTGGGCAAAGGGGCCAGCCGGACGCCGCGCCGATCCCCCCGGCAGGCGGCCTTCCTTATCTCCTCGGTATGCGCCAGAAAGCTGCGGACGGTTTGATGGGGTGTGGCGGCTTGGTAAAGGCACGGCCAGGGCGAGCGGAACGGGTCCTCCATGTCCGTGAACCCAAGCGACGCGGTCAATTTCCGTATGACTTCGACCGGGGGGGAGCCGCGGAGCTCCTCCCGCGCGGATACGATTGCGACCGGGTCCTCGCACGCGGTCGCGGTTTGGTCCCCTGCCTCGCCCCAAGAGGGGTTATCGCCTCCCCCGGCGGCACCGAAGGCCTTACTTACCGCCGCGCGCGCCGGCGCATCGCTGGGATCGATCAGCAGACGCATCAGACCGAGCATGCCCGCCACCAGCGGCTGGCCGAAAAAACTCCCGCCCTCCTCGATCCGGTGCGGAACGCCTCCAAAGGCCAGCGTCTTTTCCAGCGCCCAACTCTGGTACGGAGCGCGCCAGGCCACCGCGATCCTGTCCGGAGGCAGGCCGGCGCGGCGCAGATCTTCGATGGCAAAGGCGACATGGTTCGCCTCCGCGATCTCGTCCGCCGCCGCAATGAAGCGCAGCCTCCCGGCCTCCCCATCCTCCACCGGCGGCGATTCCCCGGGCATGAGGCAGCGGCGGATCACAGCTTTGAACTCTTCCCGGCCCGTGCGGTAGGTAACAGTCTCGCCGACACGCCGTCCCAGAACGGCGGCGCCCAAAGGAGTGCCGGGCGTGAGCACGTGTTCGTCCACCATGGGACCGGCCAGCCCGATGAAGAGGAACTCCCTTTCGCCGTCCCGCATCTCGAGCGTGATCCGGCTGCCCAACCGCACCACCGCCGTCTCACGGCGCCAAGCCTCGGGATTTCCGTTCAGGACGACCGCCTCCGCGAGCAATTCGTGCAGTGCCCGGAGGCGGGACCGTAGACCCTCGGCTTCCGGCGCGCCCTCGTTCCAGCCGGCCGGCGTCTCACGCGCCAGGTCCCGCAGCCTTTTCCGCAAGCGTTCGGCCTCTCGCCGGCATCCCTCGTAGATCCCGGCGGTGGTGGTCTTCAACGGGTTGATCAGCAGGGGCAGATCCCCGGGGTTTGCCATGTGCCAGCCCCTCCAAACCGGTCGCGGTCCATGATAAAGAGTTCTAGAACAGATAGTCCGTGGAGAGGAAGTTCGACCTTCTCTCGCGCACGATCCGCGTCAGCAGTTCCTTATTGGCCTCCGTTCCCTTGGCCGCGACCAGGGTACGGATGGAGAAGACCCGCAGGGCGTCGGAGACGGAGAGCGTGCCCTCGGCCGAGTCCTTGCGGCCGGTAAAGGGGAAGATGTCCGGCCCGCGCTGGCACTGGCTGTTGAGGTTGACCCGGCAGAGCTGGTTGACCAGGGGGTCGATCAGCCGGGCGATCTCTTCCGGGTCGCGGCCAAAGAGGCTCACCTGCTGCCCATAGTTGGATTCCTCGATGTACCGGACGGGCGTCTCCAGGTCGTCGAAAGGCACCACCGGGATGACCGGCCCGAACTGTTCCTCGTGGTACAGACGCATGCCTTCCTTGACCGGGTAGACCAGCGCCGGATAGAAGAACGTCCCGCACGCCGCGCCGCCCCCGTCGTTGATGACCTCGGCCCCCCCGCGCTTGGCCTCCTCCACCAACTCCGTCAGATACTCGGTTTTCCCCTGCTCCGGGAGGGGCGTGATCGTGACGCCGTCCACCCAGGGCATGCCCGCTTTGAGATCGTTTATCGCCCTCGCCAGCTTGGCGAGGAATTTGTCCGCGACCTGCATGTGCACGAAGAGGATCTTCAGGGCCGTGCAGCGCTGCCCGTTGAAGGTGAGCGCCCCGCACAGGCATTCCGAGACCGCTAGGTCCAGATCCGCGTCGGGCAGGACGATGGCCGGGTTCTTGGCGTCCAGGCCCAGCACGCTCCGGAGGCGGTGCGGCCGCGGGTGCTGCTTCTTGATGATGTCCGCCGCCTTGCTCGTGCCGATAAAGGCCAGGACGTCCACCTGCCCCGTGGCCATCAGCGGCCCGATGATGCTCGCCCCCCGGCCGTAGACGAAGTTCACCACTCCCGGCGGGAAGACGTCCCGGAAGATCTCGAGCAGGGGCCGGAAGAGGAGCGTGCCGAGCTTGGGCGGCTTGCAGACCGCCGCGTTGCCCATGATCAGGGCCGGGATCAGCGTGGTAAAGGTCTCGTTGAGCGGGTAGTTGAAGGGCCCCAGGCAGAGCGCCACCCCCAGCGGCGCGCGGCGGATCTGGCTGATGACCCCCTCGGCCGCCACGAACCGCGACGAGTTGTGGTCCAGTTCTTTGAGGGCGTCGACCGTGTCGCGGATGTAGTAGATCGTCCGGTCGAACTCCTTCTCCGCGTCCACCAGGGATTTGCCGATCTCCCACATCAGGAGCGCCACGATCTCCGCCCGGCGTTCCTTCATGCGAAAGGCGAACTCCTCCACCCGCGCGATGCGCTCCCCGACCGGCATCGTCGGCCAGGCCCCCCTGCCGGAATCGTACGCCTTGACCGCCGCCGCCAGCGCCGCGAGGACCGCGGGCTCGTCGAGGAGCGGATAGCGGCCGAGGACGGCGCGGGAAAGCGCTTCCCCGGAGCGGATACAGACGGGGGAGAGAACCTCCTGCGCCGGGCCGTCCCAGTGGCGCAACTCGCCGGCGACGAGGTATTCGGTTTGGTCCACCGGGGCAGGGCGGAGGGCGGAGGGGAGGTCGGATTCGGTGGGGAAGAGATGGTGAAGGTCGGCGGGGGTGAGAGGCATGGGGAGACCTCCTAATTACTCCAGCATTTCGAGAACAGCTTGCTTCAAAAGGAGTACCATGCAAATAGCAGTCAAAGCTCACCTGATGGAAAACGGAACTCACCCCGTCGCCACGGCGCCACCCCTCTCTTTCGCCAAAGAGAGGGGCCGGGGGTGAGTTCGCTTTCGCAATCATGGTCCAATGCAGCAGGCAACAGCCCCCTACGGCTACTTCCTCACCGCCGGCATGGGCGGCAGCTTCGTCTCGCCGGCGGCGCGCGCCCTGATCAAGAGCGCCTCCAGGAGGCCCCGGTTTAGATCTGGGCGGTTGGCGCAGGCCAGGACCGCCTCATGGTCCAGCTTGTTCAGGCGATCGTTCATGGCGCGCAGGGAGTCGATGCTGTTCTTTACCGCCTGCTCCACCGGCATGCGCTCGGGATTGATGTCGATGCCGAAAAGACCCCGGTAGCCGTGCATCTTCAGCACGTAGAGCGCGGCCTGGGCCTGCTCGGGGGAGATCACGCCCACGTTGAGGTCCTGGTCGTAGTTGCCCAGCGGCTGGGAGTTCCAGTGGGTATGCATGAGCCGGCCGTACTCGAGCACCAGGGAGAAGGCGTAGGCAAGGTCCTCGGTGCCCATGAGCACGTGGCCGACCTCGGGATTGAGACCCATCAGGGCCTCGCCCCGCTCCAGCATGGCCCGGTTCACCGGGTTTTTGAGCAGGCGCTCGACCTTCTCGGCCAGGAGGATGCCCTCCGAGGTAAAGCCGTAGAGGATCCGGCCGCGCGGCTCGTAGGGTTTGGGCTCGATGGCCACCCGCACGCCGGGCACGGCGTCCATGGCCTCGGCCAGGCCCTCGGCGAAACGATCCCGGGCGGCCATGAGGTCCATGCCAAAGGGGTTTTCGTAGCCGTCCCCGCCGGGCCAGACCACGGCGAAGTCCGTCCCCATCTCCTTGTTCAGTTCCAGGGAGCGCTTGACGCGGTCGATCGCCTGCCGCCTGATCTCGGGGATGGGGTTGGAGAGCGAGCCGAACTCCCAGGTCTCTTCGTAAAAGAGATTCGGGATGACCGTGCAGAGGCGGACGCCCTTGTCCCGGGCAAGTTGCTTGTAGAGATCCAGGTTGTCCTCGTTAACTTCGTTGGGATAATGCGCCTCCACCGCCTTGACGCCGTAGTCGGCCAAGGAAGCGATGATCTCCAGCCGCTCGGGGATACCGGCCGCTTTGCCCAGCGGGGCGTGGAAACGGTTGCCGTGGTCGCTGAAGTACCAGATGCCGACGGAAAAACGAAGGTCCAGATCGAATGCCTGGAGATGCTTGGCCAGCTCCGCCACGGATCTGCGCGTGGTCTGCGGTTTCAGATCGAGCAAGAGGCTCCCTCCCATTTAGTCTGATGGGATAAAGTCCTAATCCCGAACCTTATATTTCGTGCACGTGCACGGAAATCCTTCTCTCCGATCTCGAACCTCAACCATCCATGCCGATCGGATACCCACGGTACTCTCGCCTAGCCACACAGTGAGCCAAGCCAGATAAGAAACCCAGGTTGCTAAAAAGCCGCCCGTAAGAACTTCCTTAAGGGCGGCCTCGCAAAAGAGCTGTGAAAAAGCTTGTTATCCCGCAGAGGCGCCAAGGCGCAGAGAAGAGCATCAAATTGAAATCGTTGATAGAACTACGTTCCTTTTCCTCTGCGCCTTCAGCGTAAAATCGCCGAGCGTGTTGTAACTACGAAACACGCGAAATGGCGGTTACTGCAACTGTTGAAAACCCTGCGCCTGCTGCGCCTGGATCTTCTGTTTGCCTTGCTCCATGTACTGCCCGTCCTTCGGCGACAGGAGATAGAGCAACTGCTGCAGTTCCCCCACGTGCCGCCGTTCCTCGTCCGCGATGTGGTAGAGGATCCTCTTGGCCCGCTCGTCGTTGGTGGACATGGCGTGCGCCTCGTAGCCGATGATCGCCTCCAGTTCGCCGGCGAGATCGACCCGGATCGCCTGCGCCAGCTCCGCGCCCGAGAGCTGCTTCGGCACGTTCGCCACAAAAGGATTTCCCAGGAGCGCCATGACACATTCCCCCTCATTGGTTTCATCTTAGTCTGGACGCCAAGGGGGTTTTTATGCTTGCTGATTACGCGGGGTCGGTATCAGGATCGGTATCGGGATCGGGATCGTAACCCGTAAGCCCCCTTTTTATCCCCGTTGTCCCCGCGAACGCCGGGGTGGGACATCAGGCGGAAAACGTTTGCTCTTGAGGCCTCCCGCTAATCCTCCTCCTCTTCCATCTCCCGCTCCAGCTCATCCAGGGCGTGTAGAAGGACTTCCCTCGCGATCGCGTCACCTTCCGGATTTAACCGCTCGATCTCCTCTTCAATCTCCTCGGTCTCGCGCAAATGGCTCACCAGGGCTTCATAGAGTTTCTCGGTCAGATCGGGCGCCTCTTCGGATGCCAGCAGCCTGAGGGCCGTCCGGCCCAAGCCCGGCACCTGCTTGTTGATGGCGAGATCGATGGCATTCGCGCGTCTGGTCAACGGGTAATCGCCCTCGATCACCCGCAGGAAAAACCCTCCGGCCCGCCAGGCCGGCCAGGCGTCGGCCCCTTGGAGCATGGACAGCATAACGTGAGGGCGTTTCTCCTCCCGCCAGAGTCCCATCAGCGCTTCCCAGGCCTCGGCCGAAGGCGCGAAGGCGCCGAGGGAGGCCGCCGCCTCGGCGGCCAGATCTGCATCAGCATCACGCGCCAGGCAAAGCAGAATGGGAGCGGCCGCCGCCCAGCCAAGCTTGGTCAGGGCCAGGTTCTTGGCTTTATTGGCGGGGCTGTCGGCGAGGATGAAGGTCGCCGCTTCCATGAGCGGGCGTATGATCTCCGCGCCATGGGCCGCCAGTTTCCGCGCCAGATCTTCCGCCCCGGCGGCGCGCTCCTCGGAGAGGTCGAGCAGGTCAAAGAGGAGTGCGTCCAGAGGGCCGTGGTCGGCTTCCCGGCCCAGTTCACGCCGGATAGAGTGGCCGGCGTAACGGAGACGGAAATCGTCGCTGGATATGAGGCTCCGGATCGCCGGTTCCAGGCTCGGGGCGGCGTGCCCCTCTTCAACCAAGCCACACAATCTTAACGCAAAACCTATGCGTGCCTCGGTGCCGAGCCCGGGGGATGCGACCAATTCGGCCAGGAGGGGCAAGAGTCGGTCGGCGGGCAGATCGGACCGGTCGCTGATTATAACGCGGGTCTCCATGTCAGCGCTGGTGGCGAGCAATTCCAGGAGCGTTTCCCGCAGGGCATCGTTGGCCGGCGCCCGGTCCACCGCCGCGCGCCGCACCTCTGGATCCGGGTCCGCGAACAGTTGCCGCCATTCCTCATCGGCCAAGCGTTCGGGAAAGGCATTTTCCACGGCCCGCAGCCTGAGCGCGGGATCGGCGTCGGCCAGGTGTACCCGGATCGCGGCCGTGTGCCCGTCCGCATCGATCGGCCGCCGGTGAACGTTCGATCCCGGCCCCATCAGGAGAACGTGGCGCATGAGACGTTCGTAGCGCGTGGGATCGGCGTCCCAGAACGAGGGAAAAGCTGCCGTGCCATGCCTCCGATAACCCGCGGACAAGAAGAATGCGGCCAATCTCCGTTCCGGTCCCGCCACCCGCGGTGAAACGGCCAAATCCAGCAGTGGTTCGGCCGCCTCCAGGTGGCCGAGGTCCAGGAGGCGGATGCATCCCAACGCGCGAATGGAAGGGTCGGCGGACGCGGCCGCCTCGCGGAAACACGGAAGAAAATCCGCGGACAGTCCCGTGGCGAGGAGTACTTTTCGGGTCGCCAAGCTCAATCTGGGCCAAGCCTGCAGGATTGCCCCGGCGGCTTTCGGTCCGGCTTCGGCCAATCCGTCGGCCAGTGCTTCGATCGCCCAGGGGTCGAAATCTCCGTCGACCAGGCAATCAATTGCCGCGCTACAACCCGCTTCACCGGCGGTCTCAAGGAATCTCCTTATCTGGGACGCGATCTTGTCCGGCCGACCATGTTCCAGGATGATTTGCAGCCTTTCCTCGGCTTGCTCGGGTGTAACCGGCATGGAGTCGTCACGGTGCTTGCCCGCCTTTTGCTTGCCCACTTTCTTGCCCCCAATAACATTTGCTAACCAAGATTTCGAAAGTGAACGCCGAACATGCAGCTACTCATGGATTTGCCGCGTATATGCTTTCACGCCAAAGCCGCAGCTCGTAAAGGTACTTTCGAGATCAGGTTGAAAGGAAGGTTCTCACGCTGAGCATCGGATTCCTGCTTGATTTATCGGTCGATTGACAAAGGGTCGAACGGAGTACTATCGGGTCGGTGATTGTATAGGCCGTTTCGGCGATGCAAAGCGGAGCCTCGATATTGCTAAACGTTAAGCCCCCGGCAACCGCTCAAACCCCGCCGCCGCGAAGTGCTTGTCAAAGGTGAAGGTCCTTTTCAACCCGAGTTCCGTCATGGCCGCGAAACTCGTGGCGTCCACAAAACTGAACCGCTGGTCCCGATAGCGTTCGAGCCATTCGTAAGCCTTCGATTCCATGACTTCATCCACAAACACATAGTCCAAGGCGGTGCTCAGCCGCATCCGGCGGACGAAGTCCAAGGCCACGCAGGAATCACGCACGCGCGCCAAGTAAGTGTAAGTTTCGCCGGCCACGTGGTTAGTCGTCACCAGCCTGGTGGATGCGGCAAGCAATCCCGTGAGCGTCCGGGTCGCTGCTTCATGATGCGCATCATCCCGCAAAGCCAGCGCCAGCCAGGCGCCGGTATCGACAAAGACCCGCTCACCGCTCATTGTTTCTTGCCTTTCGCGCGCTCTTTGCGTTCCCTTGTATAGAGATAATCATCATGCTTCTCCGACGCCTCGGGATACCCCGCCTCACCGGCCAGCCCAATGAGATCAAGCAACGGCTCGTCCATCCGCGCGGCCTCGCGCTCGAGCAGCAGGTTGATGCCGTCGCGCACCAATTCGGCTTTGGGCTTGCCCGTCTTGGCCGAAAGGCGCCGCAGGTGCGCATCGGTTACGGGCTCGAGATAGATCTGGAACCGGCGCATACGCGTGGAGCGCATCCATATCATCCTCCCTGATATACATTATAGGCAAAGACATACACCTTCGCAATGGCTACCATAGACCGGCAACCACGAGATATCTCCCGCCGGGTCCACGCAGGGGTTTCCCGACTCTTGACGGGTTTCTTCAAGGAACCTCCGTCCCGCCCGGCCGACTTCACAAATAATCCGTGCTCCGGTCACGGATCCCGCCGCATCTCCCTATAATATGATGAATCCTGGAGATGGGCGGATTTGACAACCGTGGAATCATCGGCTACCATTGCGGGCGACCGCTTTCAGAGCCTAAAGGAAGCGGCCGCCGGTTATCTCGCGGCCAGGGACGGGATCCCCACGGGCGATTCACGGCGTTCATCATACGAAGCGCAGCGGAGGCGCTTGCTGGAGCTATTCGATGCCACGGACGAAGACTGGCGGGACTGGCATTGGCAATTGGCGCATCGTCTCGACGACGCCGCGATCCTGGCCGAGGTGCTTGACCTGGCCCCGCGCCAGCGGGACGAGATCGCGGCTCTGTCCAAGACGGTCCGTTGGGCGATCACGCCTTATTTTGCCGCGCTGTTGGATCCGGTCTCGTCGCTTGATCCCCTGCGTTTGCAGGCCGTGCCAAGCATGGCGGAGATCGCGGAGACCGGGGGCGAGGCCGATCCCATGAGCGAACAGGGCTGTTCGCCTTGCCCGCTGGTGGTCAGACGCTACCCGGACAGGTTGATCGTCAAGGTCACCAACATCTGTGCCGTGTACTGCCGGCATTGCCAACGCCGCTGTCTGGCCGGGACATCCGAGCGGCCGGCCGGCAAGGATGAACTGGCGGAGGCGCTCGACTATATCGCCGCCAATCCGGAGATTCGGGACGTCCTGATCACCGGGGGCGATCCGCTGACCTTGCCGGACGCGACCCTGGCCTGGCTGCTCGATCGCTTGGCCGCTATTCCGCACGTGGAGATCAAGCGCATCGGCACCCGCCTGCCGGTTACCCTGCCCCAGCGCATCACGGATGACCTCTGCCGTATCCTGCGCGCCCACCATCCTATCTACCTCAATACGCAGTTCAATCACGCGCTCGAGGTGACCGCCGAGTCGGCCGGAGCCTGTCGACTGCTGGCCGATGCCGGCGTGGTCCTGGGGAATCAATCCGTTCTCTTGCGAGGGGTGAACGATGATCCCCATGTCATGCGCCGGCTCCTTCATGAACTCCTGAAGCTGCGCGTCAGGCCGTACTATCTGTTCCAGGCCAAACCCGTGCAGGGCACCTGTCATTTCATGACCACGATCGATAAGGGCCTGGAGATCATGGCCGATCTGCGCGGCAGGACTTCCGGTCTTGCCATACCGAGCTATGTTGTGAATGCGCCCGGCGGCTTGGGCAAGGTGCCTTTATTACCCGCTTATATCGAAGCAAAGTCCCCTGCTTTCTATATGCTGCGGACCTGGGAGGGACGCCGGGTAATGGTGGCCAACGGGCCGATGGGACTGGAAAAGGTGGAGGGGGATAGATGCGGCACCTGTATCTGACGCCTGATACGGCGGCGGCAGACCGGCGGATCCATGTACCGAAAGCCCTCGCCAATCGGGAACTGATGGTGCGCGGCCGGGACTACACGGTGCGCTTCGGCCTGCGCCAAACCACGGCCAGGCTCGATATTGCCGGCGGCAGCGGCCCGGGGTCGTCTTCGACACTTGGTCTGGCATCCGCCGTACTGGACGAACTCCTGCTCGCACCGGGGATGAGGTGCCGCCTGCGCGTCGACCAGGCCGGCGGCCTGATCGTCTTCGGTCCCCTCGTGGGTGTGCTGGTCAGCCCCCGATTCCTCGAGGCGATCGCCCATGGCGCGGCCCCCACGAGCGCGCGGCTGCACGCCAGGGCCGCCCAGGCGGAGCAGGTCGCGGTTTTTTATTTTTCCGCGGACGGGATTGACTGGGAGCGCAAGACGGCCATCGGGTGGGTGCCCAGTGGCGGTCGTTGGTCCTGCCGACCCATGCCGCTGCCGGATGTGATCTACGATCGCGCTGTCAACGTGTCCGATCGGGATCGGGCGAGATTGGCCGATGCGCGCGACCGGTTCAGCACGGAGCCCGGGGTCAGGCTTATCAACGCCCGCCATTACCTGGATAAATGGTTCCTTCATCAGCATCTCATGGCGCAGGACCAGGTTCGCGGCTACTTGCCTGAGACGAAGCGGTATCAGGGATTACCCGACCTGGAGGATTTTCTCGGACGCTATCCCCAGGTCTTCGTCAAGTCTTTTTACGGCAGCGGCGGCATGGCGGTGCTTTCGATCAAGGCCGACGGTTCCGGGCGCTATCTCTGCCACATGCGCCGGCGCAAGACGGTGCTGGAAGGCCTGGACCAGGTCGAATCCCTGATCGGCCGCTTCTTTGGGAGAGACCAAACGATCGTCCAGCAAGGGATCGACCTCGCGCAGTACGAGGGCAGCCGTATGGACATGCGTTCGTTGATGCAAAAGGACGGCACCGGGGACTGGAGCGCCCCTGAGATCATGCTCCGCGTGGCCCGAGGCGACCACCCCCTGACGAACCTGCGCCAATCCGGGTCCGCCGCGCCGTACGGCGAGCTGATGCCACGCATCCTCGGCGGCCGCGGGGCGGCGCGCGCCAAATACGCGGAGGCGTGCGCGCTGAGCCTGCTCCTGGCCCGGCACATCGAGCATGCTTACGGATCATTCGGCGAGATCGGGCTCGACCTGGCGCTGGACCGGAACGGGCGGTTCTGGTTCCTCGAAGCGAATGCGAAGCCGGACAAAGACCCCTTGCCGTTCGAGAGGGGCGTGCGGGATGTCTATCCCCAGTTCCGGCGGATCTTCGCGTATGCAAGGTCGCTCACGAACTTCACCGGACCGAACTGGCGCGTTGAATAGCGCTACGCGCGCCAAAGCCTTGCCGTTCAAGGCGCGATCGTTATCCCGGTCCATACATTTCGGTTGGAGGAGGTAGGACTCTATGCAGACCAAGGGACGGCCGCTCCGTTACTGCGAGATCTCCGCGGACCTTGCCAGGAGTCTGGGTGTATTGGACAATACCTGTTGCAACCTATGGGTGGGGACAAAGTCTGTCCGGGTCCGGCTGGCCGTCAACCCGGGTCTGGGTCCGTCAACCTTGGCCGTGTCCCATGGCGTTAGGCGGGCCTTGTCGATTCAGGCGGGCCTCAAGACAAACGTGACGAGGGCGGGATCGGATCTCCGCCTGGGACCGGTCGTCGGCGTCTTCGTCAACCCGGCCGCCGCCGCGCGCACCGCCAGGGGAGAAGCCGGTTTTCGCCTGGTCGAACTGGCAAAGGCCAATCGGAAGGCTGGATGTATCCTCTACTTCTTCTCCAGCGCCGATCTGGCGTGGTCGCCGCCGCGGGTTAACGGGGCCTACTACGACCAGCGCCACAACGAATGGCGGCAACGGTCATTCCCCCTGCCCGACGTGCTATACGACCGGGGCGGCGGGTTCAAACCCACGGAAAGACCCTTGGCCCGGTATATCCGGCGCCAACTCTGGTCCGTACCCGGACTGAAAAAGTTTAACGGCCGGCATTACTTCGACAAATGGGATCAACACCAGCGGCTGCGGCGTCATGCGCCTCTCTGCCGGCATCTTCCCGAGACCGTCCTCTATAAAGGAAGCGAGGACCTCGCCGCCATGCTCGCGAAGCATGGCTGCGTCTATCTCAAATCCACGCTCGGCAGCAACGGCCGGGGGGTCATGCGGGTCATCGCGGGTGAGAACGGCTACAAATACAACCATTGCCGCACGGAAGTCGAAGCGGGGTTCTGTCCCGACCTCGCTTCCCTGGAAACGGTCATACGAGGTTTCCTCGGCCGGCAAAAAGCCGTCATCCAGGCGGGAATCGATCTCCTTACATACAACGGCGCCAAGATCGACCTGCGCGTCCTGGCGGCGAGGGATGCGCGCGGCCTGTGGCGTATCGTCGATACCCCGGTACGCGTCGCGCGCGGCGACTGCGCCGTCACCAGCACGCGCTCGGGTTCGACCGTGCATCGGTTCGGGGAGTTTTTCCGCACCGCCCTTCTCTATGACGAAGCACGCCTGTGGAAACTCCGGAAGCGGATCCTGAAGACGGTATACTTGGCCATTCGCGCCATCGAGGATGAATACGGCGACTTTGGCGAGCTCGGCCTCGACCTCGGGATCGATAAGCAAGGCAAGATCTGGTTCATCGAGGCCAATGCCAAGCCCGGCAAAGACACTATCCGTCTGGCGGGCGACCCGGCCGCCCTGGAGAAAGCGTTCTTGTTTCCCCTTCAATACTGCCGGAGGCTGGCTGGGTTCGCCGATACCGAAGGCTGCGTCAATACGGTCAGGATCCGCAGGCTGAAGACGAGCGTCCCCCTGAAGAAGCGCGCCGGGAGCAAGTTGCGCCCGATCGGCCACGGCGGTAAAGTGCCCGCGTTCGCCAGACGCCGTAAACTACGGGTACCCGCGCCGGCCGTCGTCTTGCCGCCTCCTGACTACCGCGCCATGACGACCGGCATACCGATCCCATCCGGGCACCCCGGACACGGCGCCGGTCCAAAGGGCCCCGTTCCTTGGCCGGCGCCCGTGGTGACGCATGCGTGCTTTTCCCCTTGGAAGACCGCCGCGATCACGCGGCCCAACCAGGGCATCGGGGCCGGATCCATGACGCCGACCTGTTCCACATCGCCGGTGGTGGTATACTGCGGTCCCCACTGGACGGGTCAACCGGTATGGCCAGCGTGCACCCTGATCCGCTACGTGGGCTCCGGGACCAAAGCGTTCGCGCGGCCGTGCAACGAGACGGTAGCGGACGCGGAGGGCTAGAGGAAGCCCGGCCGATACCGGCCGGGCTTCCTTTACAGGCTCCCGCAATCAGTAGACCGTCATCCACCCGTTTCGCCGTTGACACGTATTGCCGTGGTGATATACTGGGGGCAATGGAATCACATGCCGCCGAGACGGACAAGTTCGGCGAGGCCGAAACTATGGGAGGTCCGGCAAGGCTTCTCGAGAGGGAGGATGATCGTTTGGACTCCGAGCTCCAGCGGTTCGGCGTTTCAATGGAAGCGTCGCTGCTCGACCGGTTCGACCGGTTGATCGAGGCCAAGGGCTACGGTAGCCGTTCCGAGGCGATCCGGGACTTGGTGCGGGGCTGCTTGGTGGAGGAGGAATGGCGCACGGAGGAAGGTTCGGCCGTCGGGACGGTCACGCTCATCTACGACCATCATACCAGGGACATGTCCGACCGGTTGACCGATCTGCAGCACAACTACCATGAATGCATCGTCTCCGTGCTGCACGTACACCTGGACGCCCACAACTGTCTGGAGGTCTTGGTGGTGCGCGGTGACAAACCGTCGATCCAGCAAATCGCGGACCGGTTAAGCAGCACCAAGGGCGTCAAGCATTGCAAACTGGTGACCACCACGACCGGCACCAACCTCTAGGCATCTGCTTCAAAACCCACCTGTTTGGCGCCAGGTACAATCTCACCCGGCCTCGTTTTCCCCCCGCAGACCGGACAGGCTTGCATGCGCAAAGGTTTCTCCAGATGACCCCGCGCCAACAGAGCCTCGTCGCCGAAGATCGTCTCCGTCGGCCCGTCGGCGATAACCCTTCCCTCGCTGAGCACGATGGTTCTCCGGCACAGATCGAGCACCAGGTCCAGGTCGTGGGTGGCGACGATCTTCGTCTGGGCAAAATCCGCCAGCAATTGGATCAAGCAGCGCCGGGCCAGGGGGTCCAACCCGGCGGACGGTTCGTCCATGACCAGGATATCGGGCTCCATGGCCAGCACGGCGGCGATCGCCGCCAGCCGCTTTTCCCCACCCGACAGCTTGTACGGTGGACGATCTTCCAGATGCGCGGCACCGACTGTTTCCAGGGCCCGCGTCACCCGGCGCTCGACCTCGTCCGGGGGCAGGCGCAGATTGAGCGGACCGAAGGCCACGTCATCGTGGACGGTGGGCATGAACAACTGGTCGTCGGGGTTCTGGAAGACCATGCCGATGCTGCGGCGGATCCGGAGCAGGGTTTGTTTCGTGACCGGGCAATCGCCGATCCGCACTGACCCGCGCGCGGGGAACAGCACCCCGACCAAATGCCAGAGCAGGGTGGATTTTCCCGCGCCATTGGCGCCCACGATCCCCACCGATTCGCCGTGGGTGATGCGGGCCGTTACCCCGGCCAGGGCTTGATGCCCATCCGGATAGGCATAATGCAGATCCTGCACTTCGACGAGATGATGACTCACGGTAGGGCCTCCAACACAAAAGCGCCGATGAGCCTCGGCAGATTGAACGCGCGGACCGCTGCGAAAAAACCAAGCCAGAGCAGGAGGTAAGCCGCGTCCTTGAGGCCGAAGCTATCCTTTTCCGCCAGGCGGATCTCACCGTCAAATCCCCGGCAGAGCATGGCCGTGTAGATCCGGCCGGCCCGGTCGATCGTGCGGAGGAGCAATTGCCCCAAGAGCGCGCCCCAGGCTGAATACCGAAGGCCGCGCTCCCCCGGGGCGCGCAAGGCATAGGCCCGAAGCGTCCGCGCCGTTTCCTCCCCCAAAACGCTGAGGTAGCGATGGAGCAACAGCAACTGCACCACGAACGCCCGGGGCAGCTTTAGTTGGAGCAGGGCACGGCTGAGCCGTCCGATGCCGGTGATGGCGACCAGCGTCAGGGCCGCGATCAGCATCAAGCCCGCGCGCAGGATGAGGGAGAAAAACGAGATCCAACCGCCGCTGAGAGTGATCCCTCCCACCGCCAGCATCGGCGCGCGATCGAAAAGGGGATTGAAGAGTCCGAGGCCAATCACCAAAGGCGCGGCGATAAGCGCGCGGAGCACGAGCGCTCTGGCGGGCAGGCCGCCCAGGACGATCAGGGTCATGGGAAATACGACCAACGGCAGCAGCGCGGCAACAGCATACTTATCAAAGGACGCCGCCGTGAGCAAGAACCCTAGGACGGCCAGCAGTTGCGCCAGGGGATGCAAACGGTGCACCACCGTGCGTTGCGCGGCGCAGTCCTCAAGCAGATGTATGTGCTGCAGATAATCGGCGACCGGCATTTTGTCCCCTCGCGATCTATGGTACGGTCGATCGTCATTGCGGCAGACGCTTCTTCGTAAACCAGAGCAAGATGCCCAAGCCGCCGGCGAAGATAAGCGTCATAAGCCCGCCGATAATGCCGGCAAGAGAGGTGCCGCCATCAACAGCCGGCCGGACGGCTTCGGCTGCCGCCGGACGTTCCTTCGCGGCGTTGACGGTTTTTCTAAAGCCGTAATCAGGCAGAAACGCGGTTCGTTCCTGGACGCGCGCCAGGGTTTGGTGCAGGCGGATCTCCGTTGCCAACTCTTCCTTGCCGGTGGCATGGAAGAGCGACCATTCCAAGCCGTCGGGATAGGCGGAGGCAAACCAGGACAAGGCGCCGCCGAGGATCGCCGTGGCGGCGGCCAAGCCGATCAGGACTCGTTTGAGGTTGATCTTGCCGATGGATTTCCCCGCGGCGGCGCAGGCCAAAATCTCCGGGCGCGCCTGCCGGATAAAGATGATGACGGCCGCCGTCACCAGACCTTCCACGAGACCGATCGCCAGATGGATGGACTGCATGAGCAGGATGAAGGTTTTGAACGGCAAGGTGGCAAGGCCGGAGCAAATTGTCTCGAGCACGACACCGAAGGCCCCGAATTGCAGGCCGAGAATCGCCGCCAGTATGGTCCCGGTGAGGAGGGCCTTTGGCGAGTCGGACTTGCGCCAAAACGGTTTGAAGATTAACGGATATGTGATGAAGCAGGTGAAGAACCCAAGGTTGAAGATGTTGCACCCCAACGCGAGCAGGCCGCCGTCGGCAAAAAAGAGCGCCTGCACCGTCAGGATGGAGGCCATGGTGAGAAAGCCCGCAAAGGGGCCAAGGAGGATGGCCAGCAATAAGCCGCCGCCCAAGTGTCCGCTGGACCCGGTGCCGGGAATGGAGAAGTTGATCATCTGCGCCGCGAAGACGAACGCGCCGAGGACGCCCATCAGGGGCACCTTCCGTTCGTCCAAGTCCTGGCGCACCTTGTGTGCGGAGTAAGCGACGGCTCCGAGCGAAGCCGCCCACATCGCCCCGCCGGCTGCAGGCGAGACGAGCGCGTCGGCCATGTGCATACAGGCTGCCTCCAGCCATGTGCTCCAGTAACACTAACTTACAAATAGTAACACCAGCGGCCGCATAAGTCAAGCCTTACCAATCTCAACCATAAATGGGTATAGAGGGTTATGCGTGAACGTGAACGTTTCCGCTGGCTTACCCCTCTCCCCCTAAGGGGATCTCAGAGTGGGGAGGCAAGTAGTTTTACGCCCCCCCGTCATCATCCGCCTCATTCTGCGCCTGCATCTCCCCCGGTGTGTATTTGAGGATATCCCCCGGCTGACAGTTCAGATGCCGACAGATGGCATCCAGGGTGGAGAAGCGTACGGCCTTGGCTTTGTTGCTCTTGAGGATGGAGAGATTGGCCAGGGTCAGCCCGACTTTGTCGGCCAGTTCGGTCAGGGAGACGCCGCGGTCCAGCATCACCCGGTCCAGGTGCACTTTGATACTCACGCGATGGCCTCCCTTATACCGTTAAGTTCTGTTCCTCTTGGAGCGCGGCGCCGTGCCGGAAGATCTCCGCGAGGACCAGGATGACCAGGCCAATGAAAATGCCCCCCATAAAGGAGCCCCCCTTGGCGTTCACCTCCACGCCCTTGATGATGACATTGTTCATCAACAGATAGCCTACGAGAAAACTAACCAGAGACTGCAGGAACGACCCGCCGATGCAGATGAGGCCGATGGCCCGGATGCGCTTGGCGTTCTCCAGGTTGAACGGCGTCCCCGCGCGCAGAGTGGCAAATACCTTGCGCAACTGGTGGACGATCGCCTGCACCACCAAGAGCGATGTCAGAGCAAAGCCCATGTTCCCAAACAGGATGACCTGCGGGTCCTTGACCTCTACCTGTGAAAAATCGAAGCTCAGGAACTGGGCGTCGACAGTGAAGGACATCAGATCTTGTGGAATGAACCGGGGCGCGAGGACGCCCAAAACCAGCATGGCGAGGAGAATACCGCCCATGGCCGCGAATAGCACGTACCAGGCGATGTTGAGCAATACCCCGAGAAGGGAAGAGACTGAACCTTTACCCAGATAACGCATGGTCAAGACTCCTTCGTCAGTTTCTGATCGGCCGGCCTTGATCGTAGTGTAGCACGTTTCTTATCGATAGTCAATAATTCTTTATTATAAAACAATAAAAGACCGGCATGCACCCAGGATCGGGTTACCCCCGATCCCGAGACGCGCGGAGCGGTCTTTGAAAACTTTCTCCGTGGAGTTGACGGTCTTGTGGCGTGGAGGTGAGAGCCTCTTCCCGCTCAGGCGGTAATCTCGCCGGACAGATTTGAGGTGATCGTTAATTCAACCCGGTTCTTTTTAGCCAACGGTCGTAAAGCTAACCCAATTGGAAATAACGCTGCAATGCTGGTGGTGGTTGCCAATCAGGTTGATTCCGTTGTTCCGCCTCCCGCTTCGTACCTGGTAGGCGACTCTCTGACAAGTGGTTTTCCATACCTATTCTCGGCTTGCCGCAGTCTCTCGAAGAAGCGATGGACATCGTATCCTGCCTCCGCAGCGAGCTTGGCTCCCGCTTCGCGTACTTCCTTCACAATAGGATCATGCTTCATGGCTTATGTCTCCTCCTCAATACCGAGCAGTTCCTCTGGCGTACAGATTGTAGGGGTCTGGATACCAGCAATCGCGTTGATTCGTGTCAAGCGTTTGATGACTTCTCCGTTGGCAATATGGGCGCAGTTCCAGGTCACCAAGAAATCCATCGCATAAACGCATGCAAAAGCAAGATGCGCGGCGTCACGGATGGCGCTGCCAGGCAAGCTAAACTCCGCCATGTACCGGGCGGTCAATTGCTCGACTGCTTCAGCGGCTTCGAGAATCTGAAAGTGGCCAACTGCCACCAACCGTCGTCGGGCTTGTTCAGGATCTCCTTCCCGCGCCTCCTCAAGTACTACCGGAGAAACGTAGGGGCGGAAATCGCAAAGCCTCGTCTCCCACCAGACTCGCGTGATCTGCTGATGTGCCAGAACAATTACATCCCGTGAATCACGAGAGACATAGTAACTGGGTACGGTTGTCTCAATATACAACGATGGTTTCACCGGGTCCACTCCAGCCTTCTCACGATCCACGGCCCGATCATCCCTTTGTTCGCCATACCTGGAGTCTGCAGTCTTTATTCTATCCCAAGTCAGCGGTTGATGGAAGTGGGATGAACATAAGCGCGGGCTGGAGGCTTCACACTTCGCATCGCGTGGCCAGCGGACTCACCGGCGTCCCAGCTGATAAAGCCGCCAGCCAACCATGATATGCGTCGCGCGCCGGGCATGCCGCGTCGGCATAGATGGTCCCTTATCACCGCCCGGTATGCGCCGACATCCCGCGCTTCCTGGACGGATTGCACCTCGGCGTCGTATCCCCGCCCGTGCAGGACCTCACCGATCACCCGCCCGATCTCAGCCGTGGACAGTATCGCGGAGCGTAAGCGACCAGAATTTTCCTGCCCATAAACCAATTATACCGGCAAGCTCCAGGGATAGTAATGCCTGTGAAGAGAAAATTCCGTTGTCCTGGGTTGACCAGGGGGAGCAGGAAGGCCTAGTCTTTAGGAGAACATAAAATAGCTGCTTTATCTACAGATACATGAGCGGGGTGTTAATCTATGCTATTAACCATTACGTATACAGGCCGTCCCGCGACCGACCTTGGTTACCTGCTGCACAAGAATCCTAGCCGGCCGCAAAGTTTCGATCTTTCCTTCGGCAAGGCGCATGTGTTTTACCCCGAAGCCTCGGCGGAGCGTTGCACGGCCGCCTTGTTGCTGGAGATCAACCCCATCGATCTGGCCCGGGAGCATCGGGACTCCGCGGCAGAGCCGTTGTTTGCCTATGTCAATGACCGTCCTTATGTCGCGTCCTCCTTTATGAGCGTGGCCTTGGCCCAGGTCTTCGGCACGGCCATGGCCGGCAGATCCAAGGAACGGCCGGAACTGGCGCAGCAGGCTCTGCCTCTCGAAGCGATGATAGCAGCCCTGCCCGCGCGCGGCGGGGACGAAATCCTTAGGCGTTTCTTTTCGCCCTTGGGGTATCAACTTGATATTGAAGGCTACTCGTTGGACAAGACTTTTCCGTCCTGGGGCCAGAGCCAGTACTATACCCTCAGCCTCAAAGGCACGTTGCGCCTGGCTGATCTGCTCAACCATCTCTATGTCCTGATTCCGGCGCTTGATGTGAAGAAGCACTACTGGATTGGCGAGGACGAGATCGACAAGCTCCTACGGCACGGAGAGGGCTGGCTGGCCGCGCATCCGGAGCGGGAGCTGATCACCAGTCGCTATTTGAAACGCCGCCGGAACCTGGTGCATGAGGCGCTTCAGCGCTTGCTGGCCGAGGATGATCCAGCCGCCGGGGAAGAAAAACCGGCCGAGGACGACCGTTGCGAGCTGGAAGGCGGCGACAAGGAACGCTTAAACCTGAACGAGCAGAGGCTAGGAACGGTTGTGGCTGTCCTGAAGAATCTGGGAGTCAGGCGTCTGATCGACCTGGGCTGCGGTGAGGGCAGACTCCTGGAGAGGCTACTTAAGGAGAAGAGTTTTCAGGCGATCACAGGCATGGATGTCTCCCACCGCGCCTTGGAAGCGGCGCACTCGCGGTTGAGACTGGATAGTCTCCCGCCACAGCAAAGGGAGCGGGTTAATCTCTTCCAAGGCGCGCTGACATACCAGGACAAACGTTGGCGGGGCTACGATGCGGCCACTTTGATGGAGGTTATCGAGCATTTGGAGCTAAACCAATTGCCGGCTATGGCTCGAGCCCTGTTCGGGTTCGCCAGGCCGCCCGTGGTGGTGATCACCACGCCCAACAAAGAGTATAACGTCAGATACGACGGGATGAAGACCGAATTGAGACATGGAGATCACCGTTTCGAATGGACAAGACGGGAATTTCGGGACTGGGCCGCCAGTATTGCTGAAGGTTACGGCTACACGGTCAGACATATGGCGGTTGGAGATGAAGATCCGAACCTGGGCGCGCCGACCCAGATGGGAGTCTTTACCGCATCGGGGGGGTCGACCTTATGAAACTGACAATCCCCGAACTCTCCCTGGTCGTTTTGATCGGTCCGTCCGGGGCGGGTAAATCAACCTTTGCCCGCCGGCATTTCAAACCGACCGAGGTGATATCCTCAGACTTCTGCCGCGGCTTGGTGGCGGATGATGAAAACGATCAGGCGGCGACCAAACCCGCCTTTGAGGTGCTGCATTTCATCATCGCCAAGCGACTGGAGGCCGGCCGCCTGACGGTTGTTGACGCCACCAACGTCCAACCCGAAGCCCGGAAACCCCTGGTGGAGATCGCCCGCAAGTACCACTGCCTGCCGGTGGCCGTGGTCTTCAACGTGCCGGAGGAGATCTGCCACGAACGCAATAAAGCCCGGCCGGATCGGGATTTCGGACCGCATGTCGTCAGGCAGCATTTTCAGCAGATGCGGCGCTCCTTGCGCAACCTGTCCAGGGAAGGTTTTCGCCATGTTTTTATGCTTGAGAGTCAGGAAGAGATCGAGGGGGCCGTGGTGGATCGGCAGCCGCTCTGGAACAATCGGCGGGAGGAGCACGGGCCGTTTGACATTATCGGCGATATACACGGATGCCATGACGAACTGGTGGCGCTCCTCGCCAAGCTTGGCTACGAGATTTCCAAAACAGAACCGGAGGTGGGAGATTACGGGATCCGGGTTGTCCCGCCACCGGGAAGGCGGGCTGTCTTTCTCGGGGACCTGGTGGATCGTGGACCCGCGATAGTCGGCGTGCTCAAGCTGGTCATGAGCATGGTCAAGTCCGGGGCGGCCTTTTGTCTGCCCGGAAATCATGACATCAAGCTCTTGCGCAAGCTCAACGGGCGGGACGTCCAGATCACGCACGGACTGGCGGATTCTCTGGCGCAACTGGCGCAAGAACCCCCGGAGTTCGCCGAGGAAGTTGCCGCCTTCATTGATAACCTGGTCAGTCATTATGTGCTGGACGATGGCCGTTTGGTGGTGGCGCATGCGGGCATGAAAGAAGAGATGCAGGGTCGTGGCTCAAGGGGCGTGCGAGAGTTTGCGCTCTATGGGGAGACCACCGGGGAGATAGACGAATACGGTCTGCCAATCCGCTACAACTGGGCCGCCGAATACAGGGGCCGGGCCATGGTGGTCTACGGCCACACTCCCGTGGCGGAGCCGGATTGGCTCAACCGGACGATCAACATCGACACCGGCTGCGTCTTCGGCGGAAACTTGACCGCTCTACGTTATCCAGAGAAGGAACTGGTGAGTGTACCGGCCTTGCACACCTATTATGAACCCGCCAAACCTTTTCTGGCGGATGAGGCACAAGCCCCCGCTGTTGCCGATGCCAGGGACGAAGCGCTTGATATCGATGACGTTCTGGGCAAAAGAATCGTTCAGACCAGACTGCATCGGAACATTACGATACGCGAGGAAAACACCGCCGCCGCGTTGGAAGTCATGAGCCGCTTCTCGGCCGATCCGCATTGGTTGATCTACCTGCCGCCCACCATGTCGCCCTCGGAAACATCCAAGGAAGCTGATCTGTTGGAGCATCCGGCCGAGGCGTTCGCTTACTATCGCAACCATGGCGTGCCAAAGGTGATCTGCGAGGAGAAACACATGGGATCCCGGGCCGTAATCATCGCCTGCCGTACGGCGGAGGCGGCGGGTAAGAGGTTCGGCATGCACGATGGCACTTCCGGTATCTGCTATACCCGAACGGGACGGCACTTCTTCAATGAGCCCGCCATGGAGGCAGATTTACTCGAGACGGTTGGGAAAGCCTGCACCGAGGCGGATCTCTGGTCCCAATTGGAGACTGATTGGGTCTGCTTGGATTCTGAAATAATGCCCTGGTCAGCCAAGGCGCAAGCACTGCTTGAGGAGCAATACGCTCCCGTGGGCGCTGCGGGCCGAGTCTCCCTCCGAACAGCGGTCGAGCTTCTGGCCGCTGCGGATGAACGAGGTTGTGATCTGGCCGATTTGGCGGATCGATACCGCCTCAAAAGCGATTTGATCGATCGGTACATCCAAGCCTATCGGCGTTATTGTTGGCCGGTCGATTCCCTCGGCGATCTGAAGTTGGCTCCGTTTCACCTTTTGGCCGTTGAGGGTAGGACGCTCATCGATCGAGATCATTTATGGCACTTGAACGTCTTGTCCAAGCTGACCGAGGCCGATCCCGGTCTGTTCGTGGCGACCAAACACCGGGTTGTGGATGTGACGGACCCCGAGAGCGAGTCGGCGGCGGTGCGCTGGTGGGAGGAGTTGACCGGCGCGGGCGGCGAAGGAATGGTCGTCAAGCCGTTGGATTTCGCCGTCCGGGGGCCGAAAGGACTTCTGCAGCCGGCCGTCAAGTGCCGGGGCCGGGAGTATCTCCGGATCATATACGGCCCCGAGTATACCCTACCGGAGAATATCGAGCGGCTCAGAAAACGATCCCTGAGCAGAAAACGCTCGCTGGCCCTACGCGAGTTCGCGCTTGGAGTGGAGGCGTTGGAGCGCTTCGTCCGCCGGGAACCTCTCTACAGGGTGCATGAATGCGTCTTCGGCGTTCTGGCCTTGGAGAGCGAGCCGGTCGATCCGCGGCTATAGGCTCTCCACCAAGACTATCCCCGGCAGCACCAGCGAGAGGCTGGTCCGCGCCATGCTCGCCAACCCTGAGAATCATGGTGGATAAAGCATCAACGCTTCCTGATTAAAGGGATGTAGCACCGGCAAGGGTAAAGATTGGAGTTCCAAGAGATGGACGGGCCTATGGCTTCGAAGTTATGAACCGCTTCCCGTCCCGCTTGCAGATCTCCTTGACCAGCTTCCGCCCCATCACCGATACGGTGGTCAGGCCGATGGTGGCCCCAGCCCACTGGCCGACCATGTAGAAGTTCCGCAATCCGGGGAGGGTCTTGGAGAGCCCGCCGCCCAGGAGGCTGTCCTTCCACGATGAGGGATATGCCTGCAACCCCCGCCAGTTGCCGGTGAAGCGCTCGGTGGTCAGGGGCGTGGCCACGTCGATGACCGCCACCTCCTGGCCGATGCCGGGGAAACGCCGCTCCAGGGCCCCGATGACCGCCGCGGCGACACGATCCTTTTCCGCGTCGTACCCGGCCCGGCCGCGGTCCAGGAGGTCCCGCCAGTAGGCATAGGTCGTCTCCAGCATCACCTTGAGCGCGGTCCGGCCCGGCGGGGCAAAGCCCGGATCGAAGGCGTAGTTCTCGAGATCCAGCC
>JBLNCE010000052.1:0-17493 GCA_050260415.1 Bacteroidota bacterium | reverse complement strand
CTCAAAGTCGATCATGTCCTTTGGGAGCGGAACGGAACCGTGGTCCAGAAAACGCACCGCGCCGTGGTTGTCGCGCACCGGCATGACGCGCCCGGCGTTGAACCGGCTCGGCGCGAACGGCACATCGAGCACCCCGGCGGCAAAGGCGCGTACGGTTCCCTCCGCCCAATCCCCCCCGCCGAGGTGGTGGATCCGGTCCAGGATCCCCCTTGTCTCCGCCTTAATGACCTCCTTTTCCATGCTGAGCTGGGGCGTCTCCGGCAAGAACTGATCGCGCAGCATGGACAGGATCTGTTTCGTGGCGCGCATGCCGGCCGCATTTGCTTCCATGGTCGGCACGCCGAGCGCCTCATGCGGCGTCTTGACTATGATCTTGGTCGCATGCGCCATGGCGGCGGCGACCGTCCCCCATCCTATGACCCCGTATGCGCGGGCTTCATCCAGGGGGAAACCTCCCATCCACTGATGGAAGACCGTGGTCAGGGTCACGTCTTCGTAGCCCGCGCGTTGCAAGTACTCCTCGCCCAGTTCCTGCAAGGTCAGGATGGCCGCCACGTCTTGAAAAAGGTTTCCGCATTGGCCGTAGCCCAGGGTGATGCTCTTGACCCCCTGCGCCGCGGCCAACAAGGCCTCAATGATGCCAATCGCGTGGGAGAGACAGGGAGGGACCATCGTGCCGGTCAAGGGACCGAACGGCTCGCGGTTGATGATCACCCCGCGCTCCGCGTAGTAACCGATCAGGCGGTCCACATATTGCCAGGCGGCGATCGATCGTTCCAGGGGAATGTCTTTGGCATAGGGGATATTGTAAGAAATCCCGCCGCCCTCAAAAGCCGTGAATCCGCCCGCCAGGCAGATCTCGGCGAGCAGACGGGCATCGGGCGTGCCATGCCGTACCTGGACCGGGATACCGACGGATTCCGTCAGACGGCGGCACGCGGCCACACCGTAGTTGACCGCCGGGAATCCATTGAGCAGCGAGCGCCCTTCCCGCCTGCTTTCCTCGATCCCCCGCTGCGCTTCTTCATAGCGATTCTGGCGCGTATAGCTGTCAATCGTCGTCGGCAAAAGGTCGGCCTCGCCCTTGTCCTGGAGGTATTGCAGAAGCTGAATCTGACGATCCAACAGGGCTACGCCCGCTCTTGGCTGCACCAGGGTCTGCTTGTCCCGCTTGGCCGCATCAAGACGCGCCGCAAATCCGCGCGCCTTCGGCAACTGAAGATGGTAACGGATCGCTTCTTCGAGGTCCACCTCGCGTCCGGTGGCCCACCCTGCCAGCACTTCCTCCCGCGCGTCAAGCAACTCCGCTTGCGTCCACGGCTTATCCTGGGGCAAAACTTCCGCCTCCACTCGGTATACTATATACGATATACGATCTGAACCGATCCGCCACCCCTGCGGTTCTTCCACGGCACGTCAGACAGTATTCTGGGCGCGAACGGGTATTCCTTCCGCCCGCCGGCAAAACGAAGGACGTAGCTGGAGGTAAAACCGCCAGAGACGGCCTCGTGTGGGAAGAATCGGGATGCCTCTACTCATAGTCCAGCGAGACAGAGGCCTCCCGGACGGAAGACATATAGGCCGAAACCTTTTGGTGCTCGGGATGTTTCTGATACGACAGCATGTCATCCAGCGTGTCGAACTTGGCCAGAAGGCCGAGATCGAAGGATCGCTGCGCGTGCAGAACGTCGACACCCACCTCAAGATGGCGCAACTCCGGTATTTTGCCCCGCATGCCCAGGATCACGTCCCTTGCTTTGCCGACGCTCTCGGGACTCCGATCGCGCAGCTTAAAGAGCACGATGTGCGTCAACATGTCTTACCACTCCTTAAACGCAACTTATGAAGGCTTCACGATATGGCTTCCACTTTCTCCGTCGGACCTGGGTCCTTACGGTATCTACTCCGGCCGATGCGCTCGACGATTGAGTCGATCTTGGCCGTCTCGCCCAGACATTCATCGGAAAGCCTACTATAGAACATGGCATTGACCTCCAACAAACGTTCGAGGTCGTCGGCGTTGGCCACCGGCAAAACATGCCGCGGTTCCACCCAAGCGCACAAGCTGCCGCTCATGCTGCCGCTCTTCCGCCAAGCCGCCATGGCCTCCTCGAACTCGGCATGCGTAAGCGCTCGCTCCCCGGGCCGAAGCTCGTACTCCCAATCGCGAAAGAGCTTGAGTAGGCGCTGCTTTTCCTCGTTCGGCTTGCGGGAGAAATCGCGCCAGGAAAACCCGAAGGCCCCCATGACGCGTTGGAGGTGGCGATTGCACAGCTCTTTTTCCTGTTCGTTCTTGGTTTTCCGGCCGTGTTCCTCCAGAATCTCCAATGACGCCGGCGTTACGAGATCCATCAGGCACAGAATCGCGCTCAACCTGATCCGATCGCTCTCCGCGGCGAGCAGGGGGGCCACGATCGGAACGGCACGGAAATCCCCATATGGCCCAAGGGCAAGAATACAGTATTTCCGCAGGTCCTCAGGCACATCATCTCTGATATTCACCGTCAGCAAGGCATAATCGGCCGGATGGCCGAACCGGCCGAGGCAGATTAGGGCCGTCCCGCGGACGTCCGCCGGCCCATCGGTGGCGTATTTCCTGATGCGAGGCAGAGCCGGCAGATACATAGCCCTGGTCAAGATGAGCATGGCGGACTGGAGTTCAACGGGGTCGCTCGATGTCTCGAGCATATGTAATAAGACGGGCAGACCCTGGGGCCCAAAAGCCCCCCATTGGAATTGTTGCGTTAACGGCCACATGAGTCTGAGATCATGCTCGCCGATGGCAACCTGCCCCTTGGCCTCCCCAAGACACGCCTTGAGCATGGGAATCGCTCTGGCATCCCTGGTCAAAGCCGCCTCAAAAGCCGTCTTGAATACAAACTCGTAGTGCTCCGCCAACGGTACCGTTTTCCAAACCGCCGCGATCGTGCCCGCCTCGGACAGGCGGCCGAGTTGCCAGAGCAACGCCGTCGCGTTCAAGAGGAAGAAGTCATCTTTCGTCCCCGCGCGACAGGCATCCGTAATCTCGCGCCGCAGGCGGATGTAACCCGCGGTGCCGCTGGCTTTGATGACGTCCCAGGCGTTTTCGACCGCTCTGAGCCGGGACCATTTGCCCATCTGGTCGAGGCTTTCAAGTCTCACATTTCTCATGGCCGCTATGGCCTCTTCCAGGCCCTGACCATCCTCGGCCGGGGGATAGGTGCTTATCAGGTAGAGCCCTTCGTCCTTGAGGGCTAGATAATGATGATGCAGAGGCGCGTCATAGTAAATACTACCGCCGTACGTAATGATCTTGTCGTAGCGGGCGCCTTCCCGGCCGTCGACAACGACCAGTTCGCTTTGGCCGCGACGCGCCGTAAAGGCCGTTTGGCTCCCATCCGTGGAAAAAGTCGGGCGTGATACGTATTCATAACGGCCTTGCTCTTCTCCGTCCACGATGGCGATCCATTCACCATTGCTCTTCGCCGTATAGGCCAGACGCCGGCCGTCCGGGCTGAACACGATCCCCTCCGGCCCGACGGCGTCGTATTCCTTTCCTCTTTTGGCGTCCACCACCACGCATTCCTTGGCGCCGGCTTTGGCCACATAGGCCAGGCGGGCGCCGTCGGGGCTGAAGGAAATGGAACCCTCGCGCACCGCGTCGCACGGCGGCTCCTGCTTGCCGTCCACGACTACGAAGCTCTTGCCTTGGTTCGTGGCGCTATAGGCCAAACGCCTGCTATCGGCGCTGAATACCAGACCTCTGGCTACCATATCATACTCTGGGCCTTCCTTGCCATCCAGGACCACGACCGTCTTATTCCCCGCCCTGGCTCCGTATGCCACGTGTTTGCCATCGGGACTGAAGATTGGCGTGCCTTTGAGTATCCCGTCGTATTCTTTTCCCGCTCTACCGTCCACGACCACCCGCACCTTGTCACCGGTCTTGACGCCGTATGCCACGCGGCGGCAATCGGGACTGAAGGCAATCGTGCTTTCCAAGATGCCGCGGTAGAGGTCCTCCTCACGCCCATTGACCACCATGAGATAGTGATCGCCGGACTTGGCGGCGTAAGCCAACTGCAGGCTGTCCTGTCCGAAGACCACGGTTCCCTTGAGAATGCCTCCGTAGGCTTGCTGTTCCTTTCCGTCCACCACGACAAAGGCTTTCTCGCCGGACTTGGCTCCATAAGCGAAGCGCGCGCCATCCGGGCTGAAAGCGAGCGTGCCTTCCAGGATGGCATCGTATTCCTTCTGCGGGCTGCCATCCAGGACGACGAACGATTTCCCACCCTGTTTGGCGGCATAGGCTATGTGTCTGCCGTCGTCGCTGAAGATGAGCGTTCCCGCCAGGATGGCATCATAATAAGCTCCCTGCCGCCCATCCACCGTCATGCAAGCTTTGCCGTCCGCAAAGTCTATGTATCCCACGCGCCTTCCGTCCGGGCTCACGCCGAACAGCGCGGCGGTCCCGTCCTGGCCGGCCGGCGGCGTGCCTCTCAGCAGATCGACAAGCGGAGCTTCCAGTCCCGCGACCAGTGTCTCGTATGTGACCAACGGCGTATTCGGCATTTCGCTGGCAAGCAACGCCGCGCTCAGGCAAACAGGGATCACGATAAGGCACAATGCCAGACGATGATACTTTGCCATCCCGATCGCCTACCTCCAAGTTGACGCGTTGCCGCGCTGAGCTTGCACGCCGCGGCCGCATTCGGTGCAGCGATCCACCCGGCGCTGACACGGACGCGTCTACAGATCAAGCTCCATAAAGAGCGCCCCGGGAATGGGATTTGGGTAGTAAGGTGCGATCTCTCGGAAACCCAATGACCTGTATAGCGCGATGGCCTCGACAAGGGCGGGCACGGTGTCCAAGCGCATCCGACTGTAACCGCCGCTGCGCGCTTCCTGTACGATCGCGGCGGTCAACGCGCGGCCAAACCCCCGTCCACGGAACTCGGCGCGCACGAAAAGCCTCTTCATCTCGCAGATGTCGGCGGCAATCATCCGCAGAGCCACGCAGCCAGCGGCACGGTCGTCATCCAGCGCCAGGAGCAACCGCCCTCCGGGCGGCGCGTACTCCCCGGGGAGTCCGGCAAGTTCCGCTTCGAATCCTTGAAAACACAAGTCAAAACCGAGGAAGACGGCGTACTCCTGGAAGAGCTCGCGCACCTGAACGATCTGGCCGCTTGTCTCGGCTGATATGATCTTGAGCATGCATCCATTCTCCAGTGTGCGATGGATTCCCTCAAAAATCCAGTGATGAGGGTGTGAGTCACCGTTGCGAAGCCTGCCATCTTCTGCCGATCAGTTTCTCCTAAATAACAAGTTTTCCTGCTCTGCCATGGTTCCGAAGCACGGAATTACATTACGAGTGCGCGAAAAGCCCGGCGCGTATCGCGGCCCGGGCTTCATACCACGCGAGGATTGAAAGGGCTTATCTCCTTGTCATTGTCATTCCGCTTCGCCGCAAGCAAGCTCGATCACTGCTTGCCGGATCCTAGGTTCCTGGCAAGACCCAGGACCTGCGCGGGCGGCATGGTCAGCATCGCTTGCGCCGCGCCCGGAGTGGAGGGCGCTCCCGCCGCGCCGCTCGCCGCGGCGCGCAAGAGTTTCTTGTCCACCTCGTTGGTCAGCCAGCGTGCTCCGCCAATGCCGACCAGGACCGCGCCCACGAGGGAAGAGAGCGTCAGACTGGCGCCCTGGGACGCGACTGCCTGCGGCCCGAGCACCAAACCAGCGCTCAAGGGCCCGTATAGTCCCCACGAGACCCCGGCCGCCACGGCACCGGAAATAAGATTGCCAAGAGCCCCCGGCCGGATGATATAACCGTGCTGGTATTCTTCCGCGCGCGGTAGCAGGAACCCATTATCGCTGATGAGGGCGTTCATGAGACCACCCACGCAGCCGGCCATACAGACCACGCCGAGTACCACCCAGATGGACATCGCCATCCCTCCTTCCCCGATCCTATATGCCTCACCGGCGCGTAATAGCATCACGCCTTCTGCAAACAAACCGATGTGGACGCCGTCGTTGAGCCCGTCGCCAAAGGTATTCATCCCATTGAGCTGGGGCGGCCCTTCCGAAAAATCGCCCCAACGCCTTGGCCAGGCAGCAGGAGAATAAGGCGGCCAGTAGAAATTTCATGCTGCCGCAACCACGTGCCGTCTACCGCGTGCGGCCTGAGAACGGATTGCCTTTTGCCTTTTGCCTTTCGCCTTTTGCCTCTTGCCCGATCCAATCTCGGAGGTGTTCCGCTTTGTCCTTCCTGGATCTTGTCATGGCCCGACAAAGCGTACGGGAATATGCCCCCAAGCCTGTGGAGAGGGAGAAGATCGAACGCTGTCTCGAAGCGGCGAGGTTGGCGCCGTCGGCCTGCAATGCCCAGCCTTGGCGGTTCATTGTCGTGGACGATGCGCGCATACGGGAAAAGGTGGCCAAGGAAGTGTCGCGTGGTCCGGTCCCGCTCAATGCCTTCGCCGCGCAGGCGCCGGTCATCGTGGTGATTGTTCTTGAGAGGTCCAATGCCAGCGCACAGGTGGGCGCCTTGTTGAAACGGATTCCATACCGCCTGATCGACCTCGGCATCGCCGCGGAGCATTTCTGCCTTCAGGCCAGCGAGGAAGGCTTGGGCACCTGTATTCTGGGCTGGTTTAACGAGCGGGGACTCCGAAAGACGCTGGGGATACCCGCGACCAGGCGGATCGGCCTCGTGCTCACCGTGGGATACCCGAGGAACAACGAGCGGCGGACCAAAGCGCGGAAGGAAATCCAGGAAATACGCAGCTATAACCGTTTCTAGCTGTGCTGGCGGATTACCTTCAGCGCGCTCCGCGTCCCCCTGAACTCACGTAGCGCCCGCGCCGCACTCGCGCGGACCTCCCAGTTTTCATCCTTCAGCATTCTGCATAGCTGGCCGCGGGCTTCTAGGCACCGCAGCCGGCCCAGACTCTTTGCCGCCATGGCCCTCAATGCGGGGTCGGCACTCTCCGCATAGCGCAAGATATACTTCGCCGCTTGCGGACGCCCGCTGTTGCCGAGGGCGCTCAAGGCGGCCAGTTGGACCGTTTTTTCGGGATGGGTGAGGAGCGGCAGCACCAGGTCCATACGGCGCAAGGCCACGCCGCATAGTATGAACGGCAGTTCGCCGCATTCGCCAAGCCGTCCATCCGCGACCGCTCGGACCAAGGCTTGCAGACCCCTGGCACCGCCGATCTCAACCAAGGCATAGGCCGCGACCAGCCTGACCTCGCGGCGTTTGTCATCAAGCAGGCCGGTGAGAACCTCCACGCCTTGCTCGCCCCCGAACAACCCAAAACCCTTGGCGCCTTCGGCCCGCTTGCGCCACGCCCGGCTCCGGGTTTGGCGCAGGGTCCTGTTTACCCAGCCCGTGTCCCGAAGTATCTGGCGAAGCGCCTCGATATCGCCTGTACAGTTCCTCATATTCTGGCAAATGGCCTCGCCCAGAAGCAACGCCTGTTTTTTTGAGATGCTCCGCGCCAGTTCGCCTAGTCTGGCGCCTGCCGCGGCAGTCTCGCCGGTCAATGCCTCCCTGACCAGCGCGGTAAACTCCTTCTTAGAGTACCCCCGCGTTCGCGCCACCTGCGAAACGATCGGCCGATCGGCGGCCAATCCGGGAAACGCGATCAACGTGCCCCTAGCATCGGCGCCCATCACGATCACCCCGTCGTGTCGCTCCGTCGCTCATGATACTTCACATCCATGTCTGATCCAATTATCGGCACGATTCGGCATTTTACTGAGATAATCGTGAATACCCGGTAATTCCGCGCCCGCGTCTCAGACCAGCATCGGGCGTCGTGCTAACAATTATCGGCTGTTCGCCGCAACGATCGCGAGGTAAGGATAATCGTTTTCTACCGGTAATCACAGGGAATGACCGGAGAGGAGGCGTGAGCCGCTCACCGGGTCTCTTCAAGAAGCACTTGCCCTGGACGTGGGGCTGGAGGAGCGGGCGCGGCAATCACGAAGTATATGTATGCTGAGGGCTGAGATCAAATTTGGCCTCTGATGATGGTGTTATTTCGTCCAAGTTTATCCGGTGGGGGGAGTAATTGATGGACATCGGTTTCTGGAGCCGGGAGTTTCCCGCCGCAATCACTGTTTGCGACCGCGCGGGCACGGTCTTGGCGATGAACGACAGGGCGGCGGAGATGTTTGGGAAGAGCGGCGGCAAGGATCTTATCGGCCGGACAATCCTGGACTGCCATCCCGGGGAGGCGCGGCGCAAACTCGAGCACATGCTGGCCAACCAGACGACCAACGTCTATACCATTGAAAAGAACGGCGTCAAAAAACTTATCTACCAGGCACCATGGCACGAGGAGGGAGAATACCGAGGTCTGGTGGAGATCGCGCTCGAACTGCCCGGGGAATTGCCACACTTCATCAGATCGTAGGCGGCCGGCGGCGCTCGCGCGGAGGCCGCATGCGCTGATCAAGTAGGCGATCTCCAGGCAATGGTTCCCGGGGCGAGGTTTCCGAGCCTTTGCGCAACCATCTCCGCCTCCCGCGCGTCTAAACCATCGAAACATTGTGGAGGAGGAAAAACATGCGAAAGGCCATCTTCGTCTCCCTGTCGTTGGCGTTGCTCCTGGTTCTCGTAACCGGCTGCAACAACCCTCCGGTGGAACTCGCGGGCATCAAGCGCGTGGCCGTAATGTCCATGGACAGCGCCTGGCACCAGCCCATGCTGGGACGGGCCATCAAATATGAACTGCTTGCGAGCATACCCCGGCGTTTTGCCATTGAGGTCATTGATGGAGCCGCCTTGGAGGCGGAATTCCAGGGGGTAAACCTGGAAACCGTTCTAGCAAGACCGGAAGCCGCGGCTGAATTAGGCCGCCGTTACGGGGTGGACGGCTTCGTCGTCGGTACGGTGACGGCCTACGAGGAACTGCGGGATGGTCGACTGGGCGTCATCCATGAATGGACTGAAGAGGACCGTGCCCACCTTGGCATGCGTATCAACCTGGGGGTCCAGCTTGCCTTCAATACCCGTCTCGTCCGGGCGGACGACGGTTCGTCCCTCTTCTATCGCCAGGCATCCGGCTTTGCCTCCCGCTCGATTACGCTCGATCCCAAGCGCCCATTTCTCTCAATGCTTAATCTATTCGAGCCGCACTTTGCCGAACTCCGCGATCAAGCGGTTCGGCGCGCCGTGCACGACCTGATCTGGGACCTCGTGCGGGAGTATGGCCGATAAGAGTCGGCAGAAACGATGTATAGGAATGAACATAGCCTGAAAGCTTATACGATACGGCTTCTCGGATAGATTTGACTAAGAGCGTTACCAAGGGTTGAAGCCCTGGGCTATTCAGGAAAACACTGTTAGAAAATGATCAAACTCACCCCCGCAGGGCGGGGGTGAGTTGACAAACGCAGCATCTCATTTTCATCCTTGGTTGTCCCGACAGTATGCCGGGGTGGATACTTCTAAGACCCGTACGTGCACCACTTTAAGCGCTTTTCATCTCAAGACCGCGGCTCTCTGAGGTGCTTTCAAGATCCGGGCTCAATCGTTCCTTGTGATCCACTTCTTATCGGCCGCGTAGATCTCCGTGATGAGCCGCAACGCGCGGATGGCCTCCGCCCCGCCGACCGGCGGCTGCTCACCGCGCCGCAGCGCCGCGGCGATCGCCTTGAACTGGGTCTGGTGGTTGTCGGCGGAGATACCCGCCGGATCCGCGCTGCCGGAAAAACACGTGGCCGCGTCCAGATGGTCCTCCTCTCGGGCGCCGTCCACCTTCCACCGTACGATTCGTCCTGATTCGAGCGCGATGGCGCCCTTCTCCCCATACAACTCGATGCGCTCCAGGAAACCCGGTTTGAATGCGGTTGAGCCGGTAATCGTACCGATCGCTCCACTCTTGAATTCGACCAGAGCCATCGCCAGATCCTCGACCTCGATCGCGTGGCGCACCGTCCGGACGAGGCTGGTCACCGACCTGACATCCCCCATGAACCAGAGCAGTAGATCGATCGTGTGGATGCCCTGGTTGATCAGTGCTCCGCCGCCGTCATACTGTTTCGTCCCTTTCCACTTGCTGGAGCGGTAGTAGTTCTCGTCCCTGAACCACTTGATCGTGGCTTCCCCGGCGTACAATCGCCCGAGCGTGTTCCCTTCGATCGCCTTCTTTACCTTGACGACAGACGGCACGAAACGGTATTGAAATATCTCCGCCAGGAATACATCAGCGCGCCGGCAGGTTTCGATCAGACGGGTAGCCGCGGCCATCGTGATATCGATGGGTTTCTCCACGATCACGTGTTTCCCCGCCTGGGCGGCCTGGCACCCGTACTCGGCATGCAGGCCGCTGGGCAGGCAGATATCCACCACGTCCACCTCGGGATCGGCGAGGAGTTCGCGCAGGGTTCCGTATACCGGGACGCCACAACTCTCATTCAGACCGCGGGCCGCTTCCGGCACCGCATCCCAGACACCCTTGACCCGAAACTCGGGTACGCCGCGCAAAGCCTTTAAGTGAAACCGGCTGATCAACCCGCAGCCCACGATGGCGATGCCCAGCTGTTCTTTCATGCGATCTATCCTCCGTTGTTGATGCTTTTTTCACACCGCTTCTAGACCCGCCGGATCGACTCCCGCGTAAAGACATCCACTGGCAGAATGTAGGCCTCGGACTGGTGATCGCGGTTCTCCAAGCGGTCAACGATCAGCTCCGCCGCCTTGGCCCCGATGGCGAGATCCGGTTGGGCGACACAGGTAATGCGGGGGGTGATAATCGAAGCCCAGGGCGGGTTGCTGAAAATAACCATCGAGATATCCCCGGGGACACGCAGGCCCAGATCGCGCAACGCATCCACTACCCCCTCGGCGATCTGATGGTGCCCGGCGAAGAGACCCGTAAGCTTGCGCTCCCGCAATAGCCGCATGGTAATCCCGTAAGCCGCCTCACGGCTACGTTCGCCCTCCCAGACCAGGTATTCCTCTGGACCGATGCCGGCCGCCTGCATGGCCGCCTGAAAGCCCCTGACGCGGTCGGTAATGCTTTTCATGCCGTGTTGCCAACCAAGGAAAGCCACCCGGCGGTGTCCGTTCCCTATGAGCAACTGGCCGCCCTGGTACCCCCCCTGGAAATAGTCCACGGTCACCAGATCGTAACCCGTCCCGTTGATGGGGCGGTCGATGACGACGAACGGAATGCCAGCCGTTCTGAGCAACGCGACCGCGGCGCTGTCGTATTGGGCGGGGCTGATCAGCACCCCGTCCACCTGGAGCGAGATCAGGTTCTCGATGAACTTGAGTTCCTTTTCTTCCTCGTCATAGGTCGAGAAGATGGATAGGGTATAACCCCGGAGATTAGCGTAGTTCTCCGCGCTGATTACGATGCGGTGGAAATAAACGTTCTCGAACTGAGGCACAAGGATGGCCAGGAACTTACCGCTCTTCCCCCTCATCCGCCGCGCGGGTATGTTCGGCCGGTAATGCAACTGGGCCGCGGCTTCCACCACCCGGCGGCACAGATCCTCGCTGACGAACTTGTGCGGGGTTTGATTCAGGACCACCGACGCGGTGGCGACTGATGTCCCGGCCACCCGAGCCACGTCCTTGAGGGTTGGTTTCTTTGCTGTATTCAAGCCATGATCCCTTCCGCGCGGGCTCGGGCGGCATCCCCCGCCGGCAGTCCCGCTCTTGATCCCGGAGCCTTGACCGGCTGCCTCGACCGGAAATATTCGCCAAACCCGCATCGGTTCCTACCACGGCCGCACGGACGGCGGAAAGAGATGACATTCACTTTTGAAACCAGGGTTGCGGCTCTCAGCCACCGCCCGTTCGAATCACTACTTGGCGGGCGCCGTCAGGCTCCGCATGAAAGATAGGAAGCCCGCGGCGTGCTTGTCGAGATTGGCCATTGTTCCGCCGCCGATCAGCGGCGAGCACATCTCGTAAACCACAGGCCCGTCGAAACCACCCTCCGCGAGCCCCCTGAAGAAAGATCCATAGTCCACCTCGCCGGCGCCCGGGAAGACGGCCCGGACCAGGTCCGGTTCGACACGGACATAGTTGACCAGGTCAGGCTGGTATTGGTAGCGGGCGTGCCGGACGTAATCGGCGACGATGGTCATGGCCGCCCGTGGCGCCATCAGCTTGGCGCCCGCGTAGAGATCCTCGCCCCGTAGAAAGGGCGACCAGGCATCATAACCCGCCATGACGTTCGGCCGGTCGACCTCGTCCAGCAGCAGGGCGAAGGAACGTGTGTCCACCGCCAGATCGTGGTGGTTTTGGATCACGAGCGTCACGCCGTACGGAGCCACCCGGTCGGCGCCCTCGCGCAACGCGGAGACGACGAGATCCCATTGTCCGGCCAAAGAGCGCCCCGTTCTCTCATACCCCGTGAAGACGCGGACCAAGCGCCCGCCGAGAAAGGCGGTAATCCGCGCGCACTCGCCGATATAGGCCAACTGCATCTCCAAGGCCGGGATCTCGGCCGGAGTCTGGAGAAGGAAGTCATTATAGGCCGCCAGGCCGATCGGAGTCAAGCTTTTCTCCGCGAGTCTGGCTTTGAGGGCGCGCAACAGGTCCTGATCCGCGTCCAGGATCGATAGATGCGGCCGTTTGGCCATGAGGAGAACCTCGGTGAAGCCCAAGGACGCTGCCTTGTCGAGGAAAGAAAGCGGATCCAGGCGCGCTTGACCCCAGAGACCCGCGTAACTGACGGAGAACAAACCCAGTCGCATGCCAATCCCCTTCGTTCTGTGCGTTCTAAGCGTCTACCCCCCGCGGCAGACAGCTCCGCATGTACGCAATGCTCCGGCTGGCAACCGTCTCCGGGTCCGGCGTGCAATCAAAAACCTCGACCGAGACGTAGCCGTCGTAGCCCATCTCGACCAGGGCGGCAAGGAGCGGACGGAAGTCGACCGCGCCAAAACCAGGTCCCCTCATATTGGCGTCATTGGCGTGGACATGCCTGATGAAGCCTTGGCATGCCCGGAGATTCTCGAGCAACGGGATCGGCTCGGCGCACATGCTCTTCACATCGACCATCATGCGGATGTTCGGGTGGTCGATCTCCTTGACCACGGCCAGTACCTCGGCGTTGGTGTTCAAGAAATTGGTGAGATCCGGCGGCAGCGCCTCTAGGCAGAGGATTACTCCCCGGCTGGCGGCCGCCTCGCCGCAGGCCGCGAAGCTCTCCAAGGCATACTGGCGTCCGCGCGCTGGCTCGAGCCCCGGGGCCAGGCTGCGCTGCTTGGGTGAACCAAAAGTCAGGACCGTGCCGCCGAGATCGGCGCAGAGATCGATCAGCGCCCGCAGATAGTCCACGGTTCGCAGCCGGACGGACGCTTCCGGATGCGCGATATGCAAACCTTCCGGTTTGACCAGGAGCCAGTGCAGGCCGGTAATCCGCAGACCGGCCTCCCCGGCGATCGCCTTCAGCTCCCGCCGCCTGGCCGGGGTAAGTTCATGGACCGTTTCCGCCAGGGTGTAGGGGGCGATCTCCAAGCCCTCATAGCCCAGGCCGGCCGCAAAGGCGGCGGCCGCGGCAAAGTCCCAATCCGCGAAGATTTCGTTGCAGAGCGCGAATTTCATCGGTCAAGCATCCCGTTCCACGCGGCCAGGCACTCGCGGGTGGCTTCCTCCCCGCCCAGGGAAAAGGCGGAACCCTTCGGCAAGGCCAAGAGCTCGTCGGAGATGGGACCGCGTTTGCGGTAATGGGTCTCGAGCGATAGCCACCCATCGTAACCGTCGGCGACGAGGCGCGGGAAGACCCTGGCATAACCCACCTCGCCCTGCCCGAGGCAGCAGGCCTCCGGTTCGGCGGCGCCGGCCTGACGGCGGATATCTTTGACGTGGATGTGCGCCAGGTATGGGCGGAGCAGTTCGTAACCCTCGGGAAACGGGCGGGTCGCTCCGGAAACGTACAGGTTGTTGCCGGGATCCCAGAGCGCCTTGATCTCGTCCGAGGCCGTCATGGCGAGGACACGGGACAACTTCTGGTGGGAATTGGCCGCGGTCGCCGGATCGGACTCCAGGACCATCTTGACCTTGGCCGCCCGGAGGGTCGGCCCGATGGCCGCCAAACGTTCGGCGATCCAGGGCAGCGCCCGCTCGAAGTCGCCGTCGTCCCAGAAGGTAAAACCGCGGACCAGTCCCGCGCCCAGTTCGTGGGCCACGTCCAGGCATCGTTCCAGAACCGTCAGGTGCTCCTGGTAGTCGCGTTCGTCGTACAATTGGCACTTGAAGATCGGACCCGCGACGCAGGGAATCGAGAGACCGGCCCGGCCGGCCAGATCGCGGATCCTGCGGCGCTCTTCCTTCCCCAATTCATGGGGGTTCTTGTCCCAGGCCGAGCGTAATTCCACCCCTTCAAGGCCGAATTCGCGGGCCACCTCGACCGCCCTGGCAAAGTCCTGTGAGATCTCGTCCGTGATCACGGCGCGTTTATACATCGATACAATCACCTCGCCCAGCTTGGGGCCGTTTTATCCGCTATGGCCTCGGGTTTTCCCGCGGCGTGATTATCCCCATACCACGCAGCCCGGCAAGCAGCCCGTTGACGATCATCCTGCCAAGCCCGGTCCGGCCCAAGATGATGGCCAGGGTGCAGAACCAGAGGATGATGCAGATCGGACGGGTAAAGAAGGGCGCCAGACTTCCCTGGCCGATGATCATGGCCCGCCGGAAATTGTCGTCCGCCATCGGTCCGAGGATGAACCCCAGCACAAGCGGCGCGGCGGGAAAATTGTTCTCCCGCATGTAGTAGCCGAGCAGGCCGAAGAGGAACATCAGATACATATCGAAGATGCGGCCGTTGATGGCGTACGATCCCACGCCGCAAAGGACGAAGACGATCGGCATGAGGATCATCCGCGGCACCGCAAGGATCTTGACCATCCCGCGCACGCCGGCCAGGCTCAGAATGGTCATGGCCAGGGTGGACAACATGAAGATGGCGGTAACCGTCATGATGAAATCAGGCTGCTCGATCGGGAGCAACGGACCCGGCCGGATGCCGTGGAGATACATGGCCGCCATGAGCACGGCCGCCGGGGCGCTGCCCGGAATGGCCAGCGTCAGGACGGGAATGACCGCCCCACCGATACAAGCGTTGTCGCCGGTTTCGGCGGCGATCAGGCCTTCGATGGAGCCTTTGCCGAACTTCTCCGGATGCTTGGCCGTGCGTTTGGCCGTGTCGTAGGAGACCCACGAGGCGGTGTCCTCGCCGACGCCGGGAATGATCCCGACGATCACGCCAATGATGCCGGAACGCAGGATGTGTTTCCAATGCATCAGCAGATCGCGGGCGGGCGGGATAACCTTCCTGATCTGCGTCTTCACGACATAACTGACCGGCGAACGCATGACGGCGATGATCTCACCCACGCCGTAGGCGCCCACCAGCACCGGGATGAGCGACAAGCCGTTCATCATCTGCAGCGAACCCAGGGTGAAACGGGGGAAAGCTTGGAACGACTCGAGCCCGATCTGGGAGAGGAGCAGCCCGAACAGGCCCGCCACCCAGCCCTTCAGGGGATCCTTGGGCGCCGTCAGATTGCCGCAGATGATCACCCCGAAGACCGCCAGGACGAAGAACTCCCAGGAGGCGAACTTCAGGGCGATGCTGCCCAAGAGCGGCGAGATGGTCGCCAGGCAGATCAGGCCGAAAAGAGTGCCGATGGAGGAGGCCACGGCGGCCAGGCCGATGGCGTAACCGGCGCGGCCCTGTTTGGCCAGGGGGTACCCGTCCAGGCAACTGGCGGCGTTGGCCGGCGTGCCGGGGATATTCAAGAGTATGGCCGACCGGCTCCCGCCCGAGATCGCCCCCACATAGGTGGCGACCAGGATCAGGATGGCCTGGTCGGGCGCAAACCGGAACGTCAAGCCCGTCAGGAGCGCGACGCCCATGGTCGCCGTCAAACCAGGCAGCATGCCGATGACGATCCCGAAGCCGGTGGCCGCGAGGACATAGAGCACGGACATCGGGTTGATGAGGCGGAAGAATTCGGAGAAGAACGTCCAGAGATTCACGCCAGCACCTCCTAGCCTCTAGGGCAATACCACGGCGAAGATCCGGTAAAAGACGAACCAGACCGCTACGGAAGTAATCAGGCCGATCGAAGCGCTCTTCAGCCAGCCGCCACCCTTGAAGATCCAGATGAAGGCCGCCACAAAAATGGCCGTGGCCGGGATATATGGAATCCGCCCGACAAGCAAGAAAATATAGGCGGCCAATAGCGCGATGACCGTGAGGATCCGCCACCGTTCCACCCTCAGGAATTGAGGCAGTTCGAGTTCTTGCACCTGAGTGCTGCTCTGTCCGGCTGTCTGCGCCTCCTGCGCGGCCGCTTCCGCGATCTCCCTGGCTTCCTCCGCCTCCAGGCGCGCGTAGAAATCCTCATTTGAGACCGCCCTGAGATAGAGAATCAGCCCGCAGAGGAAGAGCAGGCCGGCGAGGATCGCCGGAACCAGCCCGGGCGCGCCGTACCAATCGAAGCCGCTGCCCTTCCAGGGCATGAAGGCGCTGCCGACCAGGAAAAGCACGCCGATCAGCATGGTGCCGAGGCCGCTGATGATATCCCGCTTGCGCAAGGCAAGACCCCCTTGCTCCGGTTTTGCTGTACCGGGATTTCGAAGTGAATGTCAGACTATAGCGTCCTGTTTCTCTTTTGGGAGGGGCAATCGCGCGGATTACCCCTCCGACACAGGCACATGCGCGCCGTGCTTTACGGTTTGGCGATACCGAACTCGGCCGGGGAGAACTTGGCATTGCCGGTCTCGTAGAGCAACCAGTCGACGCGGGAGGCATTGGCCTCGACGAGCTTGTCGGCTTTCTCACCGTAGAGCGCAACGACCTTCGAGCCCCGCTCCGCCGCGAACTTCTTCAGGGTGGCGGACTTGCAGGCGGACACGAACGCCCTGTTGATCCGGTCAACGGCTTCCTTCGGGATATCCCTGGGGATGAAGAGGCCGAAGTTATTGCCCACCGGCGGGAACTCGGGGATCCACTTGTTGATCGAGGGGATCTCGCCGTAGCCGTCGATGACGAGCGGGTCCGGGGACATGACCGCGATGGCCTTCAGCTGTTTGGCGCGGAGCATCTCGGTGACTTCCATGGAGAGCTGCATGACCATGTCCACCTCGCCCTTGACCGTGCCGGTCACCGCCGGGGCGCCGCCCTGGTATGGGACGTGTCTGTAATCGACCTTGGCGTATTTCTTGAAGAACTCGGCCGCCTGGTGGCCGCCGCTGCCGACGCCGGCCGAGGCCACGGTCATCGCCTTGGCTTTCATTGCCGCGAGCAGGCCGGGGAAATCGTTGATCGGCGAATTGGCCGGGACTACGATCACATTGGGGGTGAAGACCGCGAGGTAATGCAGGTATTGCTTATGGCTGATCTTGAGGTAACCCAGGATCTGGTAGGTGACGATACTGCCGTCGGCGTTGCCGCTCCAGGTATAGCCGTCGTGCGGCGCGTCGAACATGGCCTGGGTCCCGATGGCCCCGGAAGCGCCCGGGGTATTCGTGATCGA
>JBLNCE010000051.1:0-35518 GCA_050260415.1 Bacteroidota bacterium | reverse complement strand
CTCCAAGAGCACGGTCAGCCGCCGGTTCGTAATGGCCACGCGTGAGGCATTGGAGAGGTTGCTCGGCCGGCCGCTCGGCGGACTTGATATCCTGGTGATTTACATAGACGGCGTGGTGTTCGGCGAGCACACCATTACCGTGGCGCTTGGCATCGACGGGTTGGGAGACAAACACATCCTTGGCCTGGCCGAAGGAGCCAACGTTGGGTAGGGGCCGGTCTGCTCAAGGCCGAGTCCAGGTTGCGCAGACTCAAGGGACACCGGGAACTCTGCCTCCTCAGGTTGGCGTTGCGAAGGGAACTCAAACTGGAAGTGTCCGATATCGGGAGTAAGCCCGCGTAAATCTATGCCACTGAAATTCCACGGGGTTTAGGACAACCTCACTACCCTTCGCTCAACCGGAATCGGTATAGCTTTCGTAAATTGTGACACAGGCAGACAAGGTCCCATTCAGCTTTCACCTTGGCCAACCCTCGAAAGGAGAATTGAGTGAAGCCCATACAGCTCTTGATCTGGCCAAAGACCGGTTCGGCCAAGGCTTTACGTATTCGATACAATCGCCGGCCCCATTCCGTCTCAAGCAATGAGGACTTTGTTTCTTTGATTACGTGCACAGCCCCTAGGACAGGATCGGCGCGGCCAAGGGCACAAGCAAGACCCCGCTCAGGACGAGCGGCACCGCGTAGACCGGGCGCAGCCAGCGCCGCGATGCCGTATGGATGCCGCCTCATGTATCGCGCGCAAAATATCTGGGGTTCATGCAGGGGAATTGATATGAACCACGAATATACAAATATTTGTGCCACCTACTTAGAAAATGCCCCGCCACTCACCCCCCGGCCCCCTCTCTACGCTTAGAGGGGGGGGCCCGCAGGGCGGGGGTGGGTAGTTAATCGCAGCATAACCACATTTTCATCCCTTGTCGACCCGGCGAACCGCCGGGGTGGGGCACTAAACTGAAGATGCAACTCGGACTTGTCCATCGTACCGGTTCGCCTCTTCGTCTTTGCCATAACCGGCGTTACGGCCAGCTCTCATTGTTGCAGCGTTCAGACCCTGGAGTTGATGCAAGGCATGCGCCACATATTGCTCGGGACCGCGGTTATGGTCGCGGGAGGGTGCTTGACCTGTCTTTTTCCCAAGGCCAACCGCTTCGGACCGTGGTTCTCCACCCTGGCCGTGCTGGCGGCGGATATCCTCATCCTGCCCCCGGCATTCCTCGGTATGTTGCGTCAAGGCATCGGATCGCCGTTGCAGGTCGCCGGTCTCTCGCTGGCGCTCGATCCGCTTGCGGCGTTCTTCGTCTTTGTCATCGCCTTCGTCTCCCTCCTGGCGTCGATCTACGCCCAGGGATACCTCCGCCCATACCGGGACAAGGGCTCCGACATCCGCATCAATCTCCTGCTCCTGAACGTGTTAATCGCGGCGATGATCCTCGTCGCCACGGCGGATGATACGCTCTCCTTCCTGTTCATCTGGGAGATCATGACCCTCGCCTCGTTCCTGCTGGTGATCTACGATCATCGGCAAGCGGAGACCCTCCGCGCCGGGGTCAAGTACCTCGTCGCCATGCACGTCGGCTACCTCTTCCTCGCCGTCGGCTTCATCCTCGCCGCCTCGGCGGCGGGCTCCACTTCCTTCCCTCGGATCGCTCAATACTTCGCGACCAAACCCGCGGGCACCATGACCGTTGTTCTGCTGCTCTTTCTCGGCTTCTCCCTCAAGGCCGGGTTCATCCCGTTCCATTTCTGGCTGCCCGAGGCGCACCCGGCGGCGCCGACCCATGTCTCCGCCGTCATGTCCGCCGTGATGATCAAAACAGGGATCTACGGCATCCTGCGCACCATCGGCCTGTTCCCCCATGACTCGATCCCGTTCGCCGCGTGTTTTTTGGCCATCGCCGCGCTGTCCGCCCTCTACGGCATGATCTATGCCTTGAGCCAGCATGACCTGAAAAAGCTCCTGGCCTACTGCAGCGTGGAAAACATCGGCCTGATCGGGCTCGGTATCGGCCTGGGCATGCTCGGACAGGCTCTGGGCCGCCCGGGCGTCGCGTTCCTGGGCTACGCCGGCGCCCTGCTGCACACGGCCGGCCATGCGATAAGCAAGAGCCTGCTCTTTTTCGCCGCGGGATCGGTCTACCAAAACGCGCATACCCGGGAGATCGATCGGCTCGGGGGCCTGGGCAAGACGGCGCCCTGGACCGCGGCCGGCTTTCTCATCGGCTCCCTCGCCATCGGCGGCCTGCCGCCTTTCAACGGCTTTGTGAGCGAGTTCCTCATCTATGCCTCTTTCTTGAGCGGGGTGAGCACCGCCTCGAGCTCCACCGCCCTGCTCGGCTTGGCGGGTCTCGTCGTCCTGGCGCTCGTCGGCGGCCTGGCGGTCGCCTGCTTTACCAAGGCTTTCGGCGTCATCTTCCTCGGGGAGCCGCGGCGCCCGCTGCCGGAACCGGCCGGCGAACCGTGGTCCATGATCTTCCCCATGGCCGTGCTAGCCCTGCTGGCCCTGGCGATCGGAGTCTTTCCCGCGGGTCCCGCCCGCTTGCTGGCCGCGCCCGTGGCCGCCGTCGCCGGTGAACCGCCGGCGGATACCGCGCGCCTGTTCTCGCTCTGCGCCGGCATCACACGCGTTTGCTTGGCGCTCCTGGGCATCGCCGCCGTATTGGCCCTGATCCGGTCCCGCTTGCTGCGCGGCCGGGCCATGGAATCCGCTGCCACCTGGGGTTGCGGCTATCACCGCGCGACCCCGCGCATGCAGTATACCGGTTCTTCCTATGCCAGCGGGATCCTGAGCCTCTGCGGCCGCCTGGTGGGGTGGGAACGCCATCTGGCCGGACCGCAAGGCATATTTCCCGCCGGCGGAAACCTCCAGAACCGCAGCAGGGACATCCTCGACGCCTCGCTCATCCGGCCGGCGCAAGAGATCCTGGCGCGTTTCCTCGGCCGGTTCCGCTGGATCCAGCACGGCGATCTGCGCAACTACCTCCTCTACGGCCTGGCGTTCCTGGCGGTCATTATCATCATGGCGTTTGGAGGTTAGCGATGCGCGCCGTCTTCACCATTTTGCCGTATGGACTCCTATACCTCGTCTTCCCGTTCTACCTGGCCGGGCTCAGCGAAAAAACCAAGGCTTTCATGGCCGGCAGAAAAGGAAGGCCGTTGTTGCAGCCGTGGCATGATTTCGTGAAGCTCTTGCGGAAATCACAGGTCAAGAGCAATTCCGCTTCCGCCTTGTCCGCCTGGGCGCCGCTCGTCTCGCTGGCGGCCGTCTTGACGGCGGGGCTCTTGCTCCCGCTGGCGGGACACCGCGCCCTGCCGGGATTCCCGGGTGATATCGTCCTCTTCGCCTACCTTTTGGCGCTGGCCCGTTTCGTGATGATTCTCAACGCCCTGGACGCCGGGAGCAGCTTCGAAGGCATGGGGGCCGCGCGGGAAGCGGTCTTCGGCCTGCTGGGCGAGGCGATTCTCTTCATGCTCTTGGGCACCTTGACCCTCTTTACCGGGGGGTCCTCTTTCAGCGATTGGCCGCTGATCGTGCAAAAATCATCCGCGCTCGGCCTTCCCGTGGCCTTGAGCGGCGGATTCCTGCTGTTCGTGCTCCTATTGCTCGAAGGCTGCCGCGTGCCTTTTGACGACCCCAATACGCACCTGGAACTCACCATGATCCACGAGGTCATGATCCTGGACAACAGCGGGCCGGACCTGGCTTTTCTCAACTACGGCGGCATGCTGAAGATGGCGATCTTCGCTTCGCTCATCGCCGGGCTGTTCGGCGTCCCGGCCGGGCCGTGGGGAGCCCTCGGCGTTCACTTCGCGATCGTCAGCGGCGTGGGCGTCTTGCTTGGCTTGATGGAGTCGGTCATGGCGCGGATTCGCCTGCAGATCCTGCCCCAGTTGCTCCTGGGCGTCTCCGGTTTGGCGTTCGTCCTCTTCGTAACCGTCCTCTTGGGAGGGAATTGAGATCGACTACCTGCTGCTCCTGTCGTATTACGGCACTCTGTTTTATATCGCCAACACCACCCGGGTCGGCGCGGTGATCAAGGCCCTCTGCGCGCAAGGGTGCCTGATCGGCATGTTTGCCTTGTGGCGGGAGGGTGACCCGGACCCGGGCGGCTTGGTCCTCATCGTCCTGGAGGCGTTCTTGCTGAAGGCCGCCGTCTTGCCGTACATGATGTACCGGACGGTGAAGCGGCACGGCCTGAAACGCGAGATGGAACCGTGGCGGACCAATTTCCAGATCGTTCTGGCCACGTTCGCCCTGATCGCCGGCTCGCTCTTTGCCGCCAATCTGATGCACGGCGCCGCGCCGCGGCTGTCTTTGCCGATCCTCGGCGCCGCCCTGGCCTCGATGGCGATCGGACTGCTGCTCGTCATCGTCCGCCAGAAACTCATCACCCATGTCCTAGGCTATCTCGTGCTGGAAAACGGGATTTACTTGCTGTCCCTGTCGATGCATAGCGAGATGCCGCTCCTGATCCACCTCGGCGTCCTGTTGGACGTCTTCGCCGGCGTCTTCTTCATGAACCTGCTCTTGCACCGGATCATCTCCACCTTTGACGATCTGGATGTCCTGAATCTACGGGAATTAAGGGATGAATAGGCTATGATCTTGACGCTCCTGTTCCTGCCGTTGGGCGCCGCCGTCCTGTCGCTCCTGGCCAACCGGCGGATGCTCGACCGTTTGCTGATGCCGGCCGCGGCCGGGCTGCACATGCTAATGGTCTGTTTGCTTTATCGGACGGCCGCGGGCACCGGCCGCGCCCTCCTGGCCCTGGACCGTCTGTCCTGGTTCTTCCTGGCCGTTCTTTCCCTGCTCTTTATGGCCACCGCACTCTATAGCGCCGACTATCTGGGCCGCTCCAAGATGGAGGCGTACGAGAAACGGCTCTACGCCCCCTTTCTCTTCCTGACGCTTTTCGCCATGACCGGCGTGACGGTCGCGAACCACCTGGGATTGATCTGGGTTTTCATCGAAGCCACCACGCTCCTCTCCGCCCCCCTGATCATGGCGCACAAGACCCGTCATTCATTGGAGGCTTCCTGGAAGTACCTGTTCATCTGCTCGGTCGGGATCGCGTTGGCCTTCATCGGCCTGCTCTTCCTGGCCCTCGCCGCCGGCGGCGCCGGGCATGCCGCACAGCTCTCCTTGCCGTACCTGCTGGAAAAGGGCCGCGCCTTCAACCCCGTCTGGCTGAAGCTGTCATTCGCTTTCGTCCTGGTGGGATACGGCACCAAGGCGGGCCTGGCGCCGACGCATACCTGGCTTCCCGACGCACATGCCGAGGCGCCGGCCGCCGTCTCGGCTCTGCTCTCCGGCACCCTTTTGAACTGCGCCATGCTCGGCATCCTCCGGTTCTATCAGATCCTCATGCCCACCGCCGCCTTTCCCTTTGCCCGCAGCGTCCTGATGTTCAGCGGACTGCTCTCGATCTTCGTTTGCGCGGTCTATATCTTCAGCATCAAAGACTATAAACGCCTGCTGGCTTATTCCAGCATGGAAAATATGGGGATCATCGCCGTCGGCGTGGCCGCCGGCGGGCTGGGCGTCTTGGGGGCGCTGATGCACGTGGCCGGCCACTCCCTGGCCAAGGCCTCGCTCTTCCTCGCCTCGGGCGGCATTCTCCGGCGGTACCAGAGCAAGAAAACGCAGGAAGTCAAGGGACTGCTCAAGGCGGACAAACCGCTGGGCGCCCTCTGGATCCTCGGCTTGCTGGCGCTGATCGCCATGCCGCCGTTTGCCTCCTTCTTCAGCGAGCTGTTGATCGTCATCCGGATGATCGGCGCCGGGATGTACGGGGCGGGATTCGCCTTGATCGCGCTCTTAACCGTGGTCATGGCCGGGTTGACGGCCGCGATCCTGCGGATGGCCCTGGGGGAGCCGGAAGAAACCGCCATGCAGTATCAGACCTCCCGCCGCGAGCGGCTCCTGGCGCAGCTCCCCGCCTTTCTGCTCCTTGCCCTGGCGATCGCCGTGAATGTCTGTTTGTTCACCCCGGCCGGCGCGCAACTCCGCCAAGCCGCCGCATTGTTGGGAGGCGCTGAACTATGAACTCCCTCGCATTGAAGAATCCGGCCGCCGCGCCGCTGGCTGATCTCCCCACGCTGGCGCCGGAGGATTTCTTCACACAGCTCAGCCAAGGCCTTTCCGCCAAGAAACGTGTCTTGAGCCTGTTCGCGGCCTCGGTGGAGGGAGCCGTTCAACTCTTCGCCTGTCTTGGCGATTACACGCGCAAACGGATCGAGGTCTTCCGGGCGCCCGCGCCGGATCGCTATCCCAGTCTGAGCAAGGACCACCCCGCGCTGCAGCTTTTCGAACGGGAGATCTTCGAGCAATACGGGATCGTACCCGCGGGCCATCCTTGGCTCAAGCCGGTCCGCCTGGTGCGGGACGAACGCGCCCCTTACCCTTTCTACGCCATGGAGGGGGATGAGATCCACGAGGTGGCCGTCGGGCCGGTGCACGCGGGGGTCATCGAACCGGGACACTTCCGCTTTCAGTGCCATGGCGAACTCGTGCATCACCTGGAGATCCAGCTTGGCTACCAGCACCGCGGCGTGGAAGAGTTGATGCTGGCGCCGCCCCTGGCCGAAAGATGGCCTTTGGCCGCGTCCATCTGCGGCGATGCCACCATCGCGTATGCAATCGCCCACGCGCAATTGGTGGAGGCTTTGGCCGGCGCGGCCCCACGGCCTGCGGTCGATTGGACGCGGGCTTTCGCGCTGGAGATGGAGCGCATCGCCATGCACCTCGCGGACCTCGCGGGGATCGCCACGGACATCGCCTATCTGCCCGGCAGCGCGGCTTTCGGCCGCATACGCACCGCGGCGATCAACCAGTTGCTCCGGCTCTGCGGCAGCCGCTTCGGGCGCGGGTGGATCCGCCCGGGCGGCGTGCGCTTCCCGCTGCGGGAAGAGGCGCTCCGGGATATCCGGGAGACGCTGGCATCTGTCCGGCATGACGCACGGATTATGGCGGACCTGATGTTCAACTCGCCCTCGGTTCTCTCCAGGCTTGAAACCACCGGCAAGGTGCCGCATGACACGGCGGCAGCGCTCGGCCTCACGGGTTTCATCGGGCGGACGGCCGGCATCGATGAGGATATGCGCAGGGATTTACCTTACGGCTATTACAACGAGGTGGATTATACCCCGTGCGTTTTGACCGCCGGGGATGCCTGGGCGCGAACGGCTTTGCGGATGGCGGAGATCGAAAGCTCGCTGGCGTTGATCGAACGGATGCTGCCCGCCTATCCCGGCGGGGAGGGAGGGATCGCGCCGCTGGGGCCGCCGGCGCCGCATCAGTTCGCCATCGCCGTGGTGGAGGGATGGCGCGGCGGGATCGTGCACTGCGCCATCACGGGGGAACATGGCGAAACCGTGCGCTACAAGATCAAGGATCCGTCCTTCCACAACTGGCAGAGCCTGGCCATGGCCCTGCGGGGCAACGTGATCTCGGATTTCCCGCTCTGCAATAAGAGCCATGACCTGTCGTACTGCGGGGTTGATCTATAACAACCAACTCGTCCGTAAAAGCTGCGCCAAGGCTTGCGGGCTCGGCCTTCATGCTCCGCGCCAAGTTTTCGGGGCGTATTTTCACCAACCCTGAAGGCCGGTGCAGCGGGCCAGCGCTGCCGGGGTCGCGGGGTGTCCCCGCATCTTCTTCATTCAACTCCCCCGCCCCGGGGGGCGGGGGAAGGGGGTGGGGGCTGGACATGAGGCCGATTATCCGGCTCACGCCACTGCCCAACCGGCTCTGTTGCCAGGAAACGATGGAGAGAGCTGTGCTCTCCCAAAGGAGCGGCTAACGTGCTCAAACTCTTAAAAGCCCGCTGGAACCAAGGATTTCAATATATCCCCGATCCCCTGCGCGCCCGGCCGGCAGCGCCCTTCCGCGGCCTGCCGCGGGTTACGGGGGACAAATTCACGCCGCCGGCGGGCTTCGTCTGTCCGGGCGGGGCCTTGCGGTGCGAACCGCTCGCCATCGATCTAGGCAGATGCCTCTTCTGCGGCGATTGCGCCGAAGCCGCCAATGATAACGAGATCGTTTTCACCAACGATCCCCGGTTGGCGGCCACCCGCCGTGAGGACCTCATCATCGACCGGAATCATGCCGCGCCCCGGGTCGAAGCCCACCCGGTGATGCGCAAGCTCTGCCGACGTTCGTTCAAACTGCGGCAGGTATCGGCCGGGGGCGACAACAGTGCCGAACTCGAGCTGAACGCCCTCTCCAACGTCAATTTCGACCTCGGACGTTATGGGATCGAATTTACGGCCTCGCCGCGTCACGCGGACGGGATCCTGATTACCGGCCCCATCTCGCGACACATGGCCTACGCCTTGCGGGAAACCTACCGCGCCGTCCCCAGACCGCGCGTCGTCATCCTCGCCGGCGCCGAGGCGATCGGCGGCAGCGTCTTTGCCGGCTCGGCCGCGCTCGACCGTTCGTTCCTGGATGAGGTCCCAGTGGATCTGTACATCCCCGGCTGGCCGCCGCACCCGCTCACCGTCATCAACGCTCTCTGCGATTTTCTCGGGCGGGGACGGTAATGTGGTCGCACCTTGAAGCAGTTATCTAGATGAATAGATTCACGTCCCCCTCCTCCGCCGCGGCCAGGTATGACGCCACGCCACCGATCTCGACGCCGTCGATCAGTTCTTCCCGCTTGATCCCCATCAGGTCCATGGACATCTGGCAGGCGACCAGCCTGATGCCGGCCACGCGGGCTTGGGCGATCAGGGTTTCCAGCGAGGAAACGTTCTTCTGCTTCATGATGAAGCGAATCATCCGCGGCCCCATGCCGAGCATGTTCATCTTGGACAACCCAAGGCGGGCGCTGCCGCGGGGCATCATCCCGCCGAACATCCGCTCGAGGAGAGTCTTCCTGGTCTTGACGCGCTTGGGCCGGCGCAGGACGTTCAACCCCCAGAAGGTGAAGAACATGGTCACCTTGCGCCCCATGGCCGCCGCGCCGCTGGCGATGATAAAGGAAGCGATCGCCTTGTCCAGGTCGCCGCTGAAGACCACGATCGTCTTGTCGTTGCCGGCGGCCGGGCCCGGCGCCGGAAGGCTGGCGGCACCGCCCTTCCGCACCACCGCCACATAGTGGTCCCCATCGCGTTCGGCCCGGAGGAGAGTGTTCCCGGTCCTGGCGGCCCAGGCTTTGACGTCGTTCAGAAATCCCGGATCCGTGGCGCTGACCTCGAGGGCTTCGCCGGGGCTCATGCCCTGCATCTTGGCAAAAAGCTGCATGATCGGGCCGGGGCACTGCAGTCCGCAAGCGTTCAGTTTATGGATTGCCGTCACACTGATGCCTCCGTCCCTGGGCTCGTTGATGGCCGCCGCTTCTGTATCCCCTTCATCAGGCCGTTCAGGCGGCGCCGCCGCCAGATCCTCCACAATCGACTTATACGTCCGGTAACCGCCGGACAGGTTGCGTACGGTCCATCCGCGCTGGGCCAGGATCCGCGCGGCCAAGTAGGCGCGCAGCCCGACCTGGCAATAGACGACGATCTCTTTGTCGCGCGGCAGTTCGCTCAGCCGGCCCCGGAGTTCATCGAGGGGGATATTGACGGAGCCCGGGATGAAACCGAATTCCCGCTCTTCCGGTTGGCGCACGTCCAGAAGCAGCACCCGTTGATCGTCCAAAGAAGCCAGATCCGGCCAGTAGAGCTGGGTCACTTCCCCATGCACGACGTTGCCCGCCACGTATCCCAAGATATTGACCGGATCCTTGGCCGATGAGTATGGCGGCGCGTAAGCAAGTTCCAACCCGGCCAGGTCGTCGGCGCCGGCTCCGAAACGGAGCGCCGTGGCCAGCACGTCGATCCGCTTGTCGACGCCGGCGTACCCGACCGCCTGCGCGCCAAGCAACTTCCCGGATGGGTCAAAGAGCGCCTTCAAGGTCAACGGCATGGCGCCCGGGTAATAGCCGGCATGGGCGTTGGCATGGATGGTCGCGGTGTGGTACTTGAGACCCGCCCTGTCCAGCGCTTTTTCATTTACCCCCACCGAGGCCACGGTCAGATCGAAAACCTTGGCGATGCTCGTGCCCAGCACACCCGGGTAGCGGACGTCCCGGCCGGCGATGATGTCAGCCACCAGGCGCCCCTGCCTGTTGGCGGGCCCCGCCAGCGGGAGCCAGGTCTCCCGCCCGCTGACAAGGTTCCGGACCTCGACCGCATCGCCGATCGCGTAGATGGCAGCGTCGGAACTGCGCAGCGTTTCGTCCACGGCGATGGCGCCGGTCGGACCAAGCTTCAACCCGGCTTCCCGGGCGAGTTCGACCTCCGGACGTACACCGGCCGCCACGATCACCAGGTCCGCGAGGATGCGCCGGCCGCTCCTCAGGACGACCTCCGCTCCCTCGGGCCGGTCCGCGATGGCTGCGGCGGCATCCGCCAGGTAAAGCCCCACGCCCTGTTGGCGCAGATGGGCGTGGACAAAGGCCGCCATTTCACGATCCAGATTCGGCATTACCTGGGGCGCGGCCTCGACCAGGTCGACCGTATGGCCGCGCCCATGAAGGTTCTCCGCCATCTCGAGCCCGATAAAGCCGCCGCCCACGATGACGGCGCGCCCTTTTGGCCGGCGCGCCACCGCGTCGGCGATGGCGTCCATCTCGGGAATATTGCGCAGCGTGTAGACGCGCCGGCTGTCGATGCCCGGGATATGCGGGCGGATCGGCGTCGAGCCGGGCGAAAGCACGAGGAAATCGTAGGATTCACGATAAGTCCCGCCCTGGCGCAGGTCGCGCACCACGATGGTCTTGCCCGCCGTGTCAATCCGCAGCGCTTCGTGGCGCGTGCGGACGTCCAGGTTGAACCGCTTTGACAGGCTCTCCACGGTCTGTACCAACAATTTCTGGCGATCGGTGATTGCGCCGCCGATATAGTATGGCATGCCGCAATTGGCAAAGGACACGTAGTCCCCGCGGTCCATGAGCACGATCTCAGCCTGTTCGTCCAGGCGTCGCAGCCGTGTGGCCGCGCTGGCGCCACCGGCGACACCGCCGATGATCACGACCTTCCTGGCCCCCATCATTCAACCCCTCCTTCAGCCATAACCAACTCCGCCACATTTCTGGCCAGGTTCGAGGAGACCTCGTACCGGACCTGGTTGCCCTCCCGGGTTGCGCGCACGATCCCCGCCGCTTTTAGCCGTGCCAAGTGCTGCGAGATCGTCGCTTGGGGCGCGCCGAGGCACCGCTGCATCTCGCCCACGATGCAGCCGCCGGTTCGCACGAGACCCGCGACAAGGCACAGCCGGACGGGATGGGCAAGCGCCTTCAGCACTTCCGCCGCCTTGCCGAGGGCGGCGGGGTCGGCCTTGAACCCTTCCACCTCTTGGTCCTCCTTATATATCCATATCCATATATAATGATAATAGAATATTGCAACTCGATCAAGGGTGTGCCGAAGAAAAGTCTCTCTCCGCCGAGAACAGTGCCGTGACGGAAGTGGTTACGGCAGTTCACCATTCCGGCATCCATGCCGCCCCACAAGGCGTATACGACGAAAATATGCCACACGGTGATCGCATTGGGGATTACCATCGTCGGCTCCGTGAAGAGCCGCGCGAAGAAGAGGGACTGAGTCATGGCGAGGAAGATTCCCGCGAGATAGTTGCTCTCCCGCCCCGACTGGTTATTCGGCCCTGAGGCTTGCCCGCGGTACACCCCTTGGGAGCCTGTCCAGGAGCCGCCGGTGGAATTCCCCGGCCTCCGCGGGCGTTAAGCCGTATTGGGTATACCCCTGCTTGACCACGATGAGCGGGCGTTTGGCGTCGGCCGCGTACATCTCCACCTGGCCGACCCCCTCGAGGTAGTACCGGCCGAACCTGCTCCGGCCGAGGGTGGTGAACCAGGAACCGCGCAACGGCATCGGTTCGCGAAAAAAGGTCACCGAGCGGATGGCGCCGTACGGGAGCACTACCCGTTCGCGGCGGTAGCGGATGACCAGCGCTTCGGCCGTGAGGTCGTAATGCAATTGGCGGGCCACATACGCATCCCTGGCGGTGATGTACGCCAAGCCCAGAAGGACCAGGACGATCAGGATGATGTTCGGGGTCAGGCGGCGCGTGAGGGGCATCCGGTTACCTCCCAAGTCTGCCCCTGCGCGCGCGTGCCGGGGCTACTTTTTGCCGAGTCTGAAGCAGAAGAGGAGTTTCTCGCCGCGCTCACCCAGGGCGATACCGGTGAGATGGCGTTCGCCGCCGGCCGTGCGCTTGGCTCTGCCGACCGCGGCCCGCATCCCGCGCAGTATCTCGCCGCCGCTGGCGCCGCGCGCGCGTTCGAAATCGATGGCATAGAGGCGTTCCATTCCGACTCCTCCCAGCTTGTCCCTGGAAGGAGTATATGGGAAAAAGCCCGGGATTATGCAGCCAAGATCCCCTTGCGCCGTCGGGGCGAGAATAAAAACCCATGCCTTGGCTCAACCGTCGTGCGCGTGCGCGTACGCAGGTTCCGTTATCGCGTGTTTCTCGAGTTTCTGGCGGACTTCCCGTGATTGCCCCGCGGGGCGAAGAGCGCCGGCCGGCGCACGATCCTTACGCCCTCTGGCACGGTCGCCCGGATGACGGCGGGACCGCCCCGCAGGGAGATCCAACCCAAACCAGCCACGACCAGGTCCTCATTTATGGCCAGCAGGACCTCCTCGCGGCGCCGGGGCCGGTCCTGCCGGCAATCGGCGCAAGCCCACGGCAGCAGCCACGCGGGCTTCTCCGCCAGCAGTTCCTCCGCCTTGGCCTCACCCGTACGATGGAAGACCACCCCGCCGCCGGCGTAGCACAGAAAGGTGCGCGGCTCCTCGGCCCGCAGGGCGAATGCGGCGAAACCGCCCATGACCAGTGCTTGGCCGGGGGATACGCCGAAGAGTTTGCCGGTCAGCGCCCGTTCCTGCACAAGTTGGGCGGCGCAGGCCGGGCAAAGATGATCGCCCATCCGATCGCCGGGCACAAAGCCGGGAGTGTCGTAGAGCGTAAGGTCCAGATCCTCGACATACCAGCGCGTAGCGGCCTGTGTCGTGCCGTGGTAACGCGAGACCGTCGGCATTGACGCGGCACCGGTATCAGCCAATATCCGCCGCATCAGCGTTGACTTGCCGACGCTCGTCGCGCCCAGTACGGCCACCACACGACGGTCTCCCGCATGCGTCCTCAAGCGCTCCGCCACCGGCGCCAGGCCCGCCCCGCGCGCCGCGCTGATCGGCAAGACGGCCTTTGGCGCGGGTCCCCGTCCGCTTGCCAGCCAGCGGGCGCGCGCCCATGCCGCCGCTTCCCGCGCCGGCGTCTTGGGGGGCAGTAGGTCGGCCTTGTTGAGCAGGATAATCAGGGGCTTGTCCATTGGGAGAAGACCGGGCGGCGGCAGACTTCCCTCGAAGTCGCCGATCTCGGTCACAAGGACCACGGCGTCGGCGGGCGCCAGCGCCTTGCGGATCTGAGCGTAAGCTTCGGCCGCGGTGAGGTGCCGTCCTTCCGTCCGCCCGTAATGTTTGAGACGGAAACAACGCCGGCAGACCGTCCCCGCCCCTATCTCCGTCAAACTGGATGGCAGGTAACCCGGCTCTTCGGGGGCGTCTTGCTGAAAGGGCGCGCCGCAGCCGGGGCAACGGCTGTTCACGCCAGGAGACCGCGCTTTCGGAAACGCTTGACGACCAGCCGCTCCAGGTGCCGCACCGCCCGTGTGCTGACAAACTCGGTCTTGCTGATCGGCGGCGTCCAGATGGTGTAAAGATCCATCCGGTTGCCGCCGAGAATGTCCGTGAAAAGCTGGTCGCCGACCACCGCCGTCTCCTCCGGCAGGGTACCCAAGAGTTCCAAGGCGCGCCGGAAGGGGATCTTGAGCGGCTTGGTCGCCTGGGGAACCCCGGGGATGCCAAGTGCGGCGGCGACATTCTCCACCCGCTGCGGCAAGGCGTTCGAGACGATACATAGTTTGAAACCGGCTTCTTTGAAACGATCGACCCAGGTCTTCATCCGATCGTCGATCGTGTTCGCGCCCCACTCGACGAGGGTATTATCCAGATCCAGGATGATTCCCTTTATGCCTTGGCGCGCCAGAAGCGCCGGGTCGAGGTCGAAGACGGACTCCACCTGATCGCACGGACAGAGTTTTTTGAGCATGAACGACCTCCTTACCATCTCCATACCGTATCCGCAAGCGATCATATTATACCACAACGCCGGTGCGTCGAAGGTCTAAAAGTCCCAATATCAAAGTCCGCCATGGCTTTCGACTGCGAGGCGCCGGTCCCTTGCTAGCGGAAGCCCTCGTTCTGCATATCGCGGCAGAGCTTTCGCAGGGCCTTCTTTTCGATGCGAGACACGTAGGAGCGCGAGATACCAAGCATCCTTGAGATCTCCCGTTGGGTTCTGGTAATGCCGTCCGCCAGCCCGTACCGAAGTTCGAGCACCATCTTCTCACGGCGGCTGAGTTCACCCAGCTTCTGCCGTAGTTTTTCCCGCTCCATCCGGACTTCCACTTCTTCGGTGACGATCTCCGGCCCGGTATCCAGGAGGTCGAGGAGGGTAATCTCGTTGCCTTCCTTATCCGCCCCGATTGGCTCGCAGAGCATGACGTCGTTGCGGTTTTTTTTGGCCGCCCGCAGATGCATGAGAATCTCGTTCTCGATGCAACGCGCGGCATAAGTAGCCAAACGCGTATTGCGGTTCCGTTTGTAAGTGTTGATTCCCTTAATCAAGCCGATGGTGCCGATGGAGATCAGATCCTCGGTATCGTCACCGGTACTGTCGAACTTCTTGACGATGTGGGCAACCAGACGGAGGTTTCGCTCGATCAGAATGTTGCGTGCCGCGCCGTCCCCTTGTTCGAGACGGAGCAGAAGCGCCGCCTCCTCGGCTTCACTCAAGGGCAGGGGGAAGACATTTCCGCTGCTGATATAGGATAGTAGGGTAAGAAGACCGTTCAGAAAAAAATCGACCGCAGCCCCGATAACGGGGAGCACCATGCAGTGCCACCTCCCGCCGACGTCGGGGTAGTTGGCGGACTGACCCCGCCTAACTAGCCTATGTGCCTCCAGCCTTTCATGTGCCAGTCCTTCCCTCCATACAAGCTAGAGCCGCCGCCATCACCTGATTAAAGATCGGTGCGGCCACCTGCGCGCCCGAACCTCCTTCCTCCGCAAAGACGACCGCGACACAGGCGGGCCGCGTCAGGGGGGCGAAGCCTGCGAACCATGCGTGATTGAGGCGCCGCCCGCGCTCGTCGCTGCGGCCCGTCTGCGCGGTTCCGGTCTTGCCGCCGGCGCCCGCGGGAATCGCGGCCGCACGTCCCGTGCCGTACCGTACGACGCCCGCCATCATGTCCCGCATGCGCCGCGCCGTTTCTTGCGATAGCACGCGAACCGGCGCATGACTCTCCCCAAACGGCTGAAATCTTCCCCCGCTATCCTCCATCCCGAGCATGACCTTTCCCGTGACCAGAAAACCGCCGTTGGCGATGGCGGAGACCAAACGCGCGATCTGAACGGGCGTGGCCAATACTCCCCCCTGACCGATGGAAGCATTGGCCACGTCGCCCGGCGTCTGGCCATACGCCGGCGGCAGTTCGCCAGGGTGCTCGCCGGATAGGTCCTGGAGGACCGGCAGGCCGAACCCTAACCGTTCCGCCATGCGCACGAGTTTCTTGGCCCCGAGCGCGAGTCCCAGCCGAATAAAGGTCGTATTACAGGAGAAAGCCAGCGCGTCGGCCAGTGTGACCTCGCCATGGCCCTGGCCGGGGCAGCTAAAACGGAGCATTCCCAGTTCCAAGCGGCCGGGGTCGCGGTATATTTGCCAAAAGGCCTCTGGATCCTCCTCGAGGGCCGCTGCCAAAACCACCAACTTGAAGACGGAGCCGGGTTGGTACGCCGCCAAGGCGCGGTTGATAAACGGCGCACCTGCCGCGCCAAGGCCGGCGGCGGGATGATTGGGGTCAAATGCCGGTCTGCTCGCCAAGGCCAGGATCTCCCCCGTCCAGGGGGACATGACCACGATCGCGCCTTTGGGTAGAGTCCGATCGGCGATCTCGTCCACTTTGGCCTGCAAGCCGCGATGGATCGTCAGGCGAACGTTGCCGGGCGCATCGGACGGCGGCCGGACCACACGCACGCCGAGACCGGGAATGGGGCGCTGATGGCCGTCCACCACCGTGGCCACGGCTCGGCCCGGACCCTGCGCAAGCAGATCGTCGCAAGCCTCCTCGAGCCCGGAAGCGCCGCGCCCATCCCCGGGGTTGACGTAACCCAGGAGATGGACCGCCAGCGGCCGTTCCCCGTAACGGTCGGACGATGGCCGTCCATGGGCGCCGCCCTCCAGGCGGTTGGTGAGGGGAAGCCCCTCCCGGTCGTAAAAGTCGCCGCGCGACCAACCGGTACCGGTCTCGACCGCCAAACGCTGCCGGCAGGTCTTGAGCGTCATCTCGTAGGCATCTTGCCAGCCCAAGCGCCAGAGCCGCGTGGCCAACGCAATGAAACACACCGCCATGAGCGCCCGGAGGATCAGGATCCTTTTGGACAAAGAGACACCTCCCGGACTTAGTATGCCAATCCGGCGGGGTTTGATAGGTGTGTATAGACGCCCCAAGAACGAACCCGTCCTCGAGGCGCTGGAGCAATACTTGCAGCCAAACTAAAAGGCGCCGAAGTCTTCGACGCCTTTCTGGTCGCGCAGATGCGTGCTTGTGGGGTGGTGCGTATCTATATCTTATGGCACTTATCGCCCATTGCCCGCTCTTTCTATCTCCCTCTGCGCCCGCAGATGCTCCCGGTACGTCTCGGAAAAGACGTGCGAGCCGTCCGGCCGCGCGACGAAATACAGTTCGCGACCGGGGGCCGGGTTGAGGGCGGCCTCGAGCGAGGCCAGGCCGGGGCTGCCGATGGGGCCCGGGGGCAGGCCGCGGCGAAGGTAGGTATTGTACGGCGAGGCCACCTGCAGATCCTCGTAGAGCAGGCGTTCTTTATGCTCGCCCAGGGCATACTGGACCGTGGCGCAGGACTGCAGCGGCATACCCAGCCGCAGACGATTATAGAAGACCGTCGCGATCCGGGGCCTGTCCGCCTGGCGTTTGGCCTCGTGCTCGACGATCGAGGCCATGATCGCGATCTCCCGGATGCTTCTGCCCATTGACTTGGCTTTATCCCGCATGGCCGGGGTCACGACCTCCGCAAAGCGTCCGGCCATCATCCGGATCGCGCCTTCGGCCCCAGCCCGGGCCGAGAGGAAATACGTGTCCGGGAAGAGGAATCCTTCCAGGCCCGCGCCTTCGGCATCCGGTGCCACCTCACGGATCAAAGCGGGATCGTTCGCCCTGGCGAGAAAGGTCTCCGGCGCCGAGATGCCGTGACGATCCAGGATGGCCGCAATCTCCTTGAGGGTTGCCCCTTCGGGAATCGTGACCCGGACCATGAGTTCACGTCCGTCCGTCAGGACGGAGAGAATCTTGGGCACGCTCATGTCGGGGGCCAGCGCGTAGGCGCCGGCCTTGACCGCCCGTTCGCCGCCGGTCAGCTTGGCCCAGATCCTGAAGACCAGCGGGTTGCGGACCAGGCCGCGTTCCTCCAGTAGAACGGCGATCCTGGCGATACCGGTCCCGTAGGGTACCTCCACTGTCTCGGCCTGCGCGCCGGTGGCTCCGGCCGGAGCCAACCCAAAGAACAGCCAGACTCCGATGGCAAGCAGAAAGCCCAGCCCCAATAATGGGAAAAGCCGCCACAATGAAGGGCGGCCGTCCTTGACCAAGATCGGTATGGGCAGTAGACCCACCCCCTGCCTACCATTATACCGGAGCGGCAGGCGGATGGCAAACCAGTTTGTCGTGCTATTCTTCGTCGTCTTCGTCGTCGAAATCCTCGTCTAACTCGTCAAACGCGGCGCAAACGCGCTCGAATTCCTCGTCATCGTCGATATCCACCAGGACGTCATCACCCTTTTCATCCGTTTCCAACCTGAAAATAAAGGCTTCCTCCTCTTCTTCTTCGCCGGCCTTTTCTTCCCCGACGGGGACCATCAGAGCGTAGCGGCGATCCTCCAGTTCGACCACGTCCACCAAGGAAAACTGGTGCTCATGGCCCTCTTCGTCAACCAGGGTTACCAGGTCGGAGTTTTCATCAGCCAAGTTCGCTCCTCCTCACACTGCGGGCGCTCGTGACGCCCATCTTTCTCCCGGTGGATCAGGCGGAAAAAGCGGGCTCGCCCCGCGCGTTCCCGGCAGCGAAGCCTCACCGCCTTATTCTTCCCGTTCTTTGCGCTCTGATGCACCAGTCCTTCGCAGACGATCCAGGTATCCCTGGAGAATCAGGGCGGCGGCCGTCTGGTCCACCACCTGGCGGCGACGGCCGCGCGAGACATCCAGCGCGATCAGATCGCGCTGCGCGGCGACGGTCGTCAAGCGCTCGTCGCTAAAGACGACCCGGCAGCCTGTTGTCCGCTCCAGGTCCCGGCCGAACCGCGCGGCGGCTTCGGCGGCGGGTCCGCGCGTGCCGTTCATGTTGAGCGGCAGACCCACCACGATCGTGTCCGCGCCTGTCTCGCCCACCAGCCGCGCGAGATAAGCGAGGTCCGCGCGGCGACCTTGTCTAGTATAGCCCTCGACCGCCTGGGCCGTCAAGCCAAGTTCGTCACTGATTGCCACTCCGATCCGGTGTTCGCCGTAATCCAACCCGATAATACGCATTCAAACGACCTTCAGACACATATTTGCGCATGCCGCCGCGCAATAGCCGCACCGAACGCATCTGCCCTCGCGAACGGCCAGCCGTCCATTCTCCAGGGCAAGCGCGCCGAAGGGACAACGCGCGACGCAGACACCGCACCCGGAACACCACGACTCGACGAAGAGCCGCCGCGGGCGGCCGCCGACCTTCGCCAGCGCCGCCGCGGGCGGATCCTCGCCCAGGCAATATGCCAGATCGACCAGGAGTTCCTCTTCATTCTGGATCCCGACGGCCAGCGCCGCGATGCCGGGCAGATTCCTGACGTAAGCAAAGGCCTCCGCCGCTTGCGACCCGAGGTGTCCTCCGGCCAGAATCTTCATGGCATAGATGCCCCGGCCCATGCTGGCGGCGATCGCGATCGCCTCCGACATCTCTTCCGCCCCGCCGTCGCGGATCCCAAGGCCACGCTGGTTGATGAGGGGGTGGATTACGTCCACCTCCGGTTCGGCGTAGCCCGCCCTGACGCCCGCCACGGCGTGGGTGGAGATCCCGACCGCGCCGACGAGACCACGGGCGCGTGCCTCCACCAAGTAATCAAGCGCTCCCCGGTGTCCGCGCAGTGTAGCGGCTGATTCTATCTCGTGCAGGAGGAAGAGATCGATCCGATCCCGGTCAAGCCCCCGCCGCGCCCTTTCCAGGCTGGCGCGCATGCCGGCCGCGTCGGACGCGTAAGACTTCGTCGCCACGACGACCGGCTGGGACACGCCACGGAGCGAAAGGCGGATAGGCTCGTAATTGTCGTAGATCTCCGCCGTATCGACGAAGTTGACCCCCAGATCGTAGGCGCGCCGCAGCAAGGAAGCGGCTCGTTCCGGCGGCATACCCCGCGACCGTCCGAGCGGAATGGTCCCAAAACAGAGCGGCGCCACCCGGATTCCGGTCCGGCCCAGCGCCATCCACCTACCGCTGGCGTTCATCACTGCCCGACAGTACCACCTTGATCATCCAAGCATAGCGGGGAAACCGGGCGCCCGGCGCCAGGTTCATCTGCACGGATCCCACTTCGGGCAGACCGAGGATTGCCTTGCGCGCTTCCTCCACTGGCCGTCCGCGCAAGGCGGCCAAGATCCTGCCCCGCTCGAGCCGGCCCGTGGCCGTATAGGTCGCCGTGACCTCCAGTTCCGCCTCTTCCGGACGCTTCGGGACGGCCCTGAGTTCCTGGACCGTAAACGGTTCGCGCGTGACCTCGAATGACGCCGGCACCCGGCGGCGCGCCTGTTCCTCGAGGAATTTGGCCAGCGTGGTACGGGCCAGTACCAGACAACGGACGGAATAAGGAAGGGCCACGCGCACGGTCTCGGCGACGGTGCCGACACCGGGCGTCTCGCGCCAGTGGCCTTCGGCCACGGCCATCAGTTCCATCAACAGGATCTGCTCCGTGCCGGCCAGCGAACGCAGTTCTTCCGGGGCCTTGAGCTCCATCTGGCGCCGGGCTTCAAGCCGCGCCCGTTCTAGATCCCCTTCGCTCACAACCGTCATGCGCTTGTCTGTGCCGCCCGAGATCGCGCCGGTGTTGACCACTTTGACCATTCGTCCCAGGGGGCCGATGACGGAAGCTATTTTGCCGGGGGCCAGATTGCCCGCGGAGCCCGGCTCCTCCGCCACCACCCTGGCATCCGCCTGGCCGCTGGTCGTACCGACCTTGACGCCCAGGAGGAAACTGCTCTTGGCCGCAGGCACGGTGATCGAATCCGGGAGACGGTAACGCGCGCCCGTCGTTCCCTGGACGATCGTACCGGCCGGCACCACCAGGCGATCCGGGCCGTCGTTGAGCAGCGTGACGCTGCCCTCGGCCGGCGTGACGCCCACCATCTTGCTGCCGCTGGCCGGTACCTCCACGACGATAAGATCCGACTTGGACAGGACGCGGGCGGGCAGACGGCCCTCCGGGATCTGGCCTTCACGGAAAGACGGCGCCACCAGTGCCCTGGCCGTAACCTCCAGTTGTCGCCTGGCGGCGACCACCGTGACGACGGAACGCGGCCAGAGCAGGATGGTCGAACCGGCGACGACGGCGAGAAAGATGCCCACCAGCGACCAGAGCGGCAAATGCGCCAATGGCGCCGGGGGCCGTTCACTGCTGGCCGCGGTCTGATCGTCCGCGCCGAGGGTGATAAGCTCCACCGGCAGTTCCGTGGAGGCCTCGATCCCGGCGGCGGCCGCCAGCCGCAGCACCCGGCTGTCGCGGGATACCAGCACCAGGCGGATCTGGTGTTCGCGCGCGTAGAGAGCGAGCAGGTCAAGATCGAGCGCGTCACGGCAAGCCCGCGCCCCCCAAGGCACCCTGAGCACGATCTGTTCAAGCCCGGCCGCCGCCATCAGTTTGATCAGCCTCGTCATGGACATCAGACGCGGCACATGGATCAATCTCATCTTTACGCCGACCTCCCCGCGTCGCATTCCGGAACATAGGCCAGGGCAAGGCCCAGGTAGATCAGAATCGTCGCCGCCACGACGATGCCGGAATCATTGGCCAAGAACCCGATCAGGGCGGTGAAGAGCATCCCTTTGATGCCCCATTTCATGGGCGGCGTCTGGGGCAAGAACGGCCGCAACCAGCGGGGCGGATAGCTGATCGCGATCGGAGCCGCGGCCAAGAGCCCCACGAGCACCCACGCCCAAGAGGTATAGGAAAGCAGACGGAAGTTCATGGCGAGCTTGCTGTGGATAATGGACCACACCGCCTGGAGGCCTTCATGGCGCGCGCGCAATACCGCCTGGCCGAGGTGGGAGAAATGCCCCCTGGCCCCCAGGAACAGATCGCAGAGGGCGAGTAAGAGCAGCAACGCGCAGACGGCCGCTGACAACCCCGCGGCCTCCCGCCAGTGAATACGCTTGCCGTTCATGAGGCAGTAAGTATAACCGAAACCCAGCACCGCGGCGATGGCGCCCCCGACATTGGCCCCTAAACGCGGCAGAGCGATCACCAACGCCGCCAGGATAAACAGTCCTCCGACGTAAACCCGGACCCCGCGAGGTCGCATCAGCGACAGCGACATGCCGGCGAGGATCGTCGCGCCCAGGACCACGCCCAGGTATTCATTGCCCATGCCATAGAAACGCGCCCCGAAGATCGGCGAATACCCGAGCAGCGACCGGCGCAGCAATGGCGACCCAAAGAGCACGTCGGCCAGGACGATACCCGCGGTCAGGAGACCGGCCATCGCCGGACGGACCGGCCCGGGAGGCAGCAGCCTGTGCCACGCCAAAGCGGCCAGGCCGGCGAAGAGGACGATCGCGGCCAGGGTCAGCCAGACCGGCACCATGGGCATCAACCCCAGAAAGAGCAAGAAGACGGGCACCATGGCCAGACCCGTCACCAGACACCGGCCGTATGCGGCCGCCCGTCCAGCGTCCGGTCCCCGGGCGGCCAGAAAGTAAGTGAAGACGGCGGCCAGAAAGATCGCATACCCGTAGAATTGCAGGACGGGCTCGCGCTGCTGAAAGCTGTGTACCAAGACGGCATACCGCTCCGGCAAGGAATCGGCCGCGCCCGGCCGGGATACGATGGGCCGGCCCACGGTAATCCGCTCGGGCCCCAGCCCGAACTGGGCCGCGATGGTGGCCGTGACGTCAAACTGCGTGACCACCCCCGCCTGTCTAGTGGATTCAGAATAAGCGAGGCCCGCTGAAACGCCGTCACCCCAAAGGATGCAAGGGGTGAGCCGTTCGCCGAGCGACAGGCGGGGCAATGGCGGGCTTGCGACGAGCAGCAAGATGCGGGCCGGACGCCGGTCCATCCTGAGCAGGTAACCCAGAAACGCGTCAATCCTCCGCAGGGCCGTGCCGAGATGCCCCGCGGCTTGGGCCGGCGCCAAGGAAGCGCCGGCGGCATGCACCCGCTCGACGTCGCCAAGCGTAATGAGGATCAGATCGGCCTGATTGCGGAGGCGATCGTAGTCGCGGCGTAAGACGTCATAATTCGTCCGCGCGCCGCCGGGAGCGCGCACGTCCTGGAGCACGGTGTCGGCGCCGACATGCCCTAGCGCGACCCGCCCGGCGTGGTCCATGATGACCGCCACCGCCTCGCGGCCTGGCGCCCCGTTCCGATCGGCGTTGCCCAGGGCCGCCACCCGCCAACCGTGGTCTACCAGAGCTTCCCCAAGCCTGCCGTAACTGCCCGTAAGCACGGCGTCCCGATTGGCCCGGGCTATGCCGGCCAGCCCCAGGTGGACCAGGTGAAACGGATCGGGATCGAGGCCGGTCTGAAGCCGATACGCCTCACGCCCGCTCAAACCCAGGTAAGTTTCGTCGCGATCGAAAACCAGACCGGCTTCCGGGCCGGCCGTCAGGGGTTCACCCGCGCCGATCGAGAGATAGACCTTTTCGGGCGATAACCCGCCGACGGAACGGGTGGTCATGAGGCCCACGGCTCCCTCCCGGATCAGGCGGCCCAGGTTTGGCAGGGAGCAGGGGATAAGATTATCGAGCGTGAGACGGTTGATGGCTAAGATTACCAGGCGGGGACGGCTGGCGGCCACGGCCGGCCGCCCCATGGCGGCAAGGATAACGGCAGTCAAGAAGAGCGCCGGCCATCTGCGCAAAGCAACGATCACCCACCGTCGTCCGTCTTGCTGGGCTCCATTTCCTCAGCTGCCTCCATCATAACGGATGCCCCAAGGCTTGTCAAACCGGGCACCGGCGTCACCATCTCGCGGAGGTACTCCGAGATCACCACCATTATCGCGGCCGCGACAGGCACGGCCAGGATCAAACCCAGGAAGCCGAAGAGTTTCCCGCCCGCCAATAAGGCAAATATTACCAGGAGTGGATGCAGTCCCACCCGTCCCCCCAGGATACGCGGGGTAAGAAGAGCCGCTTCGAGCTGGTTCGCGAGGACAAAAAGGACGATAACGTAGACCGCCTGCCAGGGTGACCTGGTCAAGGCTAGCAAGACGGCTGGGATGGCGCCGAGCAACGGGCCGAAGTAGGGGATGATATTGAGCACGCCGGCCAAGACTCCGAGCAGGAACGCGAAATCGAGGCCCAGGATCGAGAGGCCGGCCACCAGGATGCCGGTCATGATCAGGATCAATAACGCCTGGCCGCGAAAGTAGGCCTTGAGCACGCGGTCCACGGCCAGGAACTTCTCCAGGATGTCGCGACGCGCCCGGGATTGCAGCCATTGATAGACGGCCCGCGTGGCCCGGTGATAGTCGCGGGAGATGTAATAGGCTATCACCGGCACGATCAGAAGCACGGCGGAGTTCGGCAGGATGCTGAGAAAGAAGGCGATTGTGCCGGCGATGATCCGCTCCAGTCTGCCCGTTACCTGCGTCGCCAGCCTGTCCGCGAGCATGCGGATATTGAGGGGTAGATGCAGGCGTTGATAGAGGCGGGCCATCCTTATCCCGGTGTCTTGCAGGCGCGCGATGTAGCCGGGGATGACCTTGGAGGCCTCCTGGAGCTCTACGGCCAGCACGGGCACGACGATGGCCACCAGGACCGCCATGAGCAACGCGGCCACGCCGAAGATCGTGAGGATGGCCAAGGAGCGGGGGGCGCCGCGACGCTGCAGGCCGGCCACGACAGGTTCGATCAGGTAGGCGAGCATGAGGGCCAGAATGAACGGGACCAGGACCGAACGGACCAGATACAGGAAGACGGCAAGAGCGAGGACGGCCGCCGCAAGCCAAGCGGTCTTTCCGAGACGGAGGCGCACCGTCAGGTGCGCCCCCAGGAATCCTTCTCCGCAAGCCGACTGGCAAAGGCCGCCGTGCCGCTCCTCACGGCGGACCCGAAACGCATGGCGTTTTTGCCGACCGCGTTGATGGTGCGCCGCGCCCGGTGTCGCAGCCTGCGCGAGTTGGCCATGCGCATCATCCGGCGCTGCTGGCGGCGGCCGATCATCATCATCGTCCCCACCGCGGCAAGTCCCAAAAGACCCCCGGTCAACATGCCTCTGGCAAACCGGTTCAATCTCGTCCCCTCCTGTGGCGTACTGAGAGGTAGTATGCCCGGGACAGATAAGAGGCATGAGGCAGGAGGCTTGCCAACGCATCAAACCCACCACGCTTTTGCCGTTCGGCGGAGGCCCTCTCCCCTTCGATTCCCCTCCCTCTGCGAACCCCGGGGTCATGCCAAAATCCCAACCCCACCCCGCACGCCACCACATACGCTGATGGTAATAATTGCACCATACCCGCAAGCCCCGCCAAATCGAGACCTGCTAATAATTTTATCGGTCCAGGCAGGATATTTACCCCCGGACGGCGTACTTTTCATGTTCAAACGCTTACGAATGTTATCTCCAGCTCTTTCGCTTCGCTCCGATCGACAGCAATTGCTTTTAGCGAGGTGCACCCCGTGATCCCACAAGACGAGATCCTCAAGAACGGCGGCATCGGCCGCGTCGTGACCCTGACCACCAACCCCACCCTGGATGTGATCTCCGAGGTGCCGCAGGGGGCGTTTCCCAATCCGGACGTACTCCGGGTGGAGTTCCGTTACCGGATCGGCGGCAAGGGCATCACCTGCACCAGGATGCTGGAGATGCTCGGGGGCTTGAGCACGGCCGTCATTCTCCTAGGTAACGACTCCATCTCCCGCTGCATCGAGGATTACCTCGGCCGGGAAAATCTTGAGACGAGGATCCTGCACACCGAGGGGCAAGGCCGCATCTGCCTGATCCTCACCGAAGTGCAGGGCACGGAGGCCGGGCGGCCCGGGCAGCGTCAGACCACCGGCGTCGATTATCGCATCAACGGCCAAGGTCTCCGCGTCAACGATCAGGTCTTGGAGGATCTTCTGAACACGCTGCAGAGAAGCCTTCTCGGCGCCGAAGCCCTCGCGCTGGCGGGCAGCCTGCCCGAGGGGGCGCCGCCGGATTTCTACGCCAGATGCGTGGAGACGGCAAGGGCATTGGTGCCCCTCGTCATGCTCGACTCGAGCGGCGCGCCGCTCCAGCACGGCGTCAAAGCCCGCCCCCACCTGGTAAAGATCAACGGCAACGAGGCGGCGGGCCTGATGAAAACGGCGGTGCCGGCCACGGCCGGGGAGGCGGCGATTATCGCCAGATCGATTGCCAATGTCTACGGCGTGGAAAAGGTCATCGTCACGCTGGGATCGGCCGGCGCCGTCGCGCTGGACGGCACGGACGAATGGGTGGTCCACGCGCCGCGCGTCGAAGCCCGCGGGGCGCTCGGCGCCGGGGACAGCTTCTTTGCCGGCTTGGCCTACGGCCTGACCAAGGGGGAACCGTTCACCGACGCCCTGCGTTGGGGTGCCGCCTGCGGCGCGTCCACGGCGGAGCAGCAAGCGGGCCTCGTGGGCGACCACGCGAGGGTCCTGGAACTCTTGGATCGCGTGCAGATCGAGGGCCTCTCCACGGGCAAGATCCTGCCGGGCTGGCGGGAGGCCTCCGCGACCTCGCAGGCCTCGCTGGAGAATGGGAGCACGAGGCTATAAAGAAAAACCGCCCCGCACGCCCCGACCTCGGGGCGTTTTCCTTTTTCGATCAAGCCGCTCCTCGATCGAAGGGCGGCCTTTTCGCGCATACTTTTCCCCCGCGCCCGTCATACTGGAAGCTGAAGACACTATGGGAGGAATGAGTATGCGCAAGATCCGCATGGGCATCATCGGCACCGGCCTCGCGTTTGAACGTCTGCACTACCCGGCCTACCAGGAGCTCGCCGATCGGTTCGAGATCGTGGCGCTCTGCGACCGCGAACCCGAGAAGGCCCGTACGTGGGCCGAACGCTTGGGGCTGGACCGGGACGCCGTCTATGACGATTATCACCAGTTGACCGCGCGCGGCGACCTCGACGCGGTGGACATCATGGTGCCGATCGAGGAGAACTTCGAGGTTACCGAGGCCGTGGCCAGAGCCTGGGCGGGCAAAGGTAGGGCCATCATCTGCGAGAAACCGCTCGCGCCCACGCTGGAGCAGTCGATCGCCGCGGCCGAACTCCCCCAACAATACGGCATCCCGATCATGATCGCGGAGAACTACCGTTACAACGAAGAGGTCAATAAGCTGCGGGACCTCGTCCGCACCGAGAAGATCGGCAAGACCGTGTATTTCATCCAAAACTACGTCTCGAATTTCCCCGCGGACATGCGCAAGGACACTTTTGCCCGTACCGAGTGGCGCCAGCATCCCGACTATCCCGCCGGCGATCTGCTCGACGGGGGCATCCACCAACTCGCCGGGCTAAGGCACATCTTCGGCGCGGTCAAGAACGTTCACGCCGTCGGCCGGCGCCAGGACGACGACTTTTCGCCGTGCGCCGTCTTCAATGTCAACCTGGACTTCTGGTCCGGCGTTACCGGGCAGTTCACCTACTACGACGCCGGACGGGAACCGCAGCGGCCGCTCGTCGGCCTGCGCATCTTCGGCACGCGGGGCGAGATCTACCTGGAGGAGCGGGACTGCGGCATCATCAACGTCGCCCTGAACGACGGCGGCGCGGAACAAATCCCTTACACGCCGAGAAGAGGTTACTACAACGAACTGGTCAATTTCCACCAGGCCTTCACCGGCCAGGAGCCGTTGGCCGTCACGCCCGAGATGGAACTGGGCGACGCCAAGACTGTCTTCGCTATTCTGCAGTCGCTCCGGGGCGAAGAGGTCGTGCGGGTCGATGACGGACCCGCCTATGTGCCTGATTACAACCGGCAACAGAGACAGATACCGCGGCATCTACAGTAACGTTCCGTAGTGCAAAGGCTGGCCCGCCCAGCCTTTGCACTGTCCGCGGCTCTATACTACGCCTCTTGCCTATTGCTTCTTTCTCATCCCTTCTTCCGCTTTCTATCATTTGTGGCTTTTGACTCTTAGACTTTGCGGCTTTCGGCTCCTCCCTCCGCCTCCCGGCGGGTACCGCCCGTGCCTTTGACCCATATGATGGTTGTGAGGCGAACGGCGCGCGGGGGGAGAGACGATGCCCTGGTTACAGATGCTGGTGGCGTTTCTGGCCGGATACGGCCTGATGACTTTGATTCTGGGCCTCTATACCTGGATAGGCAGGCTATCCGCCCGGGCCATCCCGGTAAGCGCCGTGGTCTCGGCCGGAAACGACGGACAAAGGATTGAAGGAATCTTGCGGGCGCTGCATAGAGCCTGGGATGGAGGCAGGCTGGCCGAGGTCCTGGTGCGCGTGGAGGGCCAGGACGAAACGCGGGCCATCGTCGCCCGTCTCAGCGACACCCTGCCCGGCATCCGCCCATTGCCCGATGGATACGGCCTCGAAGAAGCTCTGGCGGCGGCAAACGGGCAGGCCGTATGGTTGCTCGACCTCGCCAGGATACCGCCGCGCATCGATCCCGGTTCTCTAGTCCCCGGAGGCTGCCTGGCCGGGAGAGGGCAGCCGAGGGGCTGATGGATGGGATCCCCTGTGCCGCCAGGGTATGCCGGATTTGCTTGCCGGGAGTTTCCGCCCGCCCGGGTGGAGGATATCGGGTCCGGGCAAACGAATATATTAAGCAATAATGCCGCTCGCCACTGGCGGGAGGTTGGGTTCTCAGCCAGGGCCTGTCCCGGTGGAACGTCCGGGTGGGAGGCTGATCTAGAGTCTCGGCCGGAGGTCACATGCGCGTCACCTTACGTTTTCAGCACAACAACTCAATCTACCTCGATCGCGTCCTCTCGATCGCCGGGCCGGATGCGGTCGAGCGCCGCGACGACCGCAACGGGACTCACTATGCCTTGACCTTTACCGCCGATCGGCTGGCCGACCTCTTCCTGGCGCTTGAATACGCGCGCAATTGGGAATCCACCGTGCTTGAGATCGACGGACGGACCCTCGTGCCGAAACAGTTACGCGAGGTCATGGCCTGTTACCGGGCATGCCTCAAAGCCGAGGACCCCCAGGAATTCTGCCGCCGTTCTTGCCAGGACAACCTCTTTCCCTGCCGGGCGATCCAGGTGGACGAGTCCGATGAACACGGCTGGTTCAAACACGGCCGGCTGCAGGACGGCGTCCTCCTGGTGGACAAGGAAAAGATCTCGCGCTTGATCCGATCCCAGTTGGCCAGGCAGCATCATGATCTCTGCCCGCTCCTGCGCCGGCATGAAATGGAGACTATCCTGGCCGATCTGCCCGCGGCGATCGACCCCACCAAGGATCCGGGCTGGGAATACAGGCATGATTGGCAGAAGGGGCGCCTGGTACGCTTGGGGCTGCAGAAAGCCAAACCGAACGTCAATCCCGCGCCGCTGCCGGCACGCGAGGGGAATGCCCGCGAACAGGGGGAAAAACAGGGCAGCCGGCGCTATGTGCCGGATGTCACCTACGCGGAGATCGGCGGGCTCAAAGAACAGCTGCAGTTGGTCAGGGAGACCATCGAACTGCCGCTCAGACACCCCGAAGTCTTCGCCCACCTGGGTATCGTACCCAACCGGGGCGTATTATTGTGGGGGCCGCCGGGCACGGGCAAGACTCTGATCGCCAAGGCGGTCGCCAACCAGTGCCAGGCGCATCTGGCCATCGTCCGCGGACCCGAGGTCAAATCAAAGTGGCACGGCCAATCGGAGTCCAATTTACGCGATATATTCGACGAAGCCAGGACGAACGCCCCGGCGATCGTCCTGTTTGACGAGATCGACGCCCTGGTCCCGAACCGGGCGACCCTGAGCCACGACGTCAACGTCAGTATGGTCTCGCAATTGCTGACGCTCATGGACGGCATCGAGGAACGCGGGCAGGTCCTGATCATCGGCACGACCAACCGGCCGGAAGCCATCGACCCGGCTTTCCGGCGGCCGGGCCGGTTCGACCTCGAAATAGAGATCGGCTTACCCAACGAGACTGCCCTGCGCGAGATCCTGGCCATCCACACGGCCAAGATGCCGCTCGCCGAGGATGTGGACTTGGACCGGCTGGTCCCGCCGCTGCGGGGCCTGACCGGCGCCGATGTCGCGGCGCTCTGCAAGGAAGCGGCCCTTATCAGCTTAAGGGAGAAAATCCAGTTCGACAAGGATGATCTGGTGCTCACGGGCGACCTGGGTGAACTGCGGGTAAGCGCCCTGCATTTTGAACGCGCCATCCAAGCCATGCAGAGGGGCGCGGCCCGGCGCGATCAGCCGGTGGTACATGCGCTGAAGACGAATCGGGGATAGGATTAAGTACTTGTCATTCCCCCCCGTCCTTCCTATACGTCCTGTATCCTCTCCCCGCCGGGTATGACACCGCATTGCGGCCCGCTTCCTTGCTCTGATAGAGCGCCTGATCGGCCACCTTGACGAAATCCTCGGGTGTCCGCATGGCCGCCGTCATCTCCGCCGCGCCAATGCTAAAGCTGGCCCGGCGGTCCCCCAGGCCTTCATATTCCGCATTATGCACGCGGAGGCGGATCTTCTCCGCGAGGCTCACCGCTTGTTCAAGGCCCGTCTTCGGCAGGATCACCGCGAACTCGTCCCCGGCGTAGCGAAATGCCAAATCCATCGGGCGGATGCTCTCCTTGATCAACGCCGCCGCCTTTTCCAAGACTTGGTTTCCCACCAGGTGTCCGAGGTCGTCGTTGATAGACTTGAAACGATCCACATCCAGGATGAGCATCGAAAGCGGCGCCCGCGCCCGCCGCGCCCGCTCCCATTCGTCCGCTAGAAAACGGGCGAACGACCGATGATTATACAGTTTGGTCAAGGGATCGGTCCGCGAATCCACCTCCGCCCGCAGCCGCTTGGCCGCCAAATCGCCTCTCGTCTCGTCGAAACGGCGAAAGAGCCGGCGCAGATCGGCGCGGAGAGTCTCAATCTCGTCGCTGCCGCGGACCCGCGGCGGCGGCGGCGCCGGGTCCATCGTCCGGACCATATTGTCGAGGCGGCGGAGCCTACCGCGCAGAGGCCGCATAAAGCAGGCCTCCGTGAGCAGGATGAATCCTCCCGCGGTGACAAAGATCAGGGTTAGGGCAACCGTTCTGGCACCCGCTCCCCACCCGAGTTCCGGCCCGCCGAACCAGATAGCCGACGCCAGTGCGAGAAGATAGGCCGCGCATAGCGACCATAGCCGCCGCCGAAGGATCAAGCACAACCCCCCTGATTCTGGAGGTAGCTTTCGTCGCCGCCCCCGGGGAGTCCTGCTTTGTTAGAACAGCGGCCGGTTTATTTGCATGAGACGGGGCAGGCTAACGACCAAAAACGGGGCTTTTATTACCCGAGCAAAAGGGATACTCAACTTAGGATTACGATTACGCGCGCGATCCTAGCCATACGTCTCACTTGCCCAGCAGTACCCCCGCCTCCTTCATCCCCGCCGCCAGCGCCTCCTCCACGGTCTTCTCGGGCCCCATGGCCGCGGAAACCGCCGCGGCGACGACGAAGCGAAGCTGCGCATAGTTTGGGCAGTAAGGCTCGGGCGCCATGAGGGGAAAACTCTTGACGAAACCGGCCAGGAGCGGTTCTCCTAGAAGCGCCGCCGGATCGAGGTCCTGGCGCGGGCCCAAGACCAGGGCGCCCGCCGCCGGTCCCGTGCCCCCGGGCTTTCCGTCCCAACCCAGGATCAGTTTTTGCTGCGCCGCGCGGCTCACCCACCACTGCACAAAGGTAAAGGCGGCCGCCTTATGATTGCTCCGGCTCGAGAGGACGAAACACAGGCCGTCTCCGACCGTGCTCGCCTTGATGTCGCGGGGCAAAGGAGCGACCGCCGCGTTTGCTCCCAGCGCCTGCCGCACGGCCGCCAGGCGCCGGTCATCCTCGATCAACATCCCCGCCCGCCCCGAGGTAAAGAGCGCCAGGGTATGGGCCGCGTCGTGCATCGGCGCGCCGGGGGCGATGCAGCCGGCCTCCCACAGACGCCGCCGCAGTTTCAACGCCTTGATCCCGGCCGCCAGGCCAAAGCCGGGCTCCCACTTGCCGGCCGCATTCGTCGCCACCGCCCCCCCGCCCTGATAGAGCCAGGGCAGTAAACGGGTGGCCGTCGACGGATCCGCGGACGGCCAACGTTCGGCCAACCCGTACGTGTCATGCTTGCCGTTGCCGTCGGGGTCTTTCTTGGTGAAAGCCTCCGCGACGAGTGCGAACTCATCCCAGGTGGCCGGGGCTTTCAACCCCAGCCTGGCCAGCCAATCCTGGCGGATGTATAGCGCCAAAGGATGCCCCGTGACCGGCAGGCCATGGACCTTGCCGTCATGGACGAGCATCCGCGGCAGGAGCGGATTCAACGCCGCGGCATCGCGCATGTCCGCGAGGTAGCGATCGAGCGGCTCGCTCGCGCCCGCGCCCACAAGGGCGCCCAGCCCGGAGAATTCCACCAGACTCAAGTCCGGCGCCGTGTGGGTGACGACCGCTTCGAGCAGCCGCCGCTGGAAGGTCTCCGGCGCCTGGCAGACGAGGTTCAGGCGCAGATCCGGGTATTCCGCCTGGAAATCCCGGATGATGGCATCCCGGTAGGGGCCGAAGCCCGGCAGCCAAACGCGGACGGTAACCGGCGGCGCGGCCCCCCGGGCGGCCGCGAACGTCAAGGCCAGGCAGGCCAGGATTAGCAGGCGTAGCAGGTAACGGCGCAAGTGAACCCCTCCCATCCGGATGATTCAACGGGAGATCGCGGGTACCTTCTTAGCGATGGGGGGTGAAGATAAGCGCTTACTCAAGGTGGAAAAGGTCGAAATCGGGGTCGGGATCGGTATCGGGGTCGAAATAGCCTCGGACGTATCCAACATTTAGCTGCATCGATCCCGATAGCAACCCCGATACCGACCCCGATGGGGATAATCAAATCGCAAAAGCTAGCGCTTATGGCGGCGGTGGGGATGTTCGCGATTTTCCAAGAGATTTCCTGCATCAACCGCCATAACCACCAGATCCGGTAAGACGGACCGCCGTTCCCCCGAAACAAAGTGATAACCCTCTCCCCACCCTGGAGAGACTAGATCTTGCGCCAGTAAAACGCGGATGGGTGAATCATAACGCGTGGAGAACCAACCGACCATCGATAAGACGAACCCGCTCTACCCCGAACTGCCGCCCATCGTCGTCCCCACGGAACCCGCCGTCCAATTCGACTCCGACCTCCGCGCCCTGCTCCTGGCCATCCGGCGCAAACAGTGGGACACCTGGGATGCCTTCACCTTAGCCTGGCGGGCGGCGGAACTCTCGCTGGACCCCGGCTTCGGCCGGCTCATCTGCCAGCCCCATCTCCAGGAGCATTGGAAGAGAGTCGGCATGGTCCCCTATCCACACCAATTGGAGACGGCCTTGCGGGTACTCAAGCAGATGGGCGGGCGCGCCATCCTCGCGGACGAGGTGGGCCTCGGCAAGACCATCGAAGCGGGCCTGATCATCAAGGAATACATCCTGCGCGGCATGGTCCGCCGTTTCCTGATCCTGGTGCCCGCCTCCCTTTGCATGCAATGGTCGGCGGAACTGCAGGAGAAATTCGCGCTCACGACGGTGATTGCCAAGCGTTCATTCGAATTCAGCCACTACGACTACGTGATCGCCTCGCTCGACACGGCCAAACGGCCGGATAACCGCGAGGAGATCCTGCGGCGTCCCTTCGACCTGCTCGTCGTGGATGAGGCCCATAAGTTGAAGAACACGACCACACAGAACTGGCAGTTCGTCAACGGCCTGCCGAAACGATTCTTTCTCCTGCTCACGGCGACTCCGCTCCAGAATGACCTGAAAGAACTCTTCAACCTGATTACCCTGCTGCGTCCAGGCCAACTCGGGACGTACCGCTCGTTCAAACGCCGTTTCGTGGAGGACAAGCACCGCCCCAAGAACGCCGGCGAACTCAAGGGGCTCCTGGCGGAGGTAATGGTCAGGAACCGGCGTTCCGCCGCCATCCAACTCCCCCCGCGCCGGGTGGAGAACGTCATCCTGGAGCCGATCGCGGCCGAGCGGGATCTCTATCTGGGCGTGACCGAGTTCGTCCGCGAGGAGTACCGGCGCACGAAGGGCATGGCCAACCTCCTGCCGCTCATCACGCTGCAGCGCGAGGTGTGCTCGAGCAGCTTTGCCGCGGCGGTGACGCTCTACAAGATGTGCGCCGGCACCAACCTCGAACACCACGCGCGTCTCTTGGAACTGCTCGACCTGGCCCAACGGATCAAGGAAAACGCCAAGATGCAGCAGGTCCTGGCCATTCTCGCGCGCGCGGACGACAAGGTCATCATCTTCACCGAGTTCCTGGCGACCCAGGCCGCCATCCGCCATCGCCTGGCCCAGGCGGGCTTCACGTCCCTCCCGTTTGACGGGCACATGTCCGGTTCAAAGAAGGACTATATGCGGTGCCTCTTCCGCGACCAGCCCGGCTGCCGGGTGATGGTCTGCACCGAATCCGGCGGCGAGGGGCTGAACTTCCAGTTCTGCCATACGCTCATCAACTACGATCTCCCCTGGAATCCGATGCGCCTCGAACAGCGGATCGGCCGCGTGCACCGTCTCGGCCAGGTACACCCCGTCACCATCTACAATCTAAGCACCGCGGGCACGGTCGAAGCCCACCTCCTGGTCCTGCTCAAAGAGAAACTGGCCATGTTCCAAATGGTCCTGGGGGATCTTCACCGGGCAATCGCCAAAGTGGCCGGGGACGGGGGCTTTGAATCTCAGGTTTTCCAGATCATCACCGGCGCGGAGAGTGAACGCGATATAGCCGCGGGCTTTGCCAGTCTGGGCGACGCGCTGCGCGCGGCCGTCGAGCATCCTCCGGAGGAAGAGTGGGAAAAATGGCTCTAGCAAGCGAACCGGCCGCCATCAGAGGGTTCGTCCTCGATGCGTTGAGGTTGTCAGGGGCGGTCTTCTCCGAAGCCGACGAAGAATTAATCCTCGCCACCTGCCAGGTAACACGGCCCGGCGGTATTTTCACCGGACCGCGGGTCGTCCGCGAGGACCTGCAGCTTGTCTTCACTCCGGACGGCGCCGCCAGGCATCCGTCGGCCGAACTCGTTTGCCCCGGAAGCTTCAGACTGCAGTGGTTCATCACCGGGATCAGGGCCAGGGGTTTCCTCACCAAACAGTTCTACGCGGAGGATCTCAACACCAGGCGCACGGAACGGGAAATACTCGCCCTGCTCCCTGCTTCCGCCCCGAAGTTCTTTTTTCGTAATCAACGCCGGAGCTTTGTGCCGTACCTCTTGGCGATTGTAAAGCTCGCCGCGGTTGCCGAGGAAAAACGCGAGGAATTGCTGCCGCTGGCCATGAACTTGGTGGACGGCACCTACCGGCCGACCCTCCCCGAGCGCCTCCGCCGGGCCAAGCTGGTGCCCGAGCTGAGCTACCAACGGGTCGAGCGCCGCCGCGTCCCTTGGCGCGAGGTCTGGCGGTCCCTGCAGGCAAAGGCGTTGGAACGCGTTGCATCGTACGGCGCGGAGTGGTATCAATCAGCATTGGTGCGCCTGGCGGCGGAGGGTGAGCAACTGGCTTATTTCTACCGCGAGATGCTGAGAAACGCCGAGGACAGGGAGGCGGTACGCGCGGAGTATCTGGGCCGGCTCGATGATCTCAGGTCGAAATGCAGCCCTGTCATCCGCGTGGCCCCGATCAATTTCGCCCTGCTCTATCTGCCGCTCATTGTCTACCTTGTCGAAAGTCCAGACGGAAAGCCGCTGCCCCCGATCCGCTACGAACCGGCGGCGGGGGTGGTGTTTTGGGATGTGTGAGATATCTGGGGCAAGTGGCTGTTCGTGGGCAAACCTCGCTTAACAGTGTAACAGCGCTCTGAAAGATCTAGGCGAGAAGCTGCGTCGTATAAGCTTTCTTATGACAAGTCCTTGTGGCAGATGTGTAGGTTTGCGCCGGGTGCGCCGGTGCGGCCTGATGGGCTGCGCATCTCGTCGTTGTCGGCCGTTTTCGTGCTCGACGGACGCGAGTACGTCTGCGCGCGAAAACGTCCTTCCGCCTAGAGCTGCTTGCCCCTGAGGCCGCAAGC
>JBLNCE010000050.1:0-24475 GCA_050260415.1 Bacteroidota bacterium | reverse complement strand
CTAGCGCGGTACTTCTTCTTGCTGGTCCGCCTCTTTACGCGGAACTTCCCATGGCGGCTGACTCCGCCGTAATGCGTGAATCCGAGAAAGTCAAAGGTCTCCGGTTCCCTTCCGCCCTCATCACTTTGCTCGCCAACGTTACGCCCGAATGCGATGATTCTTGTCTTTTCTTCCGCTATCTCCAGTCCGAATTGCGCCAGCCTTTCCTTCAGCACTTTCAGAAACGCCCGGGCTTCATTCTCGTGTTGGAAGCAGCAGACGAAGTCATCCGCGTACCGCACCATGTATGCCGCTCCCCGGCAACTTCTCTTGACCGCTTTTTCGAACCACAGGTCCAGCACATAGTGTAGATAGATATTGGCCAGTATCGGCGAGACCACCCCGCCTTGCGGTGTCCCTTCCGGTGTGTCGTAGACTATTCCCGCTTCCACGACTCCGGCCCGGAGAAAACGACTGATTAGCCTCTGGATGTTTGGGTCCGCAATGCGGTGTGCGACGAACTTCATTAGCCATTCGTGGTCCACATGGTCAAAGAAGCCCCTGATATCGGCATCCACGATGTAGTTGACCTTGCCCTTTTCGATGATTTCCGTCAGGGCTCTCAGTCCATCATGTGCCCCTCTTTCTGGCCTAAAGCCATACGAGCAGCGCAGGAAGTCAGCTTCATAGATGGCGTTCAGTATCTTGGCCAGCACCGCCTGCACCAGTTTGTCTTCGTAGCTTGGTATGCCGAGTGGCCGCATCTTTCCCGTCCCAGGCTTTGGTATGTACTTCCTCCGCACTGGCTGCGGCTTGTATGCCTGCCGCTTCATGCGCGCTACGAGACCCAGCAGGTTGGCTTCGAGGTCCTTACCGTATTCCTCCTTGGTGACCCCGTCTACTCCGCTAGCTTTGCGGGGATCCATCTCCCGGTGGCTTTCCGCCAGCGTGCGCTCGTTGATGAGGTGCGCAAGTGACGTGAATCTCTCGTCGGGCTTTGCCTTCGCTATCTCCGTTATCCTTGCCAGTTGCGTTTCCATCGGTTCTCTGCCTCCGCGTGCAGCCTCTGTTTCCTTGCCAAGGGCTGATGATGTGCCGCTTTCGCCTTCCCTCGGCGGGCATTACCCCGCTTCCTCGGTACTATGCGGCGGTCCGACTCCCCGTCACCGTTTGGCCTCCTAACTTTTTATCGCTTGTCGGCCATACTCCCCTCGGAGAGCGTCCGGGGTCTCCCGAGTTACCATGTTACATCAGTGTCCGGCGTGCCAAGGTCTCCGACCCCGGGGAGCCACGGCATTCTCACCCTTACGTCTGCCGTGATGTTGCCTTCTGCTGGAAGCAGGGCATCGGCCTTCCCATCTCGGTGCATTTCGGGGCTCAATCCCTTCAACCTTGCGGCTTTCGGCCCGCCGTCTCGCCTGCCTACACATAAGCCGCAGGGTTACCCCTAGCCTCCAAGGCTGGCTTCTGGTGGTTGGTTGGACCTTACCAGGGAGGGTTCCCACCTCCTACGTAACATGACCTTGCTCGGTCGATTCGCTTCCCTGCACCCTTATAAAAGCGTCTGGGGTTTTTCACATCGCTTTTAATCTATCGAGCAGGTCGGTTACATCCGCTTCCAGGTCCTCTCCATCGGTTAAGGCGCTTATCCCGTCGACGCCCCTTGTTCGCCGTCTATCACCCTTTTCCTGCCAGTTGGGCATCTCGGCCCGGGCAAAGCTGTCTTCTTGCTCTTGCCAGCGGTGTGTTTATGTGGTAAAATAATTTTAGTTATATCTAACATTATTTTGTTTCTCTAAGAGCGATACGCGAATGAGCGGGAAGGGCCTCGGCACGCCTATAAGCGCTGCATCACTTTCCCGCGGGAACGTACGGAGTGGCGGGCCTGGCCCAACGGCCTTCCGCGCCGCGATGAAGGGGAGGTGAACGAGATGTGACGCGGTTACCACGGCGTGCCGGGTGCGCGGCGGGCGGATCATCACGGTCGACCCGCTGAACGCGGGCAGAACAGACTCGACCCAATCAAGGAGGCATTAAGCATGGGAGCGAGCTTTCTTATCACGCTCAGGGAAGGGATCGAGGCCGCCCTCATTATCGGCATCATGCTTGGCTATTTGTCCAAGGTCAACGAAAGCAAGCGCGCGAAGTACGTCTGGGCGGGTACGGGCGCCGCGGTGCTAGCCAGCGTGTTGACGGCCTACCTCTTCGAAACGGTGGCGGGCGGTTTTTCCGGCCGGGCGGAGGAGATCTTCGAGGGGATCACCATGCTGGTGGCGGTCTGCATCTTGACCGTGATGATCGCCCTGGCGGGGGGGCGCAAGCGGAACATCTCCCGGGTGATACGGGACAAAACTGCAGCGGGCACGCGGACGAGTCATGGCATCGGCTTGTTTTCCCTCGCCTTCTTCTCCGTCTATCGCGAGGGTGTGGAGACCGTTCTCTTCCTCAAGGCTGCGGCGCTTTCCGGCGGAACGGGGGGCAACTTGTTCGGAGGCTTCCTCGGTTTGGGCCTCGCCGTTTTCCTGGCGTTCTTAGTCTTCAAGTCCACGATCCGCTTGGATTTAGCGCGGTTCTTCCGCTACACCGGCTTATTGCTGGTCTTGGTGGCCGCGGGGCTTTTCGCCCAGGGCCTCCATGAACTCCAGGAAGCGGGGTTGCTGCCGGCCATCGTCGAGCGCGTCTGGGATATAAACGGTCTTCTGCCTGAACGGGGGACGCTGGGCTCGTTCTTGAAGGCGCTCTTCGGCTACAACGGCAACCCTTCGCTGCTCGAGGTAATCGCCTGGGCGGCCTATCTGGCGATCTTTGCGCCCGGGTTTTTTCGCCGGGAAAAACAAGGCTGATGCGGCCACTAATGATGGTTACGCATCGCTCAGGCCCTAAATCTCCCGGACTTGGGCCCTGAACTCACCCCCGGCGTGCGCGCCACCCCCTCTCTTCCGCTGAAGAGAGGGGGCCGGGGGGTGAGTTCACGAAAACCGGCGGTTTTTCACACCGCTTCGAAAAAACGCGGTGAACCATCGCGTATCCGCCCGACAAACCAAGCCCGTTCAACACTCCACCTTTTCCAAGACCTGCCGGCTAAACCGCCACGGGTCCTCCTCGGTGCGCGCCGGCCGAAGACGGACGGTGAACTCCATCTCCTCCGGCTGGATCAGGTATTTCGGCAAAGGCCAAGGGCCGCAGCTGTTGCTGCCCAGGCCGCCCACGGCGTGATCCAGGTTTAACACCACGAAATCGCGCTCCCGCAGCTCGTGCAGATGCCCCGCCGCGGCCAGGTCTTCCGCGGTGTAGCGACTCACACCCACGTTCAAGTGCGGGCACCCCATCGCCATCAGGCCGTGCCCGCGCAAGTCCGTCAGCGTCGCCCAGCGTACCTCGGTTTTGTTCCCGTTTTCCTGGGGTTTGACGTACGGCACGAACTGCTCCCGCACCGTGCCCCGGTACAGCCCCACCGGGGCGCTTTCCTGGCGGTCGGGATAGCATTCGTGCGGCCCCCGCCCGTACCAGGTGATGAACTCCAGCTCCTTCGGGAGCAGGAGCCGCAGTCCCAGGCGGGGGAGGGGCGGCAATTCCCGCAGGGGGGTCGCCTTGACCGCCACCGTCAGGTCCCCTGTGCCGCGGACCGTGTACCGGAACACGGTACGGAAGGCCGGCGGCAGGCCGCAGGGGCCGTGGACCGCGCGCACCTCGAAGACCGCCGCGCCGGGGGCGGCCTGCCGGAGGGCGACCTCCTCCAGGCGGGTCGCGAGCCGATTCAGCCCGGCCCGAAGCCATTGGTGGACCTGCTTGTGCTCGTCCAAGCGATCCAGCCAGCCGTCGTTGTCCGTCGGCGCCCGCCAGACGTTGAACCGCGGTCCCTCCACCAGCAGGGGACGGCCGCGGTCCTCCCACTCCCTCAGCTCGCCCCGATCCTTCGCGAAAACCAGCCGAAAGCCGTCTCCCGTCACGATCGCGGAAGCCCCCGTCTCCTCCACCCGGAGGGCCGGTTGGGCGGAGAGCGCGACCGCCGGACGTTCCGCGGGCGCCGCGGGCAGCAGGAACTGGGCCCAGGCCACCTCGTGGCCCCGCTCGGCCCAGGGTTCGCTTGCGGCCAGGAGGAAGCGGAGCATGAGCCGGCATTCCGCGCCCCCCCTGGGTGGATCGTAGGGAAGGGAAAGCTCCTGCTCGCCCCCGGGCGGTATCCCGGGCATCTCCACCCGCCCCTCGGCGAGGAGCTCGTCCTCCCGGCGGAGATCCCAGCAGAGCCATAGATGGCTCAGGTCGCGGAAGCTGTATCTGTTCCGGATCCTGAACCGCCCGGCGCGCAGGTCCGCCGCCGTGACCTCGACCGGTTCGAGCACCTTCTTTAGCTCCAGGAGGCTCGGGTGGGGCGTGCGATCAGGAAAGAGCAACCCGTCGATGCAGAAGTTGGCGTCATTCGGCCGGTCTCCGAAATCGCCCCCGTACGCGAACCATTCCCGGCCATCGGCGGTCCGCCGCCGGATGCCGTGATCCGCCCACTCCCAGACGCATCCGCCGATCAGCCGCGGGTGGCTCCGAATCGTTTCCCAGTATTCCTTGAGGTTGCCCGGGCCGTTGCCCATGGCGTGGGCATACTCGCACATGAAGAAGGGGCGCGGGTCGTCGGTCCGGCGGCCCTCTTCCTCCAGCCGGTCGACCGTGGGGTACATCGCGCTCACGATGTCGACCACGGGGGCGTCCCGCGCGCCCTCGTAATGGATGGGCCGCGTCGGATCGGCCCCCCGGATCCACGCCGCCATTGCGTCGTGGTTCGGTCCGTAGCCGGACTCGTTCCCCAGGGACCAGACGATGACCGCCGGGTGGTTCTTGTCCCTCTCCACCATGCGCGAGGCGCGCTCCACGAAAGCGGCCTCCCAGTCCGGATCCCGCGCCAGCCTGGACCAGTCGCCGATCTGCGCAAAGCCGTGGGTCTCTAGGTCGGTCTCGTCGATGACGTAGAGACCGTAACGGTCGCAGAGATCCAGGAAGTAGGGGTCGTTCGGGTAGTGCGAAGTGCGCACGGCGTTGATGTTATGCCGTTTCATCAGGAGGACGTCCTGGAGCATGGCCTGGCGCGTGACGGCGTGCCCAAGATCGGGATGGAAGTCGTGCCGGTTCACGCCCTGGAGCTTGACCGCCCGTCCGTTCACCAGCAACCGGCGATCCCCGATCTCCACCTGGCGGAAACCCACGTTGAAGCGAAGGACCTCCAAGGTCTCTCCCGCGGCTCCCTCCAGGGAAAGCAAGAGCGCGTAAAGATACGGATCCTCCGCGGACCATAGCCGCGGCGCCGCGACCGGCACGGACGACTCGACGGCGGTCTCCCCGCCGGGGCCGGGCGGCGCGGGGAGGAGGACGCGCCGGAAGACCTCGCCCCCCCGGGCGTCCATCAGCTTCGCCGTCACGCGCAGGCCGTCCGGAGCTTCGCGGTCCGTGTAGTTCCTGAGGAGCGCCCTGATCTCCAGCGCCGCGTCGCGGTACGCGGCGTCAAGCGGGGTGCGGATCCTGACGTCCCGGAGATGGACAACGGGCGCCGCCATGAGCCAGACATCGCGAAAGATGCCCGAGAGCCGCCACATGTCCTGGTCCTCGAGGTAGCTGCCGTCGGACCACTGAAAGACCTGGACCGCCAGGAGATTGTCCCCCGCCCGCAAGCAATCGGTTAGGTCGAACTCGGACGGCAGGTGGCTCCCCTGGCTGTAACCGGCGAACCGGCCGTTCACCCAGAGGTTGAAAGCCGAGTTGACTCCCTCGAAGACCACAAAGACCCGGCGGTCCGCCCACTCCGCCGGCGCGCGGAAGACCGTCCGGTAGAGGCCGGTCGGGTTCGCGTCCGGCACGAAGGGCGGGTCCATGGGATGGGGATAGTCGACGTTGGTGTAGACCGGCCGGCCGTAGCCGTGCATCTGCCAGTTGGACGGGACGGGCAGGAGATCCCAGTCGTCGTCCGCAAAGCCCGGGTGCGCGAACCCCTCCGGCGCCTCCCCCGGTGAGGCGAGGTATTTGAAGCGCCAGTTCCCGTTCAGGAGCTTGAAATACGGCGACCCGCCCCGGTCGCCGCGGCGGGCGGCTTTCTCGTCCGGGAAGGGCAGGAGGGTGGCGTGGGCCGGTTCGCGGCGGCGTTGGAGCACGCGCGGGTTTTCCCAGTCCCGGTCAGCGCGGGAGTTCATCATCGCAGACCTCCATCGAGGGAACGACATAAAGACGCAATGAATGCGCGAGTATATCCGCGGTGGTAATCAGTTGCCGTTACCCAGCTCTATCTTCCCTCGTACTCAAACCAATCGAAGTCCGCGGGCGCGGAGGATGGCCGTCCGTTCCCCGTGGCGTAAAGCCCGAGCATGACCCCGGTCCAGCTCGAGGCCAGTTCGGTGCCGAGGAGTTTGGCCTGACCCTCGGCCAGCGACCTGGGCTCCCCCCCGTCCGGGCAATAGGCGAACCGGTAAGTATGAGGGTCCGTCTCGACCGCGAGCGTCACCGGACCCTGCTCGACCGGCACGCAGGCCGTCTCCGCCGCGAGGTCGTCGACCGTCCGGCGGACGATCAAGCGGCGTTCCCCGGCGCGCCCGATCAATGCCGCCTCGTAGTGGTGGCGGCGATCCAGATAGACCGTGAGCCCGGCCTCCTCCCCCTCCGCGGCCGGCTGGAAATCCAGCCTGGCGGCGGCCCGGCAGTTCAGATGCTCCTGGCGCCGGCCGAGGAACGCCGGGGAATCCAGGTCGTTTAGCGCCGCGGGCGAGCCGTGCAGGCGCAGCCATCCCGGTCGCGCGGTCAACGAGTAGTTCGCCGGCCGTGGGTTCCGCAGGTGGACCCAGGACGGCGGAACGCCCCGGTCAAAGTCCTCGCGCGCCGGCTCCGCCGGCCACGGATGCGGCGGCGGCAGGTCACCCTCCATCGCGGTGGCGATGGGCTGGCCGCCGTTCACCACCGGCCAGCCGTCCTCCGTCCAGGTAACCGGGGCCAGGAAGGTTTCCCGGCCGAGATGGCTCAGGGCATCATAGTAGCTGTGCCGGGTGGCGTGGAAGACCATCCACCACCGGCCGTCCGGGGTCGCCACGAGATCTCCGTGGCCGGTGGCGCGGATGTGGCACCCGGAGAGGTGGCGATGGGTCAGGATCGGGTTGTGCGGGCAGGGGGTGAACGGCCCCCAGGGGCTCGTGCCGCGCTGTACGGTCTCGCTGTGGCCGAACCGGCTCCCCCCCTCGGCGGCCAGGAGATAGTAGAGCCCGCCGATCTTGTACAGGTGGGGGCCCTCGATGTCCGGGGAGCACAGCCCGCGGGCGATGACCCGCGGACCGGCGAGGAGCTTCCCCGTGGCGGGATCGATCTCCGCCTGGACGATGGTGTCCCCCTCGCGGCGGGTGTAGTAGACGGCGCCGTCGTCGTCAAAGAAGAGCGAGGGATCGAACCCGCCCTCATCCACCCAGAGCGGGTCCGACCACTCGCCGGCCGGATCCTCGGCCGTGACGAAGAAGTTGCCGCCGTGTGACATGTTGGTGGTGACCAGGTAAAATCGCCCGCCGTGGCAGCGGAGGGTGGGCGCCCAGATCCCGCCGGAGCAATCGGCGCCGGTCAGATCGAGCTGGCTCCGGCGGGTCAGCGCGTGGCCCAGGAGACGCCAGTGGACGAGGTCGCGGCTGTGGAAGACGGGGACGCCGGGGAAATACGAGAAAGAGCTGGTCGCGAGGTAGTAATCCCTCCCCACCCGACAGATGGTTGGGTCAGGGTGAAATCCGGGGATGACGGGATTGATGTAGGTCAACGGGATCGCTCCCTGGGCCGGCATCCCGGCTGATCATCCCTACTATAACATCTGTCTCCGCGGCGGCGCAAGAATGACGTTCAGAGCGGATGGACGATCCGCGGGGATAAGATCCTCGATGTCGGGCGGTCGCATGCGCGGAGGAAAGATAAGCGACGCGAAACGGTGCTCGATCCCGCGCGAGGCATCGCTGGAACAACGGAAGGAACGAGGGGGTTTTCCTGATGGGGAGTCCGCCGGGCCCCGCCTCGGCGGAAGGCCGTAAAGGCCGCCGCCGGGCTATCCCTGGCTGGTCGCGGTGTGTCCTAGAACTTGGCGAGCCTGTCGAATCCCGCGTAGAAAGTGGGGGCGATGGAGGGCCGCTCGTCGATCTTCGCGCGGGTGCTCAAAGGGAAACTGCACTTCGGGCAGAACACCAGACCCGCCGAGACCACCTTGGCGCCGCAGTCATGGCACTTCTTCATGTTTTCTCACATCCTTTCCGGGACTTTTTTTGTCCCACATGGCTCTTTTTCGTCCCGCTAGCGATAGTATACTCCCCCTACCCCCTGGATGTCAAGGGGGATCTTTCCTTAATCGGAACGCGCCCCCCGGCCCCCTCTTGTCTGCGGAGGCTCAATTCGCTTTGGCGGCTGATCGGGGATGCGGAGATGTATTACCGGAAACCTACGCCAGGCAACAAATCCAGGTCTCCATTAGCCGTAGATCCCCGACCGGCGACCTTCTTCCAGCATGGCCAGGAAGTTTTGCACCGGGAGGTAATTCGCCACGCTGTTGCCGGTGCCCAGGGCATAGCCGCCGCCCGGCATGCAGGCCTCGAGCACCCGGCGGGTCCGGGCCCGCACCTCGTCCGGGGTGGCCCGGCAGAGGAAGTCCAGGTCCAGGCCGCCCAGGACGGCCAAAGACTGCCCGTAGCGCCGCTTCATCTCCTCGACCGGCAGGATCTGATCCTCGTAGGAGTGCTTGGCGTCGAGGCCGCAGGCGATGAGGTCGTCCATGACCGCGCTCAGGTTGCCGCAGGAGTGGAGGATGACCGGCACGTCCGCGCCGTGGCAGACTTCGACGTACCGCCGGTACCAGGGAAAGACCATCCGCCGCAGAAAATCCGGGGGCATGAGGGTCTGCGTCTTGAAAGCCAGATCGTCGCTGATGAAAACCGCCCCGACCGCGTCCATGCCGATCAGGTCGCGGTAGATCCTGAGATACGTCTCCCCCACCCGCTGGAAGACCGCCTCGACCAGGTCGGGTTGGTCGTAGACGGCCAGCGACAGGCCCTCGTAACCCATGATGGCCATGGGCATCTCCAGGACGTGCCCGGTGAGGACGATAGCCTTCATCCCCTCCGGCATGAGGCGGGCCGCCTCCTCGATCTCCCGGTAGTCGGCGTGGGCCGGGTCGGGCCACGGATAGCGCTCATAGTCCGCCCAATGACGGATGACGCCCTGGCCGGCCAGGTTGAAGGTGCGCCCCGCGCGCGCCAGGTCCGCCGTGTCGGCCGCCGTGCCCTGGCCGGCGGTGGGGAAGTTCATGTTTTGCACCCAGACCGTCACGAAATCATATCCCAGCTTGACCTGGTAATCAATTCTGTCTTGGAGGGCGGCCACGGGCCGGCCCAAGATCGCCGCCATAATCTCGGTGTCGGCGAAGAGCTCGAAGAACGGCACGCGGTCCGGCTCCCCCCGGCGTTGCAGGACCCGGCGCAGGCGGGTAAAGTCGGGCGCGAAGAGGTCTTTCACCGGCGTCAACCCTTTCGGTGATTTTTGTGTTCGCTGTTCGGCGCGGAGGGGCCGGGTTCCTGCCTGACGAATCATTGCACCGGATTCTGCGGGGATTCGCGTTACTGAAAGGTACGCGTTCCTGCCCGACTGATTATGTCCGCGGATGGTATTCGACCCAATCGAAGTCGGCGGGTGCCGGCGCGGCACATCCATTGCCGATCGCATACAGACCCAGCACGACACCCGTCCAACTGGCGGCAAGCTCCGTGCCGAGCAGCTTGGTTTGGCCCGTGGCGAGCGGCAGCGCCTCATTCCCCCCTTGCCTCATGGCAAAGGAATAGTTGACCGGATCGGCCTCGATCGAGAGAACCACCGGCCCTTCCCCCAACGGAACACAGGCCACGACCGCCTCTAGATCGTCCACGGTCCGGCGGACAATGACACAACGCTCCCCGGAGCGCACGGTCACCGCGATTTCGTAGTGATGGCGGCGATCGAGATAGACACTAGCTCCGGCCTCATCGCCCTCGCTTGCCGGGCTGAACTCGAGCTTGGCGAGGAAGCGGCAGTGCAAGTGCTCCTGGCGCCGGCCGACAAAGGTCGGGGAGTCCAGGGCGTTCAAGGTGACGGGCGTTCCTTTGAGCCGCAAGTGACCGGGGCGCTCCGCGAGCGAGTAGTTCTCGCCGTTGGGATTGCGCAGGTATACCCATGTTGCATCAAGGGCCGCGCTGTCAAAGTCTTCACGCATCGAGGCCGGCGGCCACGGGTGCGGGGTCGGCAAGTCGTCCGCCATTTCGGATTCGATGGGCCGGCCTCCGTTAACTATCGGCCAGCCGTCATGAGTCCAGGAAACCGGGGCGAGGAAGGTCTCCCGGCCGAGATGGCTCAGACCATCATAGGAACTGTGGCGGGTGCCGAGAAAGACCATCCACCAGCCGCCGTTGTGGGCCTGAAAGAGATCGCCGTGACCGGTGGCGCGGATGGGCCCTCCCGACAGGTGCCGATGCGTGAGGATGGGGTTGTGGGGACAGGGCGTGAACGGCCCCCAGGGATCTTGCGCTCTGCCTATGGTCACGCTATGCCCAAATCTGCTGCCTCCCTCAGCGGCCATAAGGTAGTACAGCCCGCCGATCTTGTATAGGTGCGGCCCTTCTATATCCGGTGACGCGAAACCCCGGGCGATCACCCGCGGTTTCGCCAGCAGCTTCCCCGTACGCACGTCGATCACGGCTTGGACGATGCTGTCGCTTCCTTCCCGGCGGGTGTAATAGACCGTACCGTCATCATCGAAGAAGAGGGATGGATCGATGCCATCCGCATCCACCCAGATGGGATCCGACCATTCCCCCTTCGGGTCATCGGCGGTGACGTAGAAATTGCCGCCATGGGATACATTCGTGGTGATCAGATAAAAAAGGCCCTGATGGTGGCGAATGGTCGGCGCCCAGATACCGGCCGAGCACTCGGCCCCCGTGAGATCGAGCTGGCCGCGGCGGGTCAGGCCATGGCCAAGCAGCCGCCAATGGACCAGATCCAGGCTGTAAAAAACCGGTACGCCGGGAAAATAGGTGAAGGAACTCGTCACCAGGTAGTACTCATTTCCTACCCGGCAGACGCTGGGATCCGGATGGAATCCGGAAATAATGGGATTGGTGTACTTCATCTATTATGTCGCTCCCGCGGTGGACAGGTTGTTAACCTGCACGGCGCCCGCCTCCACCAAGCGGAACAAAGGTTGGGATAGGCATGGGTTCATCTGTCCCCCGGGGATTACTTCAGCGCCCCGGCCGTCAATCCCGCGATGAACTTGCGGCTGGCAAACAAGTAGGCCAGGACCATCGGGAAAGTCGCTAGGGCCGTCCCGATCATGAACTTGCTGTAATCGAACATGTAGGTCGTGGTCAGGAACCGGAGCGCCACCGGCAGCGTATACATGCCCGGTTCGCGCAGAACGATAAGCGGCCAGAGGAAGTCGTTCCAGAAACCGAGGAAGATGAAGGTACCCAGCGCCGCCAGGGCGGGGGTGGTAATCGGCAGCACGATGCGGGTGAAAATCAAGAACTCATGGCACCCGTCAACCCTGGCGGAATCCAGGAGTTCGGAGGGGACGGCCTCGGCGATATACTGCCGCATCCAGAAGATGCCGAAGGCCCCGACCAACCCCGGCACGAGCAACGAGTAATAGGTGTTCAGCCAATGAAGCTTGCTCATGAGGAGGAAACCGGGTATCAGGGTGAGTTGGCTCGGAATCATCATCGTGGCCAGGATGATGAGGAAGAACCTCTCCTTGCCGCGCACGTCGAACTTGGCGAAGGCGTATCCGGAGAGGGAGGCCAGAAAAAGCTGAGAGGTCGTGCCGGCGACCGCGACAAAAACGCTGTTAAGATACTGACGTACGAATGGGGTGACTTTGAGCAGGCCTTGCAGGTTTTGCCGGAGCGAGTGCCCCGGAACCAGCGGCAAAGGGATATTGAACATCTCGCCGGTCGTGCGGGTGGCGCAGACCAGCATCCACCAGAAGGGGAAGACCGAGACGACCGCCCAGAAGATCAAGACCGCATAGAGGAGGAACTTGCCGCAGACCGCGACGGGCGACCATCTTCGGTGGGGATCTATCTGGTTCCGATGTATCGTTTTCATCAGCTCATTCACTGCCGCCACCTCACTTTCTGTTCAAGCCGACGAATTTGACCTGGAGGAGCGTGCCGGCGACGATCAGGACAAAGAGCAGCCAGGCCAGCGAGGAGCCGTACCCGAGATTGAAGAAGGTGAAGCCGTGTTGATAAAGATACATCACGATGGTGAGGCCCGCGTTGCCGGTGCCGCCCCCGCCGTTGAGCAGGATGAAGGAAGGGATGAACGACTGCAGGCCGTTGATGAACGACATCATGAAAAGAAACACGATCACATTACGGAGCATGGGAATGGTAATGTACAGGAACTGTTGCGCAAGGCCGGCTCCGTCCACCCGTGCCGCTTCATACAATTCCTCGGGGATGCTCTGGAGCCCCGCCAGGTACATGACGGTAAACCAGCCGAAACCATGCCAGAAACCCAGCAGGATGATGGAAGGCTTGATCCAGGCCGACTGCCCGAGCCAATCGATCTTCGTGCCAAAGACCGCGTGCACCAACTGGTTCAGGAAACCATATTCCTTGCCGTACAGGGTCAGAAAGATGATGCCGACCACGACCAGGGAGGTCACCTGCGGCAGAAAGAAAGCGGTGCGAAAAAACTCCTTGCCCCGTACCAGGCCGGAATTGAGCATGAAGGCCACGACGAAAGGGACGCTCATGGAGATGGCGGTGCCGAAAAACCACAAATAAAGCGTGTTGCCGATGGATTGCCACAGGAGCGGGTCATGCACGGCCTGCACATAGTTCCGCCACCCCACGGCGGTCATGCTGCCGATGCCGGTCCATTCGTGGAAGGACAGCCAAAACGCCCAAACCATGGGGAACAACTGAAAGATGGCGAATTGCAGGAAGAATGGGGCGATGAATATATAAAACCATAGGTTTTTCCTCCGCAACCAGCTCGAACCGGCGACCGCCACGATAACCACTCCTTTGCCCACCCAGGCTGGTTTGGCAAGCGTTTGGGGAGGTGTTGGGGCGGCTCTTGCGACGCCGCCCCAAAGCAGCAAACGCCCTTACTTTTTGGCCAGGCCCTTGCCCAGGATCGCCTTGATGGCGTTATCTAGGGCTTGCTCTGGGGTGATACTCTTCTCCACCAGGCATTTGGCGAACTCGGCGTGCATCAACGCTATCGCCTCCCGGTCCTTCTCGTGGAAGAACATCTTGGGAGCTTTGGCTGTCGTCTCGATATAAAGCTCGCCAACCTTTTGTCCGGCAAAGAACTCGTCGGGCTGGTGGAAGATCGGATCCTCATAGCACGGGCGATACGCCGGGATGGTCTGCCAGGTGCTGTTGACGAAGCCCAGCTTGGCGCCGCCGTTTACATCCAGTATGTTCCAGCGAAGGTATTCCCAGGCTGCATCCTTGTTCTTGGACTGCGCGGGAATGCACATCCAGGTCCCGCCATGGAAACCTTGTTTGGCCTGGGGCAATGGCATGGCGCCCCATTTGCCCTTGGTCTCCGGCGCCAAGTCGGCCTTGATGCCGCCGCCGAGCCAGCAGCCGGAAGTATAGGTGGCGATATTGCCGTTCTTGAAGCCGGCGAACCAATCATTGCCCCAACTAGCGACCTGGGCGACAACGCCCGCGTCAACGGCCGCACGCGCAAGCTTGAGTGCGGCAAGCGCCTCCTTCTTTCGGGTCACGAGGGACAGCTTGCCGTTCTTGTCGATCAGACCGCCGACGCCGTCGTTGAGCAGAAATTGGAAGTTAAAGAGTTCGCTGGCGGTCGCGCTGAGCTTGACCTTGCCACCAGTGGCCGCCCCCATCTTTTTGCCGGCTTCGATCAGGTCGGCCCAGGACTTGATGTCTTCCGCCTTGACTCCGGCCTTTTCAAAGGCGTCGCGGCGGTAGAAGACGATCGCGGGCGCGGCGTCCGACGGGATCGCGATGATCTTCCCGTTGGGCGCGGTGCCGATGGAGAGAGAATAAGGAGCGATATCGTTCTTGTACTTCGCGACAAGCTTGGATAGGTCGACCATGCCGCCGTTTTGGGCGCGCGCCATGAACTGTGCCACGGCGCTGCATTCGATATTGGCCACGTCGGGAGCGCCCGTGCCCGCCACCAGGGAGGCAAGGAGCTTCTGAATGACGGATTGCCAGTCCATCTTGATGTAATTCACCTTGATACTGGGATGAGTTTTGCGGAATGTCTCTTGCACGACGCTATCCGGATTATCCCATCCCCAGACAGTGATTTCTCCACCGGGTCCGCCGGCTGCCTGAATCTGAATAAACGCCGCCACGAAAAGGCAGAGCAATAAAATGATCGTCGTGCGGATTATGCTCTTAGGCATCGATCTCTCTCCTCACATATTTCTTCTTATGAAGCTGGTTTTCCCGAAGCCAAAGACAGGTTGACCCTCACCTCCTCGTCAGCCGCGCTTAGGTGGATATGCTGCTTATCCAATTGTTACCCGTCATTGCAGCGTAAAATTGGTGGTTGTTTTGACATTTGTCCCGGGATCATAAGTCCATCCGCCTAAAGTCACATTGGTAACGGTAATGCTGCATGTACCTCTGGGATCGGAGTTGTTGGATTTCTTGTTGAAGCTGGCGATACCGTCGGGACCTGTTGTGTTGGTAAAGTCCCCGTAAGAATTGCCATCGGCCTTTGCCGCATGGGTGACGACGCTGGCCCCCGCGACCGGATTACCGCCGGCGTCCACGATCTTGACCTTCCAATAAACATACTCCCCCGCGCTAAACGTTGTCTTCGGGTTGCCGGCCGAGTCGCAGGTCCAGATATCGGCGACATGCATTGTGTTGCCTGGGGCGGGCGGGGTGGTGGCCTGGGCGGTGTTGCTGGCCGGCGAGACGTTGCTAGCCGCGTCATAAGCTTTTACGTAGTACGAGTAAGTGGTATTGGGCGACAGGCCGGTGTCGGCATAAGAGGCTGTGCCGCTCGTACCCACCTGCGCGCCGTTCCTGAAGATCTGGTAACCAGTCACGCCCACGTTGTCGGTGGAGGCGGTCCACGTCAGATTGACCTGATTGTAATTGATCGCGGAGGCCACCAGGTTTGTCGGCGCGGTCGGAGGTTCGGTATCAGGTGTCTGAGCCTGCGTGGTCTCCTGAGCGGTATTGCTGGCTGCCGAGACATTGCCCGCCGCGTCGAATGCCTTGACATAGTAGGTGTAAGTGGTGTTCGGCTGCAGTCCACTGTCGTGATAGGTGACGCTGGACGTGGCTCCCACCTCGACGCCGTTGCGGAAGACCTTGTAGCCGGTTACGCAGATGTTATCCGTGGCAGCGGTCCAGGAGAGATCGATCTGGCTCGCGGAAACGGCCGCCGCCGCCAGGTTCGTCGGCGCCGTGGGCGGTTCCAGGTCTCCGCCCGCATTAAGTTGAATGACCGCGATCGAGACCGGATCCAGAGTCACGTTGAATTGGTTGCCGTTGACAGGTACGGTGCCGTCTTGCGCGTAGATTGGCGTCAAATCGTTGGACCCCAACCCGTCATCGGACTTTAGCACCCACTTGTTGCCGGAGCTGACCGAGGCGTAGTTCTGCAAGGTTACCGCGACCGTATGTGAGACGGTGTCCTTGTTGATGAGGATGACGTTCAACTTCCCGGCACCGGGACTGTGTGTGGCATATGGAATAATCATCGTTGAAGAACTCGTGGCCGAAACCATCTTGTCCAGGAGATTCTGGCCGAGCAACGCCATGGATAGGCCGGTTGCCGTGAGATTGTTGTATTTGTCAAGGGCGTCGTATTCATGGGGAATGCTGTTCGTGTTATTGTCGATCCAACGGGTGTTCCAATACAGGGCGAATCTGACGCGGCCGTCATTGAGGAGCCGGCCGAAGATGTCCGTATTGACCAGGGCGTGCCCCAGATCGTTCGCGGTCCACGATCCCCTGATGCCGAACGTCGCCGAACTGGTTTCGGTATATGTAATAAATATTCTGCTCTTGTGCGGTTCCGGCAGTTTGTCGATGGATGCTTGGGCCGGATCCACATATTGTTGTGGATTTACATCCCCTCTGGCATATGAACTGTAATCCCGGAACGACCAGGCCGGATAACCGTGTACGTCGAGGAAATCAATATACTCTTTGCAGTTGGCCAGGGCGCTGTCGAACCAGGACGTGGTATCGCCGTTGATACCCACCTTGATGGTAGGATCGACGGCCTTCATCTGCTGGGCGAAGACGGCGGCGTCGATCCCATATTGCGTCGCGCCGGGGTCCGACCCCATGTAGCCCGGGTTCCAGGTTTCGTTGCCGATCGTCCAGTACTTGATGTTATAGCCTCTGGTGATATTGGCGTATCTGACCCATGCGACGGCGGTGTCGAGGGCTTGCTGATAGGTCAGGGAAGTACCGCCCGGATATGCGGGCTTGTAGATACCATCCATCGCCACGACGATGATCGGCTCGGCGCCGACCGCCCGGCAGTCCGACATGAATTCGTCAAAATCGTATACCGGCCGGGACCAGGTCCCGTTCGGATCTCCGGGTGGAGTCCAGTACGCCGCGTCATTGGCCGGCCAATCCTGTGAGCTTGTCCTGGCGAGTCTCGGGTTGGGGGCGGTGAACGGAGGCGTCGACCATAGATAACCGTCCGCTTTCTCGCCGCCGGGGTAACGCATGAACTTAACGCGCATGTCGGTCAAGGCCGCGGTCAATGCTCTGGCGCCCGGAGCGCGCAAACCGGGATCATCCATCCAATAATCGGTATTGATTCCCAATGGACGGCTCGACGTATCATTGAGCACCGAAATCACGTTTACCGTGACCTGATCGACCGCGGCGCCGGTTTGCGGGAGTACGCAGACTGCGAAGAGTAATGTACTTAAGGCGAGTAATAACCCCTTCCTTATAACCCTTTGCATCACGTTTGCCCTCCCTTGACTAGTCATTGGAACTCATTTTCCGCTATGTCGAGCCAAAATCCCTTCCTTCTTTCTTCACGATGATATGCGACGAGTTTGATCTCATTATCACCTCCTCGTGGCGTCACAACCTATGGGAGGTTGATATGCTTCGAAATCGATTTCCTCCATGCTGAGGGAAAAAGTCCGTCTGCTTCACCGCCATAGACTATGCGATGTCCGAACAGCCGCAAGATCCCCTGGCGATGAGCTTTGTCGGGAGCACTTTGGTACCCGCCCGCCCGGCTCCGCTCTCCAGCACATCGATCAGCTCGTTGGCCGCCAACTGTCCCATCTCAAACGTCGGCACGGCCACGCTGGTCAAGGACGGTGTGAGACACTGTCCGAACCGCGTATCGTCCACCCCGATGACCGCGAGATCAGCCGGGATCCTCAGGCCCATCTTTGCGGCCTGCCGGTATATCCCCAACGCCAGTTCATCATTGAAACAGAAGACGGCATCCGGTTTCTGCCCCAGGTAGATTATTTTTTCCAACGCCAAACCGGCCAGCTCCGGGCTGGTATTGGCATACCCCACCAATTCCGGGAGGAAAGGCAGGCCGCCGTCGGCCAATGCCCGGCAATAGCCAAGAAAACCGTGATTCTGTTCGGGCGGACCCTGGATATAAGCGATACGGCGCTTGCCATGTACTTGGATCAAATGTAGGGTGGCCTTATAACCGGCGCTCTCGTGATCGCCGCGCACCAACGGCGCTTGCAGATCGCCGACGACGGGCGTGCCGACGACGGCCATATGCACACCTCTGGCCGCCAATTGGACGAGTTCCGCGTCTTTCATCAATGGCAGCACGAAGATGAGGCCATCCACCCGGCGGTGCAAAAACAGCTTCAGCAGTGTCCGCTCACGCTCCGCCGAGAGTTGGCAGTTGCAGATCACGACGTTGTAACCCCGCGCATAGGCGGCATCCTCTATGCCGGCGACTATCCGTTGGAAGTACTCGTTCTCCAGATACCGGACGATCGTGCCCAGCATCATGGTTTTCTTCGTACGCAGTCCTTTGGCGGCGAAATCCGAATGATAGTTCATGCTCTCGATGACCGCCAGAACTTTTGCCCGCGTTGATTCCGAAATACCGCCGCGGTCATTGATGACCTTTGAGACTGTGCTAATGGACACCCCTGCCGCTTGGGCCACATCCGCTATCTTGCTCATCGGTTCCTCCCCGGGATAAGAGCATCGGCCGGTGACCTACTGCTTTTTTGATTGCCGCCGCCCCGGCCTCCATCCGTTTGGGGCTGGATATCGTTATCGGAACATATACGTAGGACATTCGCGCCATTTCTTGATTCTCCTCCTTACATCGACGTCTTTTTTGGAAATCGATTTCTCCAGCATGCTTCAATAGACGACGGGCGAGGAGTCGCGCGTGTCAGGTACGATCCCTTGACGATAACGGAGTTCCTTCTGTTGACGAGCCTAATCGCCGATGCCTTTGAGGGCGTCATGCTCGGGAAATTGATTTCCGGCCGCCGGACTGGCGCAGCGGCCGCCATACCGGGTAATGAAAGGGGCGCGGTATACGCGCCCCTACGGGAGGATCGACGTTGTCTGTGTGTCTTACTCTGGCAGACGTCCTTCCGCTGCGTACGCATCGTGTTCCGGATCGGCCGGGCCGATCGCCAGCTTGACGTTGCCCCAGCCGGACTGGCCCTTCTGCCAGAACTGCTCGAAGTTGGCCTCGGCGATTCGCCCCGGCTCGACCCAGACGTTGATGAGCCGCCGGCCGACGAAATACTCCTTGCTGATCTGCACCTGGTAGTAGCCTGGCAGCAGATTGCCCGCGCCGAACCAGCCGAAGCCGTCGGTCTTGACCACGCGGGTCTCGGGCCCGGTGATGGTTACCTCGATCTGATCGTAGGTGTTCCCGGCGAAATCCGCCACGGTGCCCATGAGGAAACCCTTGGTCGGCCTGGTCTTCCAGGGCATCTCGGGGATGGGTGCCGGGTTCGGGAAGACGGCCTTGGTCTCGATGATCCTGTTCTCGACCGGATCGACATACCAGCCGTCCCGGACGAGCAACGGGTAATACCAGACCCTCGTTTCCGGCAGGTATTGGTGGGGTTGTCTGGGGAGATCGGTGGCGGGTTTCACGTTCACATTCTTATAATCGTCGCATGGATATGGATGCGTTGAAGCGTAAGAATAGAGCGAGACGCCGGCCGCGTAGTTCCCCAGTTGCGAAGGCTGCTGCGCCCGCCGGATCTGGTCCAGCGACTGCTCGATGTAGTTGAAATACAGCGCCGGGCCGACTACGACCTGGCGTTCGTACTGGTGGTTTTTCTCCCATTCGATCCACTGATCGTACCAGAGTTTCTGGTTGGCATCCCACTCCCGGTCGTAGTTCATGGGGATGGCCAGATCGATGATGCCCTCTCTGAGCCAGGCGTCCCAATCCTGGAACGCTTCGGTGTTGTTGCGCCGGCCCGCCCAGTCGCCTTCCTCGATCGGTCCGTTCCCCCAGGCGATGACGGACGAGGAGACCTTGATGTCCGGCTTGATCGCGATGGCCCCGAGGTAGATCTTGCGCATCAGGAGGGCCGTCTGCTCGCGGCGCCAATTGCACCAGTCCTCATCGTCGGGCGGCGGCACCGCGGTGCGATCGTAGCGCGTCATGAACCGGCTGAGACTGGTGGAGTTGTAGCCGTAATTCGTGCCGTTGTAGCGGGAGTAATCGAGGTGGATCCCGTCCACGTCGTAGTTCCGCACGACATTCAGGTAGACCTCGACCGTGTAGTCAATAACGTCCGGGTGGCCCGGGTCGAGGTAGAGGGACGGCTTGTAGACCACTTGCCCGTTCTCCACGGTCCGGTAATAGGAAACCCAGTTCTCCCTGCTGTCATAGGCGGTCGTCTGGTGGCCGTGCTTCCACCAGAGATGGTTTCGATCCGCGGGCATCGAGCTCAGATTGTACCAGGCGACCAGGGTGTTGAGCCAGGCGTGCACCTCGATGCCGCAGGCGTGCGCCTTGTCGATCAAGTATTGCAGGGCATCGAACCCGGGCTGCAGCGCCGAGTCTTCCGCCCGCGGCTCGAAGGTTTTGTTGTAATACGAGTCGCCCCGGCGGCGCACCTGCACGATGAGGGTGTTCACGTTGGAGGCCAGGGCGTCGGCGACGAGCTGGTCGACCTGTTCCGGCGTCTTGGCCCCGTCGTGAAAGGCGTCGACCCAGAACGCCCTGACCTGCGGGCGCATCGTCGGATCCTCCTCCGCCAGTACGGGCGGGATGAATCCCATGGCTAGAATGGCGACGAGGGCCAGGATACCGATAAGTCTTCTCATCCGTATCTGCCTCCTCTTTTTGGAGGTGCGGGATCCATCCCCGACTCTGTCGCCTGCGGCGGAAACGGCCGAAAACCAAAGTCCGGGCAGGCTCTCAGCGCCGGTTTTCACACCTCGCTGTTCTCTGGCGGCTTCCGCCGCCTCAACCGGGTACGATCTTCCCCATGACCACCTCCCGGCCCGCCCCTGTGGCGGCGGGCAGATTGTTGGTCCGACCCTTGGCCGCCTCCCTGGCCAAAAAGGCAAAGCCACCGCTTCCTTGGCTTCCGCGGGCAGACCGTAATCATCGGTGCGCTTTACGGCAACGGACTGCCCGAACCGCTCCTGAAGCATTCGCATGAGCACGGGATTCCTGGCCCCGCCGCCGCCGGCGACCACTTCGTCGGCGGGCGGGCATCCCGGGATAAACGCGCGGGCGGCATCGGCGATGGAGACCGCGGTCAGAGCCGCGGCCGTGGCAGCCAGATCCGGCAATGACGCGCCGCTCCCCCTGCCGCGCCTGACGAATTCCGCGAGAAAATCCGCCCCGAACTCCTCGCGTCCGGTGGATTTGGGCGGGGAGAGCCGGAAAAAGGGATGGTCAAGGGCCCAGGCCAGCAGCTCTTCCTGGATTGTCCCGGCCGCCGCGATTAGGCCGTCCCGATCGAACCGCTGCGCCCCGTGGGTGAACCGTTGGATCAGGCCGTCCAGGACGATGTTGCCCGGCCCGGTGTCGAAGGCGACGACGGCGCCCGGCCCCAAATCCCCGTTGACCGCCGTGAGATTGGCAATGCCGCCGATATTCAGGATGAGCCGGGTCCGCCCAGGCCGGGCGAAAAAGTGATAATCGAAGAAGGGGACCAGGGGAGCGCCCTGCCCCCCGGCCGCCATGTCGCGGGGGCGAAAATCACAGACCGTGGTGATGCCGGTCCGTTCGGCGATGACCGCGCCCTCGCCGATCTGCATGGTGCTGCCCTTTTCCCCGGCGCGGCCGGGCAAATGGCGGATCGTGTGGCCATGGGAACCGATAAGCGCGACCTCCCGGGGCGACAGGCCGGCCCGATCGATCGCCGCCAGTGCGGCTTGGGCGAAGATCTCGCCCAGGGCGAAGTTGAGCCGGCATAACTCATCGAGACAGCAGGAGGCCGCGCCGGCCACGTGGAGCAGACGCTGGCGCAGGGACTCCTCGTAATCCAGATGATGCAGGGCCAGCAGTTCCAGGCGCGGTCCGGCGGCGAAGCGGACGACCGCCGCATCCACCCCGTCCGCCGAGGTGCCGGACATCAAACCGACGATTATCTCCGTTGTCTCCGCCCGCGGTATTGGCATGGCAAAAATCAGGCCTCCGATCGGATCTCATCCTTCAGGCCGATCGCCTTCTCCGCGGGCACCCCTTCTTCCGCCAGGGCCAGGAGAACGGCGCCCAAGAGCGGCGACCCGGCGGGAGGTTGCAGGGAGGCGCGGGAGAGAAGCCGCCCGAGGTGTCGCCGCAGCGGGCCGAGGAGCGCCTCGTTCGCGCGCAAGAGCCCGCCCCCATACGTGATGGGCAACTCCTCTCCTCCTTCCAGGCGGGAGGCGACCGCCCGGGCCAGGAGAGCCAGTTCCGCCGCTGCCTCTTCCACGATCGCGGCGGCGGCCGGGTCGCCTTCTGCGGCGGCCGCCAGGACCACGGGCGCCAGGGCCGATACTGATGCCGGATCCAGTTTCGCAGGTTCGTACGCCAGGCTGTGCAGGCCGTCTACCGTGGAAAAGCCCAGGGTTTTCGCCAAGCACACCGCCAGGCGGGCCGCCTCCTGGCGTCCATCGATGGTCCGCAAGGCCGCGCGCAGCCCGCGCAGGCCGATCCAATATCCGCTTCCCTCGTCGCCGAGGAGCGGCCCCCAGCCGCCGGCGCGGGCCTGGTCGCCGGCATTGTCCACGCCGTAAGCGATACTCCCCGTACCGGCCATGACAATTATGCCGGGCCGGAGCGACAAGGCCCCGGCCAAGGCGATGGCCGCATCATGGGTAACTGTGATCGGGCAGGCCAGGCCGGCTTCCCTTGCCATGGCCGCCAGTTCCCTGCCCGTCGCTTCGGAACCGCCGCCGGCTCCGCCGATGACGCAGCGCGTCACGGCCGCGACGCCGCCTGGGATGTACCGTACCGCACCGGACAAGGCCTCCAGGATCGAGGCCAACGCCATTTCCCGCCCGCAACTGACCAGGTTGGCCGGACCGCCCGTCCCCCGCCCGAGAATCCGTCCCTCCCCGTCCGCCACCAGGCAGGCGGCATGGCTCCCGCCCAGGTCGAACCCGATGACGGCGCTCATCCCTTGACCACTCCTCCCACCAGCCCGCTCTTTTTCTGCACGAACAGGAAGAAGACCAGCTTACCCATAGATGAGATAGCGCTCCCGCACCTTCATGAACCGGGCGATCTCAGGCTCCCACCTGGTCGCGATCTCCTCGGGGGTTGCCCCGTCCTCGAGCCAGGTTCGGAGTTCTGTGCCGCCCGCCAGGAGATCGATGAAAAGCCGCCCTTCGGCCGGACCAGTCCCGTCCCCTGTCGCGCCGTACCAGCCGAAGGCCTCCGGGTTCTGCTCCCTGGCGGCGAAGAGCATGGATATTCCCAGGTGAACCGGGCGGAGAGCTCCGGCCTCCGTCACGAGCACCTCGACACCGCCGCATACCGCCCCGCCGTGCTTCGAGAAGACGGGCCTGAAACGCGCCGGCCTGAAACGCGCGCCCTCGATTCCCATGGCGTTCAGCCTGTCGGCAAGGTCGAACTCGTCCAGCCAGGGAGCGCCGATGAGCCTGAACGGCTTGGCCGTGCCCCTTCCTTCGGAAAGCCTCGTTCCCTCGAACAAGCAGGTCCCGGGATAGACGAGGGCCGTCTCGAACGTCGGCATATTGGGAGTGCCGGTCCAGAAATGGCCGGTCGCGGGGAAGAGCATGTCCCTTCGCCAATTGTCCATGGCTACCACCTGGAGATCCACATCGAGCCGCGATTCGCCGGCAAACATCATTGCCAGCTCACCCGGGGTCATGCCGTGACGAATGGGGATGCGGTCGTAGCCGACGAACGATCGGTACGCCAGGTCGAGCAGGTTGCCTTCGACGATCGTCCCGCCGAGCGGATTGGGCCTGTCCGTCACGATGATGGGCTTGCCCGCCTCGGCGGCGGCCTCGATGCATAGGGCTGTCGTCGAGAGTTCGGTCCAGTAGCGCGTGCCGATGTCATTGCCGTCGCGAACCAGGATATCTATATCTTCGAGCATCTCAGGGGTCGGCTTTCGCGTCTCCCCATACAGGCTGATCGCATCTACGCCGGTGCGTTGGTCAACCGTATGCCCCACTTTTACCCCGGCCTGCTCGCAACCCCACAGGCCATGCTCGGCCGCGAAGATCCGGACAAGCTCGAGACCGGGGGATTCGCGAAAGCGCCTTATGATGGGGACCGCGTCTTCGTCCACCGCATTGTAGTTGGCCACCAAGCCGACCCGGGCCCGCGCCTTGCCGAGATACTTCTCCGGCTCCGCGAGGAGTTTTGTCACGCCCAGTATGACCTTTGACGCAACCCTGTCGCAAGTCCCGCTATTCGTCATGTCCATAACCCCTTATCAGGATCCCAAGCTTGGTAGCGATAATCTAGTTACGCAGATTACTTTTTGTTTAAAGGGACAGCGCCGTAACTGGATGAACCGTAATCCCCATAATCTGCGTAATCTGCGTTTACGGTCAAATTCCTTCACATCTTCCCAGAAAAGCCTAGACTTTAGCCTGGATCTTGGTGTCCTTCGTGCCCTTAGTGGATCAAGAAAGTCTGTTATATCCAGCCTAAGAGCAAATCATTTGATATTATTGATCCACGAAGGAACACTAAGTTACACGAAGATTTTATACCTATTACGAAAAGGCCTCATGATATTTCCGTTCACGTGCATGTTCACGGCTAAATAGAGAATAACCTTTGCCATGGCTTAACTGTCGTGCTCGTGCTCGTCCACCCTCCGCAGTGGCATCTTGGTCTATTCACTGGGGACTGCTACGGAGGACGGGTGCGCGTAATCGTAATCGTTCGTCATAATCGGGATAAAAACAACGAGCACGGGGACGCCGATTACGAGCACGAGCACCGCTTCGCTGAGCACGAGCACGAATAGACCTGGAAGACTTCATCCTTTGCTGTCCCGGCGAAGCCGGGGTGGATACCCCTAGGATATTTCATATTGAACTTA
>JBLNCE010000049.1:0-3164 GCA_050260415.1 Bacteroidota bacterium | reverse complement strand
AGAGATTGAGGAGACCTTCGTACCCCCACATATTCTGGACCGCGGTAACCCCATTGGCGACGAACAGATCCAGATCTTTCGCGTTGTTGATATGAACGTGCATATCAACCAATCCGGGCATCAGGTATAGGCCCGTACCGTCTACGATCGTGGCGCCTGGCGAAAAGCCGGTCATAGGTTCATCTCTTATGTCGATGATTGTTTCTCCCCTGATGACCACGGTCTTGTTTGGCAAGACACCGTTTTCATACATGGGGATAACATTGATATGGTTGATGATAACGTTATCGCCACTATTGGAATACTCTTGACCAATGTCAATAGATATTACTATATTAGTTGAAGCTAATAACAAAATAAATGATAAGAACCCATGTTTCTCTAATAACGCCATATCAAACAACCCTTTCGGCCACCTAGAGACAAGTCAGTCGTTCTAATTCTTTGGCTCCACTTCAAATGTGGCGCCTTTTAACAAGTCGCCGGCCTGATCCGCCCAGTCAAGATAAGCCCGGTAGACGTGTTGGCCGAAGAGGACGGTCAGGTAATAATAGAGATGATCCTGATCCTCCCCCAGGACTCGCCGCAGATTCCGGCCGTACTCCTCGAGACGCGCGAGTTTTTCCGCATAGCGCGCGCGGAAGTTCTCGACGGTCTCGAGATTCCGCGCCGCCGGGATCAGGCTGCCGAAGAAGAGCTTGAGCAGGATCTCGTAGCGCACGTGTTCCCTGGTGGCCGGCTCCTCCAGCCACTTGCGCAGTTCGATCCGGCCCTTCTCCGTCAGGGAGTAAATCTTCTTGTCCGGGCGTCCCTCATTCCGCTCGGTCTCGGAGGTCACCAGTCCCGCAACGGTCATCTTGCGGAGAGAGGGGTAGATCTGGCCGTATCCCGCGTCCCAAAAATAGCCGATGCTGTTTTCGATCCTCTTCCTGATGTCGTAGCCGGAGAGCGGTTCGTGGTGCAGGAGACCGAGGATGGCATAGATGGTTTGGTTGTCTTTCATGGGTCACGTCCCTGTTCGATATTCTATTTATTATATATCAAAAAGATATAATGATGTCAACCCTAGTGTAACGGTTGATTGCCAGGACTGGCCGTTATCACCAAATCGGGGTCGGAATCGCTATCGGAATCGGTATCGTTCCCCGTCGTCGCTACCCGCCTTTTCGTTTCGATCCCGATTCCGATACCGACCCCGAAGAATTATCTGGCGTGAAGGAGAATCAACGCCAGAGGGGCGAAAATATACACGATTGCGTGAGCGCGGAGAAACCGCTTCATCACGAAACGGAAGAGGGATGTACATTGGCGAAGGACGTTTCGTTCGATATCTGCTCCACCGTGGACATGCAGGAGGTCGATAACGCGGTCAACCAAACGAATAAGGAGATCGGGCAGCGCTACGACTTCAAAAACAGCAAAGCCAAGGTGACCATGGAGGACGACGGCTTGAAGATCATTGCCGATGACGATTTCAAGCTCAGGAGCGTGGTCGAGATCCTCAAGACCAAATTGGTCAACCGTAAGATCCCGGTTAAGAATCTGGACTACGGCAAGGTGGAAAACGCCAGCGGCGGAACGCTGCGGCAAATGGTCAAGATCCAAAACGGCATCGATCAGGATAAAGCGCGGGCGATCGTCAAGGACATCAAGGGCATGGGCCTCAAAGTGCAGTCGCAGATCATGGAGGCTCAGGTCCGGGTCTCCGGCAAGAACCGCGACGACATGCAGGCCGTCATCCAGATGCTCAGGACGAAGGATTACGGTATTGAGCTGCAGTTTGGCAATTATCGCTAGACCCGCGAAGACAAGGCTGTTCTGTAAGCATGGTGAAAAACCTCATTATCGCTGAATCTATGAAAGCCCTCCCCCGCTCGCGGGCTATCATTACCCACGAGCCCGCCGGGACCAATCTTCTTCGAGCCGCAAAAAAAAGCTTCTTCATGCCGCTTTTTGAGAACTCGATATACGAAGACGGCGGGTCACCCCGCCGTCCTTAATCATCTTACTGGAAACGTAAAGCGCGTGCTTACCGCTGGATCCGCGCCGAGCCGCCTTTGGCAAAGGCCCGCACCTGCTCCACGGTGGCCATGGTCGTATCGCCCGGGAAGGTGGTGAGCAGCGCCCCGTGCGCCCAGCCCAGCTTGACCGCTTCCTCGGGATCCTCGTCCGTCAGGATGCCGTAGAAGAAACCGGAGGCGTAACCGTCCCCGCCGCCGACGCGATCGAGCACATCCAGTTCGCAGGTGGGCGAGACGTACGTTTTGCCGTTGATCCAGGCCACCGCGCCCCAGCTGTGCCGGTTGGTCGAGTGCACCTCGCGCAGGGTGGTCGCCACGATCTTGACTTGCGGGAATTTCTTCACCACGTTGTCGATCATGCCAAAGAACGTGCTCGGATCGAGTTTGGATTTCTTCTCGACTTCCGGTCCCGGCACGCCGAGTCCCAATTGCAGGTCTTCCTCGTTGCCCACGATCACATCAACGTGTTGGACGATCTTGCCCAGGACGTCCAGGGCCTTGGCGTGGCCGCCCCAGATATCCCAGAGCTTGGCGCGGTAGTTGAGGTCGAAGGAGGTCACCGCGCCGGCCGCTTTGGCCGCCTTCATCCCTTCGATGATGACCTCGCCCGTCGTCTCCGAGAGCGCGGCAAAGATACCGCCGCTATGGAACCAGCGCACGCCACCGGCAAAGATGGCCTGCCAGTCAAAGTCGCCGGGTTTCAGTTGGGCCGCCGCCTCGTTCGACCGGTTGTAGAAGACGACCGGAGCGCGCACGCCCTGGCCGCGGTCGCTGTATACCGTCGCCATGTTTGGACCGTTTACGCCGTTATGCTTGAACCGCTTATAAAACGGCTTGACGCCCATGGCCCTGACCCGTTCGGCAATCAGGTCGCCGATCGGATAATCGACCAGCGCCGTGACGATGCCGGTCTGCAGGCGGAAGCAGTCCGCCAGGTTGGCGGCGCAGTTGAACTCGCCCCCGCTGACGTGAATCTGGCACTCGGTGGCCTTGCGGAAAGGGATGACCCCCGGATCCAGCCGGTGGACCAGGGCGCCCAGGGACACGAAGTCCAGCGCGGCTTGCTTCTGGATATTGAGACCGTACTTCACTTCATATACCTCCGTATCTATGTTGGTTACCGGACATCATTATTTTAGCATT
>JBLNCE010000048.1:0-10232 GCA_050260415.1 Bacteroidota bacterium | reverse complement strand
GCCAGACTTAGGATCTGGTGCCGCGAGGCTTGCGGGTTCAAATCCCGCCGACCCCACCACACCTTTTGGTAATAAGAATGGTGATGAAGATCGAAAACCCCGCAATGACGCGGGGTTTTCTCTTGACGTTATCGTCGGCAAAGAGTACCGGGTCCGGGATCGGCACCGGCGCGATTTTTGCCTGAGAACGCCGTCCGCTTGACTAAGGGGCTTTTGTCCGCGGGAGCGCGGTGGAGATGGGCTTGCCTCCCTATTCAAGCCACGCTTCCCAATGCTCGATCGGATCCCTTATTTCTTCAAAGCCGGCCTCCCTGTATATCTTGACGGCCATGGGATTATCCGAGTATAGGAAGACCAGCTCGAGCTTCATGGTTGAGACGTATCCGACGACGAAGTTCATGAGCTGCCGCGCGTAACCTTTCCCCCGGTGCGCGGGGTGGGTCACCACGTCTTCGATTAAGGCGGTCTTGCCGATGAAGTTCTCGATGCCGCACGCGGTAACGGCCCTGTCACGATCGTCGAAACCGACGATATAATGCGACCACGGTAAGGTCAAGAGCCTCTTCCGCTTCTTGACGTTCCAAAGCCCGCCCCCGTCTTCCGCCAATGTTATGGCCGCGATATTGTCATCCAGCGCGAAGACGCGTTGGAAACGCAATGTTTCCGGTATGGCAATCGTGTTTTCATTATCGAGGACCATGGTAACGGTTTCTGGGTACTCGGCGATCTGAAAACCGTGTCTCAGTAATTTAGTCCGCAACTTATCGATTCTGGCGTCATCGAGTTTGGAATAGATGCGCGGTATAATACCGATATTATGATAAAACCGAATTATATCCAAGATAATATGATCGTAATCATCTCCGTGGCAAATAACGGCGTGATTTCCGTCGTGTAAATCACGGTTTTTTCGATTGTAATAGATGACGCCGTATGGCCTTGCGACGAGGCTGCTGTATGAACGGGGGAATTGCCAATCAAAATCGGCAATCGTCTTGAGCACATCAGCCATGGAGATACCTCCGCCTATGGCACCACGCGGGGCAATCGCTTCGAATCCGCCCGGTACAGAGTTCGAGACAACTCGGCATAAACCTCCGTTGGCGTTCTCCCTAGTTCGACAAAAAACCGAGGGATTGGGCACATCCGCCCGATCGCGGTATTGATTTAGCATGGCCTACAACCAGCGCGACCCCAAAAGCAAGACCGTCAAGGCCAAGATCGTGCACAACTTACAGCACTTGGCCCCGGCTGCGCGAGATTCTTCAGCGCATGCACGCGGGTGAGATGGCCGGTTCCGAAGGCCGGTTCGTCCAGCGGACGGAGACGACCCCCGAGCAGAAGGCCGTTTTCAAGGTACTGAAGGCCGCCGAACCGCCGCTGGTTTTGGCGGCGGAAAGCCAAAAGCGGACATAGGTTTGTAGTCACACGCCGGAGAATTTTCCAGCCCGGAATTGCTTTGACGACAAGGGCTCAAGCCAATTTCCTTTGCCTACTGGTGTCGAACTCGGGGTAAATCGGGTGAAGCCCAAGGTTAAGTACTCAGGGCCTTCATCGGTTCGGCGATAGTGAGGTTTTTCACACCGCTTCTAATAGGGGTGGCAAAACCCCGGTCTCCCTCAGGAGACCGGGACCAAGAGTTGCATCCACGTGTCGGCGGCCTCAACGATAGACGATCGTCAGTTTGGGCCCGAGCATGCCGAAGGCGTCGTGTGAGGGGATAAAACCGACCACGCACCGGCTGTCCGTGGCTTTTCTATTCCAGCTCCAATCTCCACATTCGACCATGCCCCGCGTCGCTATGGTGCATGGCGATTTTCGATCGTACTTTTCGCGGGGATAAGCGGCATGGGGCATGGCCGGCATGATCATAACATCCATAGAGTTAGGACGATGAGCTTAAGATTGCCAGGCTTGAAGCCCGCGGGCGCATGAACCGCTTTTTTGCATCTATCAACTATTTTCCATACGTCCCAATTGAAAGAGTCTAATAGTATACATGACTATCCACGCCATGGCCAATAACCCGCCGGGCATGGCAAGAACGATGACCACTTTTTCGATTCCCGGGACAAAGGTGACGATGATCGTATAAACGAACAACAAGGCGGTTCCCAGGATTCCCATATATGCGGTGGCCTTGCCGAAGATTTTGCCCTTTAGCATGACCAGCGCCATGACTAAATTGGCGATGATCGAAAACACAAATCCCAGGAAGGCCCCTGGACTTCCATGGGCGCCCCGCGCCAGCATCGCCTCGCCGGCCGCCGCCAGCAGGTTTTTCTGGCCCTCGGTTGCCGCGGCGGCGTACTTATCGCTGAGCGTAAGCATGGGTAGAGCGGTATTGTTCGTGATGAAGATCGCGGTGCCGATGGAGAAGATCAGCATGGCAAGGGCGGCATAAGCGGGATTTACCCGCCGATGGGCGGCGCAAAGGGCAAGAAAGGCCGGGATCATGATGATGGAAATACAAACGTTCAACAGATCAAAGTTATAGAGCCCGACCAACGCGCTGCCTTGGAATTGCGCGAACCTGTCAATCGCGGTGATTGTTTTCGAGATGTCTCCTCCCAGAAGCATACCGATCGCGATATCGAGCAGATTTCCCATTAAACCAACGATCGCGGCGGCGCCGCCCAACTTGTAGAGACTCCGCCATTGTTTTTCCACGTTTTCATCCGTACTGAGCTGGTTTTGTTTGAGTAGAGACATTTTGTCTTTCCTCCTTTTTCTTATCACAAGATCGTTTTAGGCTGATTAAACGCCTATGTTGATCCGACGAGGCCGGGGTCGGGCCTTGGCGCGCATATAGACCGCGACCCCGAGAATGAGCAGCCCAAACTCGGTGACAAAGGCGCCGGCGACGGTTTGATACAAGCCGAGCCCCACTTTTGGCGACGCCTGGAAAAGAAGCGGCAGATCAAGCGGTAGAGGACGGCCGAAACCCATGGGGTGGGTGATGAAGTCCAGCACCCAGTGGCTGAAAACGAGAAGCCCGATGATTGCACCGATACGCTTTTTGCGGGAGATGAACGCCGCCAATAGCCCGGCGGCCGCGGACCAGATCGCCGACATGAAAAGGCCGTGAGACCAGGGACTGAGCTTCATGTTATCGAGACCCGCGAGGGCAAAAACGCCCCATAAGATATCGATGGCCACTGCGGCCAACACCAAAACACCTACCGGTACCTTGGGCGCAAAGCGTTTAGCCGCCAAACCAACGCCGATGTGAGCTAACCCGGCCATTTTATTACTCCTCCAGTCATCCCGGATTGTCCGGTTTATTTTTGTCCGATGGGTCCACGAGTGTCCGTATTCACCCGGCTCACGGAGAGGATTACGAACCCCCGTCCATGTAGATGCCGCATCAGCCCGATGAGGCCCGATTGATCGGCGCGGGTGGTGAAGAGAGTCGCCGCCGTTTCAGCCCGTGTCATCTCCATCCACAGCGGACTCATGGCATTGATCTCTTCTTCATTTACCGAACCTAGTACCGAGATTCGATAGGTACTGATATCCTCCATTCACATCGCTCCTTGCAGATCAAGATCTTGTCGCGACACCCTAATCATACGCGAGTAAAAAACGGCGCGGATCACATGAAGGTGTGATCCGCGCCGGAAAAAGAATGTGATTTTCTATTGGCTATAGCTTACAAAAACCGCAGTCTGCGTCCCGTCTCAATGGCTTTCGTACGGTTATCGGCCTCCAGTTTGCCGTAGATCGCCTTGACGTGGGAACGCACGGTGTTCAGGGAGATATAAAGCCTTTGGGCGATCTCTTCGTATTTCAATCCCTCGGCCATCAGGCGCAGCACGTCCAGTTCGCGTTCGGTCAGCGGCGACGGCAGGGCCGCCTGATTCGGAGCGGGCTGTTTGGCTTCGGACGGCTGGGATCCGGTAAAAGCAGCCAGGATCTTCTTAACGTAACCCGCCTCAACCGATCCAAGCCGGTTGCGCTCCAGCAAGAACGTCAGGGATTCGGCCACGGGCGGCCCCTCTTCCGCGAAAATCCTGATGAACCCCTCAGGCTCGGCCAGTTCCAGCGCTCTGAGAACATCAGCCCGGCCGGCCTGGTCTTGCCCCAGGACGGCATACATTTGGGCGCGGAGCAGGAGCGTTTCCAGCGCCACGGGGAGGTATTGATGCTGCAGCATCACGGTAATCAATCGATCGGCAAGTTCGATCCCCTGGTGCAAACCCGCTGGGTCATGCCCGGTCCGCGCACGGTGGAGGATGATCCGTATGGCGCTGTTATATAGCAATCCAGCCGGGCGGGTTAAATATTGGCCCGGTGCCAGAGCGGGGATGGCATACTGATTCCTAGCGGCGAACCCTTCCCCTTTGAGCGCCGCCTCGGCCGCGGCGACACGGCCCTGGGCAAGATAGACGCGCACTTGTTGGGAGACGACCTCTTCCCGGACCCAGGCCGGCGCCACGGCCCGCATCAAATCTACTGCCTTTTGGATCTCCGCGGCGGATGCCTCCAGGTCGCCCTCCATTTGCAGCAGGCGCGAAAGGATCACCCAGTAGCTAATCTCCGCATCACTGAAGCCCCCAAGGGTGCTCAGTTGGATGGCGCGCTGGAAATAGCCACGGGCCTGTTCGATCTGTTGCCATTGGTAATGGACATAGCCGAGCGCGCCATGGACGGCGGCGATGACCGGGGACAGCGCCCCCGATCGCCCGACCCGCTCCACCCCTCTGGAGGCAATCTCGAAGGCGAATTGGAGCCGGCCGTGATGGATGGCCAATTGAACCAGTCCGGCATAACCCAGCATTTCGGGGACAAAATCCGCCGCCGCCCGGCTGTGCAGGATGATCAGCTGGAAAGCTTCCACCGCGTGCTCGTAATCGTCCATCATTTGGTAGGCGCCGGCTCGCCCCATATGGATCAAGCTCCGCACGTGGCTTTCCATCTCCGGCACGGCCGCCAGCGCCCGGTCGGACAGGGCCAGACTCTCCGCCGGTTTCCCCTCCGCGTTCAGCAGCATGGCCTGTAGGGCCAGCCATTCGGCCGTGAGAGAAGCGTCTTCTTCGCCGGTCTTTGCATCGGCGAATATCGCCCGCAACCGCTCCACATACGGAAGAGCCCGCGCATAAGCGCCGCGCATCAAATACATCCAGGCGAAGGCCAGGTTGGTCCGGGGGCTTTGCGCGCTCCAAGCCGGCGGGATCGCTTGCATCCAGCTCTCCACCGTCTTCGTGTAACCCTGGATGATGATCCCCATCGCGTGACTCTCGACCAGTCGCACGGCCGCCGCATAGTCCGCCGCCGCCAGGACGTGCCGGATCGCCTCGCCTGACAGGCCCACCTGCTCGTACCAGTGGCTGGCGCGCCGGTGCAGCGAGGCCATGGTGTCGTTTTGACCCGTGCATAGCAGGCCGCGCAGCAAATCGGCGAACAAATGATGGTAGCGGTACCACCGCTGTTCGTCATCGAGGGGGATCAGGAACAGGTTGGCCGCAAAAAGCTTCTCCAGCAGTGCGGCGCCGTCGGTCCGTCCGGTGACCGCATTGCATAAATCCCCGTTCAACCGGTCCAAGACCGAGGTCTGCAGCAAGAAAAGCCGGATCTCTTCCGGTTGCCGGCCGAGGACCTCCTCGGTGAGATAGCTCAGGATGAACCGATGGCTGCCGCTCAGGGTCGCGATGAAACCGGAGGGATCTTCACGGTCCCGGACGGACAAACCGGCGAGCTGCAAGCCGACGATCCAGCCTTCGGTCCGATCCGCCAGGGTGGCGACATCCGTCTCGGACAGGGAAAGATCCATCACCTCATGTAGGTACCGATCGGCCTCAGGCCCAGTAAAGCGTAGATCCCCGGCGCGGATCTCGGTCAGCTGGTTATTTGCCCGCAGCCGGGCCAGCGGTAGGGAAGGGTCCTCGCGGGTAAGCAGGACCAGGTGAAGTGGATCGGGGAGGTAGGCGACCAGTTTTTCTAGAACCTGTAGGATGAAGAGATCCTGGATCACCTGCAAATCGTCCAAGACCAGCAAGAACCGGCCCACAAAATCATGGATATCGTTGATGATGGCCGTACTCAAAATCTCGCCGGGGGGAAGCTGTCCGGCGCGCAAAACGCCCTCGATCTCCCGGCCTATATGTGCATCCACTTTTTGCAAAGCCGCGATCAGATAGGCAAAAAAACGCCCCGGATCATCGTCGGAAGGATCCAGGGACAGCCAAGCGACAGGTACATCCAGTGCGTATACCCATTCGGCGATGAGAGTGGTTTTGCCAAATCCCGCGGGCGCCGAGACCAGCGTGATCTTCCGGCCGGACTCGAGGCCTTCATGCAACCGTTTGATGAGCTGCGGGCGCTGAACACGCTTGGGCGGGAGGGTAGGAAGGCGCAGTTTTGTCTGTAGGAGGGCGGTGGACATGGGCGTGCCTCCCTGAGAACGGCTTTGATGGGTCTCATATGGCGCCAATGGCGGCTAACATCTCAACATTTGGTTTGCAACGCTTAATATGCGTACACAAATTATACCATGTTTGTCGGCTGACATATGGCAACTCAGCATAAACCTCTATCCGCGCCGTGTCGATGACATAGTAGGGAAGTAGCAGCGAAGGAAATGGCGCTGATAAAAAAGGTCAAGCTCCTGGAAAAAGCGTTAACGTATTCGCCGCCGCGCCGTGGTGACGGCCGGAGCGGCGCCCGTGAGACGACGGCCTGACACCGTCGCCTTTTTGATAATTGTGATTCATGATGCAACAAACAGAGGGGGTAGGAATGCTTGCCGCCGATTCTACAATGGGGCCTCGAATTAATCGCCGCCATCCAAAAAATCCACGGGCCGGTGCTGGATCGGATCGCCCTCGCCTTCACGACCCTGGGGGAGGAGATCTTCTTCCTTCTGCTCCTGCCGCTGATCTATTGGTGTTTTGACCCCCGTCTCGGTGTACGCGTGGGCATTTTCTTCCTCATTTCCAACTACTTCAATACCGGGCTCAAGGATCTCTTCCGCCAACCGCGCCCATTTGATCTCGTTCCCAGCCTTCGCCTGGCGCCGGCCGAAGGATACGGCCTGCCCAGCGGCCATGCGCAGACCGCTGTGATCGTCTGGGGTTCGATTGCCGCCTCCCTGCGCAAGACATGGGCCTGGGTGGGGGCGGTCGCGCTGATGGCCCTCATCGGCTTATCCCGAATCTTCCTTGGCGTTCATTTTCCCACCGATGTCCTGGCCGGCTGGGCCATCGGCGGCCTGTTGTTGGGCGTCTTCCTCTCGGCACAGGCACGGGCGGGTGAGCGGTTGGCCGGGCTGCGCGCGGGGCCGCTGATCGTGCTGGCGTTGGCCGCCTCCGGATTGATGCTCCTGGTCCACGCGACCAACGATACCGTGACGGTCTCGGGCACGCTCGGCGGTTTCGGGACAGGGCTGGCGCTGGCGTCGGCAAACGGGTATTTGGCTTTTGACGCCGGCGATAAGTGGGGGCAAAGACTGCTCCGATTCCTGGTGGGGACCGTTTTTCTTTTCTTGATCCATTTTGGCCTGAAAATACTGTTCCCCGATGAGGCCGCACGTTATTACCAGGTCTTTCGCTACGTACGTTACGCGCTGGTCGGTGTCTGGGTAAGTTACGGCGCGCCCTGGCTTTTCCGGCGGTTGCGGCTGGTAGGAGGGACCGCCGCCGGCGGTCTCGCGGCAAGATAGATCGATGTACGCCGCTTATGCTACTTTTTTACCGGGGCCTGCAGGAAAAAGAGGGAAAACGAGAGAACTAGTTCCCAAAACCCGCGGCCACCATGCGATGGCCGTGCGCTATTGGGAAGGGAGCGTGGTGGGTCCCGGGTCAGGCGTTCTTATGGTCTGGTTCGCGCGCTTTCAATCATACCCTTTACCATAACGATTTTGAGGAGGAAGACCATGTTCTGTAGGAACTGCGGCAAAGAGGTGGCCGATCAGGCAGTGATCTGCGTATCTTGCGGATGCCCACCCAAATCAGGCACGAAGTTCTGCCACAGTTGCGGCGCGGAGACAAACCCTGAAGCAACCGTCTGTCTGAAGTGCGGCGTGGGTCTTGGCACCACGGCTCCCGTGACCGGCGAAGCCGCCAAGTCGAAGATGACCGCCGGTCTCCTGGGTATTTTCCTGGGCGGTTTCGGCATTCATCGGTTTTACCTCGGTTATACCGGCATCGGTGTGGCGCAGATTATCGTCTCCCTGATTACTTGCGGAATTGGAGCGCTCTGGGGGTTCATCGAGGGTATCTTGATCCTGACCGGTTCGATGAACGTGGACGCCAAGGGCATACCGCTCAAGGACTGAAAACTATCCGCATTCATTCATGCGGACCGGGGCAAGCGGCGGGACCCGCGGCAGCGGATTCACCGGTGCGCTCCGGTCTTTTGCTTTGCGGTCGCCGCGACTAGCCCAAGCCCCCGCCAGCGTAGAATACTATTGCCGGGCGGGGAGGTGTAGCAATGAGCCGTTTCAAGGCTGCCTGGATCATGTTGGGCGCCGCCTTTTGCCTGGTCGCCAGCCAGGCCGCGATTGCCCCTTCATTGGGAGGGTTGCTGCGGCGCAACTTGGCACGACAGGCGGCTACATACGATTCCCTGGACGTCAAGGTCGCCCCGCTCGGCTGGTATGACCTCCTGCGCGGGCGCCTCGGGCGGGTGGAGATCAAGGCGCGCCAGGTTACGTTCGGCGGCCCGCGTCTGGCCGCACTGGATATGTACCTGGAGGGCATAGAATTTGCTCCCGGGAAGCTTGTCCTGCAAGGCGAGGCGGTCGTCGAGCGGCTGGGCCCAAGCAGAGTGAGGGCAAAAGTTGAAAGCGACGCCCTGAACGAGTACCGGCGCCGCGCATATCCCGCCGTGCCGGCGTTCTTCCAGATCCGGCGCGACCGCGTGGGTCTGCAGGGCAGTCTGGACCTCCTAGGGCAGACCGTGACCTTTCGTACAAACGGTAGACTAGAGGTGGAGGGCGTTGACCGGCTGCGCTACATCCCCACGGAGATCGAAGTGGCGGGCAGCCGCGTTCAGGGCAGCTGGCTCGCCGCCTACGGCGAGCGTCTTGCCCTCGAGTTCCCGCTTGTGCTGCCATTGCCATTGGCACTGCGCCAGGTGAAGCTGGGTGACGGATTCGCGGAATTGACCTGGACGGATAGTTCTCCGGAGTCTGTCGTGGAAAATTGAAACCACAAAATGCACGAATAGCCCGCCCCTTTTCCGGCGGGTGGAAAAAGCTTGGATTTTCACACCGCTTCTAGTACTACTACGTCAGTTTTCAGCGTCGTATAAGCTTTCATCTGTAAACAATTTTGGTCGCGGGAGGCACTATCCGTCCTCCTTTTCGACAGGATGTTGGCAAGCCTGCTCGCCAGGATGGCCACATTCCCATCCTGCTCAGAGCAGGCCGCACCCTCCCGGACCAAAGGGTGTACCCTTTGGAATCCCGCCCTTCGACAGGCTCAGGGGGCTGAGTTTATCGAAGCCCGACCGGAACCAGTCGCTCTCGGACATCCGTGTCCTTCGCGACCTCGGACTTCCTGTCCAGGGGTTCCTGGACCTCCTTAATGAGAAGGTCCTTATCCACCTCACCATCCATGGTTCGGGTGAGGGACCGTTCGGCGCCTCCGTGCGCCTCAGTACTCCGATGGGCTTCGAAGCCAACGGCGTGATTACATCCGGTAATCCCAGGCCCACGATGGGCCGAGTAGCGCGACGACCAGGATGGTCCAAAGCGCGGATGCCGTGTGGCTCGGCTCGGCATCCGTGCCTGCGCCGGGGGTTTTCTAAGTCAGGTTATTTAGTCCCAGAAGCCGGCGCCCATGGATGGGCGACGGCCACTCTCTGCAAGGATGGCGTGCAACCGCGCCGGGTGCGCCGGCCACGACTTCCTCGACATGGCTTGCGGCCTCAGGGGCAAGCAGCCTCTGCCCAGGATGGGCGGGGGCTGCGAATGCCATGGATGGCACCGAGCAGCCTCTAGGCGGAAGGTCGCTGCCGCACATCCTGTGTCTGAGACGTTTTCGCGTGCAGACGTACTCGCGTCCGTCGAGCACGAAAACGGCCGACAACTATGCGCAAGTTGGGTATCCCTTTTGCTCAGGTAATAAGAGCCCGGATTCAGGCCGTTTAACTCACCCCCGGCCTTCGGCCACCCCCTCTCTAAGCTTAGAGAGGGGGACGTCTATGAGAAAAGTCAAGTGCTTTACGATGTTTTTGAGACCGACCTAAGGCTAAGCGCAGCGCGCCTTGATACTGAGAGGGCGAAGTGC
>JBLNCE010000047.1:0-19300 GCA_050260415.1 Bacteroidota bacterium | reverse complement strand
GCCGGCCCGGACAAGGTATCCCATCCTCAATCTGTCCTGCGACTTATTGGCCTCCATTGTGAAGACGACGGGGGATACCACAATTACCCTGGACGGGGATGAGACCGTCACGAGTATTCTCGGCACATACGGTCTCGCCGATGTCTCTGAGTGGTGCGTTTATGTCGAGTATCAGGAGAACGGACATACCATCCGCCATCGGTCGGATACGCGTGATATCGAGCTGGTGCCGCCGGAGGTATAGGGACGGTGCGGGGCAGTCTGGCCGAGCCCGGTCATGAACGACCGGGCCCGGTGCGCTGATGCGCGTCCAGGAGCGCCGCAAACCAATGCCAATCTCGGCCCCAGGGCCGTTCACGGCCCTTCGTGAGATTAGCGGCGGCGTTCAGAATCTCCGCCAGGCGCTGAAGGGCCTGGCTGGGTTTTGGGCGATCGTCCAAAGGCCGTACCTCCGTGTACGGACTCGGTCGCGCTTCGAAGCGCCGCTGAGCTCCCGTACGGACGCGGGGCCTTGCAGCCGCATTCGGACCCAGCCAGGCCATTGATCGCCCGGCGGAGATCTCGCGGCTCTCAGCTCCCCCCGGCAGGTACTTCCCCTCCGCCCGTCGAACAATCCATCCCTTGAGGTGATCGCATGCTCTACCACAGCTCCCGCGGCCAAACCCCCGCGGTCCCTGCTGCCATGGCCATCAAGCTCGGCATCGCCCCGGACGGCGGGCTCTTCCTGCCCGCGTCCATCCCAAGCTTAACCCCTGACGACCTTGACCGGCTGCGGGGACTCCCCTACGCGGAACTCGCGGCGCGCGTCGTCTCCCTCTTTCTGACCGATTACACCCTGGAAGAACTTCGCGGCCAGGCCCAGACCGCTTACGGTCCCGACCGCTTCGACCACCCGGACGTCACCCCTTTGATACAGCTCGACGAGGGCACCCACGTGCTCGAACTCTGGCACGGCCCGACGGCGGCGTTCAAGGATCTGGCGCTGCAGCTCATGCCCCATCTCCTGACGGCGGCCATGGCTAAGACGGGCGCGCATGGAGAGATCGTGATCCTCGTCGCGACCTCCGGCGACACCGGCAAAGCGGCGCTGGAGGGATTTCGCGACGTGCCCGGGACCAGGATCATCGTCTTCTACCCTTCCGAGGGCGTCAGCCTGGTACAAAAGCTGCAGATGGTGACCCAGGAAGGCGGCAACACGGCGGTCGTGGGCGTGGACGGCAACTTTGACGACGCCCAGACCGGCGTGAAGCAGATCTTCGCGGACCGGGCCATCGAGGCGGAACTAGCCGGGCACAACCAGCATTTCTCCTCCGCCAACTCGATCAATTGGGGGCGGCTCGTGCCGCAGATCGCGTACTACGTTTACGCTTACGTCAAGCTGGTCGAGACCGGGGCGATCGGCCCGGGGGATCCCATCAATGTCGCCGTGCCTACCGGTAACTTCGGCAACATCCTGGCCGCTTACTACGCCAAGGCGATGGGCCTTCCCTTCAACCGCCTGATCTGCGCCTCCAATCAAAACAAGGTCCTGACGGACTTCATCCACACGGGCGTCTACGACCGGCGGCGGACCTTTCATACGACCGTCTCGCCCTCGATGGACATCCTCATCTCGAGCAATCTGGAGCGGCTGCTCTTCCTCCTGGCTGGCCGCGAACCGGCGCAGGTGCGGCTTTGGATGGATTCGCTCCGGCAAGAAGGCCGCTACCAGGTGGGCGACGAGATCCTTGGGCAATTGCGCGCCGGGTTCTGGGGCGGCTTCGCGGACGAGGACGAGACATACACCGCCATCGGCCGGGTCTGGCGGGAGCACGGCTACCTGCTCGACACCCATACCGCGGTGGGCTGGCATGTCCTTGAGGACTATCGGAGACGCACCGGCGACCCGACCCCGGCCGTGCTTGCGTCCACGGCCAGCCCGTTCAAGTTCGGGGCCGCCGTCCTCCGTGCCGTGGCCGGGGAGAAAGCTCTGACCGGGCGGGATGAACTGAGACTGGTCGAGGATCTCGCGGCGCTGACGAAGATGCCGATCCCGGCGGGCTTACGGGACCTCGGCGCCAGACCCGTGAAGCACGAACGGCGGTGCGCGCCGGCCGGGATGCGGGCGGAGGTGCGGGACATTCTGGGGATCTAGCCCACAAAGCGCGATCTTAACCAGGAAACACGCTGAATTATACGAAAAACTATGGTTGGCCGTAACTAATTTCCCTAAGGAGCACCGCTCATGAACGATCCCCGCTTTACCGTCGAAAAGCTCGCCAAACGCTTGGCGGAACTGGAAGAACACCTGTACTTATGGACCATGCCCCTCTCCATACTCTGGCAACCGGGGCGTCTGGCGGAGGCCGATCCCGGCCGCTGGCGGCCTTGCCCTCCCGGGACCGTCTGGGGCGGGCTCGACAGTTGGGCGGTTTTCAAGACCACGGCGACGGTTCCCGCCCTGTGGGCCGGGCATCCGGTGATGGCGGTTTTCCGCCTGGCGCGGGATGAAGGCGGCGAAGGTCTCCTCTATCTGGACGGGCGGCCGCATCAGGGAATCGACCCGCACCACCGGGAGGTCTGCCTGCGCGAGGCAGCCACGTCCGGCGAGGAGTGGGATCTGGCGATCGAGGCTTATACGCTTACCACCGGGCGGGACCGCCCCTTTGCCTTCGCCGAAGCCGCCTTGGCCGTACCAGATCGGACGGCGCGGGAACTCTACTATGATGCGCTGGTCACTCTGGACGCGGTGCGGCTCTTGCCCGCGGAGAGTCTCGAACGCGCGCGTCTTCTCCAAGCCCTCGACGAGGCAATGCTATATATCGATTGGCGCGGCCCCCTCGGCGACTCCTTCCGCGCCTCGCTGACCGTGGCCCGCGACGCATTGACCGAGAGGTTGCGGCGCATGCCGGCGGGCGACCGTCCCCGGGTCACGGCGATCGGACATTCCCACATCGACGTAGCCTGGCTCTGGACGCTTGCACAGACGCGGCAGAAGGCCGCCCGCACTTTCTCCACGGTCCTGAGGTTGATGGAGCGCTACCCCGAGTATCATTACACACAGAGCCAACCGCAGTTATACGCCTTTATCAAGGAGGACCACCCGGAGATCCTGGCGGGCATCAAGGAGCACGTGGCCGAGGGGCGCTGGGAGCCGATCGGCGGCATGTGGGTCGAGGCTGACTGTAATCTCCCCAGCGGCGAATCGCTGGTGCGGCAGTTCCTGCACGGCACACGGTTCTTCCGCGAGGAGTTCGGTAGACCAGGCACGCCGGTGCTCTGGCTGCCTGACGTTTTCGGGTATTCCTGGGCGCTGCCGCAGATCATCAAGCGCTGCGGATTCAAGTATTTCATGACGACCAAGATCAGCTGGAACGAATACAACAGACTGCCCTATGACAGTTTCCGCTGGCGCGGGCCGGACGGTTCGGAAGTGCTGGCCCATCTCATAACCGCCCCCAGCGGATGGAAACCGTTCGCGGGCAGTCACATCACTACTTACAACGGCCGGCTGACGGTCCAGGAAGTGAAGGGCGCCTGGGACAATTACCGGCATAAGTCCCTCCACGAGGAGACCTTGCTTGCGTTCGGCCACGGCGATGGGGGCGGCGGCCCCACAGCGCACATGCTGGAATACGGCCGGCGTCTCGCCGAGATGCCCGGTTTGCCGGGCGTCTCCCAGGATACCGTGGGTGCTTTCTTTGACCGCCTGTCGGAAAAGCAAGATCGCCTGCCGGTCTGGGATGGGGAGTTGTACTTTGAGTACCATCGCGGGACCTACACCTCCCAGTCCCGCAACAAGAAAGCCAACCGCGACAGCGAGCTGCTGTATCACGACGCCGAACTCTTCGCGGCCATCGCGCATCAGTGGCATGCGGACTACCCGCAAGAACAGCTGGACCGGGGCTGGGAACTGATCCTCTTGAACCAGTTCCATGACATCATCCCGGGTTCTTCCATCGGTCCGGTCTATGCCGACAGCCAGCGCCAGTACCGGACGCTGTTGGCCTCCGGTCAACAAATCCTGGGGGACGCCCTGGCGGCGATCGTGGCCCAGATCGACATGCCGCGAGACGGCGTGGTGGTCTTCAACTCAACGGGCTGGGAACGCTGCGACCTCGCGGAGGTGGATCTGCCGGCACTGCGGGATGATATGCTGCTCATCGGGCCTGACGGACACGCCGTCCCCATCCAATACGTCGGGGAGCAAGGCCGCCGCCGGATCCTCTTCGCCACGCGCGGGGTACCCGCGCATGGTTATCATGTCTATCGCTTCGCGGATCCCGGGGAAAACCCGGCCCGCCCGCCCTCTGGGGAAGAGGGATCGGAGGTCAGGTTGGAAGAAACCGCCCCGGGCCGCTATGAGTTCGAGAACTCCTTCTTCCGCGTCACGCTCAATGAAGCCGGACAGATTACCTCCTGGTGGGACAAGACGGTTTCCCGCGAGGTAATCCCGCCGGGGCACGTGGCCAACCAGTTCCAGTCCTTTGAGGACAAGCCCCTGAGCTTCGACGCCTGGGATATCAATCTCTATTACCAGGACAAGATGTGGTGCGCCGACGGCCCCGCGAAGATACGCGTACTGGAGACGGGTCCGGTGCGGGCGGTTTTGGAGACCCGCCGCGTCTTCGGGAACTCCACGATCGTACAGCGGATCATGGCTTACGCCTGCCAGCCCGGGATGGACTTTGCGACCGAGATTGACTGGCATGAAAAGCACGTCCTGCTCAAAGTAGCCTTCCCGGTTGACATTCGCGCCGTCAAGGCAACCTATGAGATCCAGTTCGGCAACATCGAGCGGCCCACGCATTGGAATACCAGTTGGGACTGGGCGCGCTTCGAGGTCTGCGCGCACAAATGGGCGGACCTCTCCGAGGGGGGTTACGGGGTCAGCCTGTTGAACGACGGCAAGTACGGGCACGACATCCGCGACAATGTCATCCGCCTAAGCCTCCTGCGTTCGCCGGCGGAGCCCGACCCGCGCGCGGATGAGGGACGGCATGCCTTCACCTACAGTCTCTTACCCCACCCCGGTGACTGGCGGGCCGGCACGATCCAACGCGCATACGCGCTCAACCTGCCGCTCATCGCCCGCTTTGCGGGCGGGCACCGCGGCTCGCGGCCGGATCGATTCAGCCTGGTGCGGGCCGATGCGCCCAATGTGGTGGTGGAAACGATCAAGAAGGCTGTCGCCGGCGAAACCGAAGACGGACGGGACCTCATTGTCCGCCTCTACGAGGCTTACAACCAGCGCGGGATGGTCACGCTCATCTTCGGGGCGCCGATTGAAGCGGCCACGGAGTGTAATCTCTTGGAAACGGATGATCGGCCGGTGGACTTCGCCGAGAACCGTCTCACCTTCCAGATCAAGCCGTACGAGATCCGCACCTTCAAGGTAAGGCTACGGACTTGAGACGGAATAAGAAGACCAAGGCTTTTTCGTACCGCTTCCACGGGCAGACTAACACCCATGAGGTTCCGTCCGCGCCCCCGTTACTTTATCGTGGCTGCCTTTACCTTGACGGCGGCAATAACCTGCCTCTCCATCGCCAACTGGCGGCCACTGGTCACGAACAGCCTCTTCCGCCGGGTTGAGGACCTGGTTTCCACCTCGATCGCGGCCGCTTTGGTGCCCGTGACGCCGTGCGACCTCGCACCACCGCCGCCGCGGCGGGAGCGTCGTCCGGGCACGGTCGTGGCTCTGGAACCCCGCGCGCTTATCCAGATCTGGCAAGCGGGCGGGACCCTGCCGGCGAAGGCGTTCGTGGTGCTCGCCAACACCCCCGCGGAGTATCAATGGTATCCCTTACCGCGGCAACTCTGGCTCATGGAGGCATCGACGGAGGCCGCCGTCGCGCTGGGCGTGGATGCGGTGGTCGACGCCTCAGCCGCGGACGGGCTCCGGAGCACGAACGCGGGGCGGGAGACGGCCCGCCGGCTCAGGGAGGCCGGCATCCTCAGAACGGTCGTCTTCGATGGCGGCCACCATCTGCCCGGCCTGGCCCTCGAGCCGGACCTGGCCATCCTCCCCGTCCTGCGCTTGCGCGGTACGGCCTATGCCTGCCACATCCACCTGCGCGACGCGGTGCCATTGCCGGCGCTCGCACGGTATGCGGCCGCAATGGGCTTGCGCACACGGTTCTTTACCGTGCCGCGCCTCTTCACCATGGCCAAGACAAAGAACGCCATGGCCGCGCTGTTGGTCAAAGCCCTCGCTGAACGCGGCGGCAAGGCTGCCTCCGGATTGACTTATTGCGATGGCTTTGGAAGGTTGGGGGTGGAAGGCTGGCGGAAACTCCCGGTGCGGCTGAACGCCTTGGATTTGCTGCGTATGAGGATGCAATACGCGTTTCGCCGCCTGACCGGCATGTAGGTAGCGTGTAAACCGGGGACTTGCCGACGTGGTCTCGGTCAATCCGGGAACAACATCTCCTCCGCAAAGACCGCTTGGAATTCGGGATCCGCCGCCAACTCGCGTACCTCGACCCGTCCCACCAAAGCCTCGGCCTCCGCCCGGCAGGGGGCATGCGTCAACATCAACCGCGCCCCTTCCCCGGCCACGTTGCCCACGGCCCGCACGCGCGCGGGCGGGATCCCGGGCAAGAGACCGATGCGCGCGGCCTTGGCCACCTCCACGTGCTGGCCGAACGCTCCCGCCAAGTATACCTGACGGAGGTCGCCCGGCGAGATGCCCGCCGTCCGGCATAGCAAACGCACACCGGCCGCGATCGCGCCCTTGGCAAGCTGCACCTGCCGGATATCACCCTGGCTCAGGACCACCGCGCGGGCCGGCCCCGATGCCAAAACCACCTCGCTCCCCCGCGCGCCGGCGCGCAGGCGGGCCGCAAGGGCCGGAGAGAGGCGGTCCACACCGCCAAGGCGGCCGGTTGGGTCCATGATCCCGGCTTCGCGCAGGACGGCGACGGCGTCGATCAGACCAGAACCGCAGATCCCACGCGGCGCCGCGCCCCCAATGGTACCGGCCGCGAGATCGCCGTCCACAAAATGCACCCGCTCGATCGCACCCGGAAGCCCGGCCATGCCGCAGCCGATCTCCGCGCCCTCGAACGCTGGGCCGGCCGCGGTCGAACAGGCCCAGAGCCGCCCTTCATACGCGAGGACGAGTTCGCCGTTGGTGCCGAGGTCCAGCATGAGGGCCGGCCCTGGCCGCGCGCCCAGATCCAGAGCGACAATGCCCGCGACGGTATCGGCACCGACAAAGCCGGCCAGATTGGGCGGGAAATAGACCCTTGCTCCGGGGTGAGCGGGCAAGCCCAGCGCTGACGCGGGTACCGTCAGGCCCGCCTGGTGCAGGGGAAGAAACGGCAAAGCGGCCAGGCCGCCCACATCGAGCCCCAGGAAGAGGTGCTCCATGGCGGTATTACCCACGATCACCAGATCCACGATGTTCCCGGGGGTTGCGCGTACATCGCCCAGAAGAGCGCGCAGCATTGCCCGCACCTGGCCCTGAATCCGATCCCGCAGGGCAAGGCGAGCTTCCGCGCCGCCTTGGGCATGCCCCAGGCGGGCCAAGACATCGGCGCCGTAGATCCTTTGGGCGTTAAAGGCGGCCCGCACCGCCATCAGGCTGCCCCGCTCGAGGTCCACCAGGCCGCCGACCACCGTCGTGGTGCCCAGGTCAAAGACCGCGCCGAGCAAGGTTCCGGGGGTGGCCAAGCCAAGCAAGGCACCGCTGCCCAGGAGGACTTCCAGTCTTGCGCGCCCGTGATCCAGCCCGGATAAGCCGAGGCAAGACCAGAGGTCCGGCCGGAGATCGAGGGCCAGGGCTTCGGTCAAGCGTTCCCAGTCACCCGTCGGCGCTTTGGCGGCGGCAGGCGGCAGGTCTACCTCCCGGCGGACGACCGCCGGTGCCAACCCCAGCGCCCTGGTTGCCTCGGCAAAGCCCTTGCCCGGCCGTACCTGGTGCTGGTCCTCCCAGGATACGGTCACCGGACCCAAGACCCGCGCCTGGCAGGCGAGGCGCCACCCCTCGGCGAGCTGGTCGGATGACAGCCGTTCGCATTCGAGGCCGGTAGGGGGAGTGAGCAGACCGGCATCTACGCGGACGAGGCACTGGCCGCAGGTGCCGCGCCCGCCGCACGCGGCCGGCAGATCGAACCCCGCCTCCGCCAGAAGCTCGAGCACGCTCCGGTCTTCGTCAGCCTTATCCTGCCCCAGGTAAACCTCGCGTCTGGACATAACAACCACCCCAGATACAAAGAAGGACGTGCCAAGGCAGCGCCCTTCTTGTGGTCTCTAGCCTGGGCGCACAAGCCGCGCGCCCCTTCGGAAAACGTCTAACCTCTAACCTCTTACATCTTACCTCTATGACGCCATCAATTCCTTGGCTAGTTCAACGGCTGAGGCCGCATCCGCCGAATAACCGTCGGCGCCGATCTGATCGGCGTAGTTCTGGGTCACCGGCGCGCCGCCAATCATCACTTTGACCTTATCACGCAGACCCGCCGCTTTGAGGGCCTCGATCGTGTCTTTCATCGCCGGCATCGTGGTGGTGAGCAACGCCGACATGGCGACATGGTGCGGCTGATGGTTCTTGACCGCCTCGACGAATTTTTCGGGCGCGATGTCGATTCCGAGATCGATTACCTCAAAGCCCGCTCCCTCGAGCATCATGGCCACGAGATTCTTGCCGATGTCATGCAGGTCGCCTTTGACCGTACCCAAAACGATACGGCCCAATGGTTGCACCTTTTTCTCCGCCAGCAGCGGTTTGAGAAGATTGAGTCCGGCGTGCATGGCGCGGGCGGCGATCAGAACTTCCGGCACATAGATCTCGTTGTTCTTGAATCTCTGACCGACCACGCTCATGCCGGCGATCAAACCCTCGTTGACGATGGTTGCCGGATGCAACCCTTCGGCGATCGCCGCCTCGGTCATCTCTTTCACCTTGGGCGCATTACCCGCGATCAATGCTTCGGCCAATGCTTTCAAATCCGCCATAAAGATTCACTCCCTAGTATCATTTACGATCGCGAACGGACACACGCAAAAACAGTCTAGCACAAAGGCGGGCCGGAGTCCTGCCGCGTTCTTGCGGAAGGTTGTGTCAATCTTGTTATCCGCCCCGCTTGAAGCGGCTCAGCAACTCTTACGATACTGGTTCGGGGTGAGGCCGGTGGCTTTGCGAAAAACCTTGCTAAAGTAACTGGCATCCTCGTAACCCACTTTTTCCGCCACGCCCAGAACGGAGAGGTTGCTTGAGGCCAATAACCTCTTGGCCTCCTCGATTCGTACGCGGGTTAGGTATTCGACAAAGGTAAGCCCCAATTCCTCCTTGAACAGGTGGCTGAGGTAAAACGGGCTGACAAATACCTTTTGCGCCACGCTATCCAGGGTCAACGGCTCGGCGAAACGCTGGCGGATCACAGCGGTGGCTTCACCGATCAGCTTGGCGTTCTTGACCTGTTTGACCTGGTAGACAGTGTCCATGAACGTGTCGAGGGCGCCCACGATCCAGACGCAGAGATCCTCGAACCGCTCGATCCCAGATAACTCGCTGATATAGTGGTAGTTCAGGCCGAAAAGCCGTTCCAGGCTGGCGCCGCCTTCCACCGCCGCACGTGACAGCATAATGAGTAATTCGAGCAGGCGCGCCTTTACGACCTCCAGTTCTCCCCCTGTCTTTAGGAAAATATCGCCGAGCAGATCGTTGAGGATCTCCTTGGCGCCCGTCCGGTCGCCGATGCGTACCCGCCCGAGCAAGGTCCGTTCCTTTTCCAGCGGATACAGGCCTTGCACGCCGCGGGCTTCCACTTCCCGGAGCACTTCTTCCGAGCGTTTGCGCGCGCCGATGGCCTCCGCCAGACGGGCTTGTTGCTCGTTGAGTTCACGCCGTTGCATCAGAGCCAAAAGGCCACTCTGCGCGATATGATTCGCCACCACGAAGAGCAACTCCGCCGCGGCCTGTACGTTTGGCGCGGTCATGATCTTAACGTCGCGAAGGAGATCGCGCATCTCGCCGGGAACCAGTCCGAGATCCTTCACCGCGTCCGCCGCTTCTTCCCAGGCCAGATCGTCGAGCGGCCACATGAGGGCTGGACCGCAGCTGAAGGAACCCAGGAATTCTTGATGTACCATGACCGGCGCGGACCATTCGATAACACCCGCGTGGCACCGGAAAACATATGGCTCGCCAAGCTCGGCCGCCAACTCGCCGCCCTTGGTCAGCGAGGCGGCGCATCTGGCCTTGCCGGCCGCCGTCCCCTGGATCAACCGGCAGAACGGGTGCAACCCGGTGCCAAGGAGCGGTACGAACTCTCCCTTTGGGGTCACGACATTGACGCCGAGACCGGTGGCAACCGCGAAGGACCGCACCAGCCGCGACAGGGTGCGGTGGTCGAAGACCGCGCTCACATCGGGGCGCTCGAAGCCGTCGGGGAAATGACCCGGAGTCGTCAATCAACACCCTCCCGGGGGCAGTCCGTCTGCTCGATGACCAGGATGGTCTCATCGGTTACCGCCACCGCGCCGGGGGCGATGCAGATCTCCACGATGCGGCCGTCAACCGGCGATGGGAACGCCAGCGTCTCGTGACCCGCCGTGATCTCGGCCAGATCCTGATCGATCTCGACCATGTCCCCGGGATGCACGAGCCAGCGCGTCACGCGGCAGAAATCGCACGCTTCGCCGAGAAAAGGCACTTTAACCTCGATGCGCAGATGACGTCACCCCCCTGGAATGGTCATCTTCGCGAAAGGGTCCATGGTTCCTCCTAGCGCGGATCAGGTATAAGTAGGTAAGAGTTACGAGGTCTTACAGACAATACTTGTCCTCGATCCCGCGCAGGAACCTTAGCGATTCGAGGATCTGCTCATCCAGGTCCGGCACCCTGCCTACGTCGATGGCGACGAAACCGTCAAAACGATATCGCTTCAAGGCGGTAAAGACGCTGTCCCAATCGATGGTGCCCCGCCCCAGAGCCAGGTGCTCGTTGATCTGGCTGTTGTTGTCCGCGACATGCAAGTAGAAAATCCGTGCGCCGAGCTTTTCCACGCTTAGCGGCAGAATCTCCTTGCCGGCATGCTGATGCGCGGTATCGAGGACCGCGCCGAACCAGGGGCTATCCACCGCCGCAAGGAGCCGGAGCATGGCATCGGTATTGCTGATCAGTTCCCCCACGCGGGGCTCGAGGCAAAACCTCAATCCCGCATCGGCCGAGAGGTCCGCACAGCGCGCCATGGCATCGACCAGGATATCCCAGGTGTTCTGCCACGAAAAGCCGTCCGGCACCCGCACTCTCATCTCCAGGCCGTAGTTGATCATCTCCTTGTATGGCGCCTCGCCGATGAAGCTGAATGGAGGGGTATAGGAATCGGTCTGCACGGTCTCGCAGCCGAGGAAGGCCGCGGTTTCCACGCCAAGCTTGAAGAGATCCAGGGCCTTACGGCGTTTTTTCGCCTCCGGGCTCACCAGATCGCTCAGGATCGGGCAGAAGTTGACCACCCTCAAGCCGAGGTCGTCCGCCAGGCTTTTGAATTCATGCCGCCTCTCATAGACCGCGGTGAGATTCTCTTCGCCGACCCCTTCGAGTTCAACGTGGCGAAAACCGAGACGGGCCATATCCCTGAAAGCATTCAATGCGTCCTCGACGGACGGGGGATAGCCGTACTTGCTGATTGCGTAGAGCCAACAACAATTAATCTTCATCAAGCGATCCTTCTCTCATATACCACTCGTCCCCCGACGATCGTCATCCTGATGGACAGGTCTTCACGAGGACGGGCGTACCTTCGCCGATTGCCTCGCGGGCTTCGTCCATGCCTAAGACGCGCGCAATCAGTCCGCCCGTGAGAAGCACGCCTCCTCAGGGGATAACACGGTAAGGGGTGACACCTTGCCGTTGGTTAAGGCATAACGATCGGAATTCAAGAGGGACCTCCTGCAGAGGCATCGACGTATACCCTCGGCACGCGGTCGCTGATCATGCAGATCACCTCGTAATTGATCGTCCCCAGCTTTTCCGCCACCTCATCGGCGGTGATCTCGCCCTGGCCCTGGCGGCCGATCAAGACCGCCTCCTCGCCGATCGCGGCCTCGTCCGGTCCGAGATCGACCATGCACTGGTCCATGCAGATCCGGCCCACGATCGGATAACGCCTACCCCGCATCAATGCCTCCGCCTTGCCCGTAAGCAACCTCGACCAACCGTCGGCGTAGCCGATCGGAATCGTGGCGATGGTGGCCGCGGCCGCTGTCGTATAGATCTGGCCGTAGCTGATGCCCGTCTCAGGCGGTACCCGCTTGACAAAGACCGCTCTAGCGTGGAGGGAGAAAGCGGGTCTCAGCTCGACCCCCGTCATGTCCACCTCAGCGGAAGGCCTCAGCCCGTAGAGCATGATCCCCGCGCGCACGAGGTCGAAATGCGCCCGGGGCAGATCGATGATGGCGGCGGAGTTGGCCAGATGACAGAGTCCCGGGTCGATGCCCGACGCGATCAAGGCGCCGCAAACGCGCTGAAAGGCTTGGATCTGCTTCTCCGCGTGCGTCTTGTCCCGCTCGTCCGCTTTGGCAAGATGCGAATAAACCCCGCCCAGGCTCAGGCCGGGCAGAGTGCGAAGCCAGGCCGCGAATGAGAGCGCCTCGACGGGCGAGATCCCGACGCGGCCCATGCCCGTGTCCACCTTGAGATGTACGGAAACCGTTTCTCCCCGCGCCGCGGCCGCTTCGGACAGTGCTTGCACCGCCTCGCGCTGACAGACGGTCGGTGTGAGCCGATGCGCCAGGACTGGTTCCACCTGGCTGAGTTGCAGCGGACTCAGGACGAGAATAGGCGCGGCCAACCCGGCCTGCCGCAATGCGATTCCTTCTTCGGGAAGCGAAACGCCGAACCAGTCCGCGCCTGCCGCCAGCGCCGCGCGCGCGACCCGAACCGCGCCGTGCCCGTAAGCGTCCGCCTTGACCACAGCCATGATCTTCGGCTTGGGACCCACGAGGCGCCTGATCTCATGCACGTTATGTCCGATCGCGCCGAGATCCACCTCGGCCCAGACCGGACGAATCAGTTCGGGATAGCGCGACATTCCGACTTCACCTTCCTTACCGCGGCCGGGAGGAGATCGGCGACTTCGCCGGCCAGGATACCAGGCCCTCCGGTCGCGCTTGCCGCCAGTTCTCCGGCCAATCCATGAAGGTATACGCCGGCCACGGCGGCATCCATGGGGTCCATCCCCTGCCCGATCAGGGCGGCGATGGCGCCCGTCAGGACATCACCCATGCCGCCGGCGGCCATGGCCGGGTCGCCCGTGGGATTCAGCCAGACCTTCCCCGCGGGCGAGGCGATGACCGTCGGCACGCCTTTCAATACCACGGTCGCCTGCCAACGGGAAGCCGCGCGCAGTGCGCAGTCGATGCGGTTTTCCTGCACGCCCGCGATGGTCATCCCTGCCAACCTGGCCATCTCTCCGGGATGCGGCGTCATTATCAGCGGCCCGCGCCTGGCGGGAACGGTGTCCGCATGCGCGGCCAAGAGGTTCAAACCGTCCGCGTCGAGGATCAGGGGACCTGTCCAGGTCTCGAGCACAGCCGCCAAAAAAGCCCATGTCCCGGGGTCCTGGCCCATACCGGGTCCCACGGCGAGCACATCCGCGCGGGCCAGGCAGGCCGGAAGACTTCGCGCGGCCGCGGGGCCGAATCCTCCCCCCGGGCCGGCGGGCAGACTGCGGATCATGATCTCCGCCGGTTTGTCCCATGCTTGGGCACTTTCCGGGAGCAATACGGTGGCAAGGCCGGCGCCCGCCCGCAAGGCTCCGCGCGCGGCCAGAAACGGTGCGCCGGTCAGTCCCGCCGATCCTCCGACGACGATGACATGGCCGTTCAAGCCCTTATGTGCCTCGCGCGGCCGGCGCGGCAACATGGAGCACACATCGCCCGCTTCGGTCAGGAACCGCTCGCAGGCGGAGACATCGTCCACCGGCAGGGAAATAGGGGCCACGACCAGTTCCCCGCAGTGCCCGGCCCCGGGGTAGAGGAAGCAGCCGAGCTTCGGCAGGGCAAAGGTTACCGTCGCCTCCGCCCGGATGGCCTCTCCCGGCACAGCTCCCGTATCCGCGTCCACCCCGGACGGGATGTCCACCGCCACTACGGGGCGTCGGGATTCGTTCACGGCACGCAGCACCCATGCCGCCTCCGGCCGCGGCGCGCCGCGGAACCCCGTCCCGAAGAAGGCGTCGATGAGCACGTCGAGTCCGGAGAGGGTCTCTCGCAAAACCCCTGGTTCCAAAAGAGACAATGGACGCGGTACCAGGCCGAGCGCCTTGACGATCTTGAGGTTGGTGAGGGCATCCCCCTCGTAATCCGCCTCATCGGCGCCGAGCCACATCTCCACCCGGCACCCGGCGAGGGCCAGATGGCGGCCGGCGACCAAACCGTCACCCCCGTTGTTACCCGGACCACAGATGATCCCCACTTTCACGCCGTGCCCGTATCGCTTCTCGACAAAGTCGGCCACCGCCCGGCCCGCGTTCTCCATCAAAATGAGCCCCGGCAGACCAAACTCCGCCTGGGCTCTTCTGTCCAGCGCCGCCATCTCCCGCCCGGTCAGGACGCGCACGCGCCGTCACCTCCCTCCAACAAGACCTGCGCCACGGCATATTCCCTGGAGTGGCTGATGGAAACATGGATTCTGGCCACCCCCCGCGCCTGCAAGGCCCGGGCGAAGTTGCCATGGCAAAAGACCACGGGCGCGCCGAGATCGTCCGCCAGGATCTCGATCTGCTGCCAGGAAAAGCCGCGCAAGCCGGTGCCGATCGCCTTGAGCATGGCCTCCTTGGCCGCCAGCCGGCCCGCCAGACGCCAGGGCCTCCCGCCGCAAAGCGTTCTCTCCCGCGGCGAAAATACCCTCTCCAGAAACCTCACGGAACGGGTCATCACCGCCCGTACCCGTTCGATCTCCACGAGGTCGACACCGATGCCGATGACCAGGGCGCTCCCTCCATAAAGACAGGCAATAGGCAAAAGGTAAGAGGCAAAAGGTTGAATACACTGTAAGAAAGCTGTGGCTCCGATATTTCCCTTTGGTACTCCTAAATCACCTGACCGCCTGGCCAAGCTTACCGGGCGCCGCCGGGGGAAGCTTGCGGTAGAAGGCGGTCAAAGGGTTTTCCAGCCCAAATTCCTTGAAGTTCAAGAGCGGCTCCGTGCCCCCCACCATCAGATAGCCGCCCGGCCGCAGCACGGCGCAGAGCTTCCGGTAGAGTTCGTCCTTGGCCGCTTCCGTCAGGTAGATGACCACGTTGCGGCAGAGAATCAAGTCATACTGGCCGTCGAAACGACCGTGCAGTAGGTTGTGGAATTTGAAGTCCACCATGACCTTGATGCGTTCCGCCAGACGATAACTGCGGTCGTCCGCCGTGAAATAGCGTTCCAGGATGTGCGGCGGCACGCACCTGACCTCGTTCTGCGTATAGACGCCGAGATGGGCGCGGCGCAAGCTCTCACGATCGATATCCGTGCCCAGAATTCGCGCGCCATATGTGAAGCCGGATTCCTTGATTAGGATGGCGAGTGTGTATGCCTCGGCTCCGTTCGAGCACCCGGCGCTCCAGATGCGGAGCGGCCGCCCCGCCTGGAACAGCTCGGGCAGCACCACCGTGTTCAGTTCCTCAAAACGCTCCGGGTTGCGAAAGAACTCGGAGACGTTGATGGTGAGCTTCTTTTGAAACTCGTTGAAACGGGCTTCGTCGGTCCGCAGGGCGTGGAGATACTCATCGTAGGTGGCGACGCCCCAGAGTCCCATGAGGGAATGCAGGCGCCGGTCCATCTGCTGGCTCTTGTAGGCGGTGAGGTCGACGCCGGTCAGCGCGGCGGCTTCTTTTTTGAATTCTTCGTATGTGAGACTCATGGTCGAGATCATTTCGCTTTTGGGCGCGGCATTCCTGCCAGCTATGCCTGACATTCGGGAAGTGCGGGTGGATGTGAGGCCCCGAAAACCGCGCCCAACTCCCCCAAGAACTGGCTGGGATGGTTATCAGGCTTACTTCCGGGACTTGCCGGACATCTCAGTTGTCCTTGACAGATCACTTGGAAGTAAAATAGGAGATTAACGCATGAATGTTCTTCTTGCTCGTAAAATCCACCGGTCTGGCGTAGGCCGCGAGCATTCCTCGCTCGTCGGCGGTAGGGGTCTTCCTCCGCCGCAGTTTCCATCTCAACAGCGTCATGAGAACCTTATCGACCGGCTGCAGCTTCTGAAAATCAAATCCACCCCGCAGATAAAAGAAGCGGATCTGTTTCTGTTGTTCCGGCGTGAAGTTCTTGTTCTTCACTTCATCGATGGTCTCTTCTCTCTCGGGCGTCGCACCCGTGGCAAAAACGGCAATTTTCTTGCCGCTGAGTCTGTCCAGGTTCTTCGTGATCAGCTTCACGCCGTTGATGCCGGCAATATACAAACCGCCGCCGTAAATGATGTTGTCATAAGCGGTCAACTTGTCGACGGAGATATTTGCGGCCTCAAAAAGATCGGCAGCAAGTTCCGTTGCGATCCATTCCGCATATTTCTTCACAAAACCTGATTTTGACTTGTAAACCACGACTGTCCTCATGAGCTTCACCTCTAGTATCCGTACAGATCGCGAGCTTCGTCGGGAACGATGCAGTCCCACCGCACAGCCGGCCGAGGATCTCCTGATGGCCGAGATCGGGTGCGCCCAGGAGGTGGATCTCCCCGTTGATATACTCCATGCGCAGGGTGCTCTTCTCGCAGACCTGCATGAACTCTTCGTAGGAGACGGCGCCTGCCCGATGCTCGTCCGCTCCCATGCCAATCGCCTCCGTTCATAGTATATCATAATGAACGGAATGGCGCCGAAATTTCGCGCGATCCTTCGGTCTATTTTGGGCGATATCCAATCCTATCTGGGGCGAATGGGGCGGTTATTTTGTCTATTTATCGGGGCTCCGCATCCTCCTGCAAAGACGGCCGAAAATCCCGGTGATGGCCGCTTCAAGGGTCGCGCCGATGGCCAGCAGCTTGTCTTCGGTAAAGGGTAGCGACTAAAGGCACAACCACTGGACTTAGGGCATATAATACAATAAACAAGCCTGGAAAGGAAAAATGAAAATGAACAATATCAATAATCCATACCCTTACCATGTTGACACGTCAATGCATAATCCTAATAACATGTATAGAATGTGTCCATATTCTTACTTATGCAACCAATCGACAAATTATCCACACTATCCTCAACAGTATATTCCTCTTAGGGATTATGGACCAGAGCCTTTTGTGGTCAATATTGAAGAAGCCACTAAACAGAATAATTGTTTTCGTATCGCGCTATGGACGGGGCGCCATTTGCAGCTTACCTTGATGAGCATCGGGGTTGGCGAGGACATAGGGCTAGAGATGCATCCAGACGTTGACCAGTTCATACGCATTGAAGAAGGCCAAGGACTCGTACAGATGGGGGAAAGGAAAGACTATTTGGACTATCAAACAAATGTCGCTGACGACTTCGTAATACTTATTCCTGCCGGTAAATGGCATAATATCGTCAATACAGGTAACAAACCGCTCAAACTGTACTCTATTTATGCGCCACCCCAGCATCCGTATGGCACCGTTCATCAGACCAAAGAAGATGCTGCAGAGGCTCACGGCCTATAATTCTCAGCCCAATACCCGCCGCCTACTACGCCGGCCACCTATCCGTGGCGGCTCCTCCTTTGCTTTCCCAACCCCGTTATTTCACAACGGATCAGGAGCCGCCACCTCAATTTCGACTGGGATTAATGGGATGTCGTAGAACGTTGGGCGCCCGCGACGCCCGCGAGCCGTTGGTCACGACGCGGACTCAGTAAGCGGATGGATGTCATCGAGCCCGTTTTCGCCGCTAATCAAGCGGCCCTTGTCCGGAAGCCGGCCGAGCCGACCGTCCTCATATAGTTCATCATCCGGTTACGAAAGAATTGCCGATCGGGGGCCTATTAATCGCCGTCGCATCCCAAACCGGGACACTCAGCCAGGACTCCCGCATCCTCGGCTAGTTTGCCTCTTCTGCCATGGTCGACGATATTGATCCGGTTGCCGTCTTGCAAGACCAGGTTTAATTCAAAACTATAATAGCCGCCGTTTTTACCGCTGATATATTCCGCGATTATCTGCAAGGCATGGATTGACTCCAGCCGAACATACCTGGTGGTGACTTCATCAACAGACATCATGACTTGCGGTTTGCATCCCTTCAGAAAAGACCCTCGCGCTTGTCAAAAACGATGGGGCGCATTTGCTTATAGAACATGTATCCGCCCAGGCCCGCAAATCGGCCTTTGCCACGTCGCGGCTTGGCCTGATGAAGCCCAATGCTGAATCCTTGACAAGAAAAGGGAACCTTTTTGGCTCCCCATATCTCTCCTTGCCGGTTCTTTGCGGGCTTCACCCTTCTAGAGGATCCACATGCACCACGGCCTGCGCGTTCATCCGGACGGCGATCCGGCGTTCCACTTCATCGGCGATCAGGTGGGCCTGGCTGACGTCCAGGGTGCGCTCCACCTCCACATGGAGCGAGATGGCCAGATGCGGTCCGTACTCGTGCACGCTGACGTCGTGGACGCCTACCACACCGCTGACGGTGGCGGCTTCCTCCTGGATACAGGTGATGACCCGCTCGTCCGGGGATCGTCCCAGCAGGCTGTTGGTGGCGGCGCGCCCTAGATCGAACCCGGTCCAGAGGATTAGGAGCGAGACGCCGATGCCGAGCATGCCGTCCAGCCAGTAGATCTTGAAGATGGCGCCGACGATGGCCGCCGCGACCAGCACCGAGGCGATGGCGTCGCTGCGATGGTGCCAGGCGTCCGCGATCAGGGTCGACGAGTCGATCCGGCGGCCGAGCCAGATGGAGAAGGACGCCATGAGTTCCTTCAGAACGCCCGAGACGACCATGATACCGGCGATGAGCAGCGTGCCGGCGACCGGCGCGGGATGGAGCAGCCGCCTCACGGACTGGCTGGTGAACTCGACCCCCACGACGGCCAGGAGGATGGCGATGACCAGGGTGGCGATGCTCTCGCCGCGGCCGTGGCCGAAGGGATGCTCCCGATCCGGCGCCCGGCCCGAGATCTTGAAGCCGGCCAGGACCACGACCGAGGTGAGCACGTCCGAGAGGGTATGGAATGAGTCCGCGACCAGCGAGATACTGCGGATGGCCGTGCCGATGGTAAACTTGACCCCAAAGAGCAGGATATTGCCGATGATGCTGGTCCAGGCCTCGAGGAGCCCGGCCGCCTGCCTGACGTCCGTCTCATCCTTGGCCTTCCGGGACGCCAGCCTGAGCGCGCCCGCCCACCAGGAATTCAACACGAT
>JBLNCE010000046.1:0-27666 GCA_050260415.1 Bacteroidota bacterium | reverse complement strand
GCCGGGCTCCAGGACGTTCAAGGAGAAGGCGTTATTGGGCTGGTCGCCGGCGCGGTAGGCCACCTTGACGCCCGGCCGCAGGCCCAGTTCGGCCGCGGCCTCCCTGGTCAGTTCGCCCTGGATGCCGAAGACGGGAACCAGGTCGGGCAGCAGGGCCGGATCGATCCCGTAATGCTCCAGCACGAGCCTTGCCGGCGCCTGATCCTGGTAGTCCCAGAGGATGCCCTCGGAGAGGCCCGAGGAGGTGGTCCTGATCTCCCCCGTTAGTCTCATGGCCACGTAGTCGCCGGGCAGCATGGCCTTGTAGACCTGTCGGTACAGCTCCGGCTCGTTCTCCATGACCCAGCGCAGCTTGGACGCGGTGAAATTGCCGGGGGAATTGAGGAACCGCCGCAGGCACGCCTCCTCGCCCAGAGCGGCGAAGGCGCGCTCGCCGATGCCCACGGCCCTGCTGTCGCACCAGATGATGGCCGGCCGCAGCGGGCGCCGTTCCGCATCCACCAGCACCAAGCCGTGCATCTGGTAGGTGATGCCGATGGCCTCCAGACCGTCGAGGGCCGGCCCGCTCTGAGCGCGGATCCGGGCCACCGCGTCCTTGACATGCTCCCACCAGGTCTCCGGCCGCTGTTCGGCCCAGCCTGGCCGCGGCGCCGCGATCTCGAGTTCGCGGCCGGCCGGCGACGCCGCCGCGGCCACCGCCTTGCCCGTCTCCGCGGAGAGGAGCGAGGCCTTGATCGAAGAACTGCCGATGTCGATGCCGAGTAGGTAAGCCATGATGGACACCTCCAGAGATCGTCGATGAACTCTCGACCGGGAAACGCGGCAAAAAAGCCATCAACGACAAAACGCCGGAAATGTCGAAACGATGGGCAACGCAAGAGGTCGCGAAGTGCATCGCCCCCGGGTCCCGCACGTCCGCGCGACTCCAGGAATTCTCCCCCACATGCGCGAAATCCTCCAGACAATCAGCCGCCATGAGATAATCGGAAGAGGTGTGAAAAGGCTTGTCCGGTCCACCATCCCGACCCTCCTCCAAGGGGGCTCGATCCGCGGGATGGTGCGAGGTCGCCGTATTTTCCGGTCGGCGGTCCGAATCCGCTCTTGACATTAATATATCATTTTGATATATTTTCGGCAGTAACCTCCAAGGGGGACGCGGCGGTGAAACGGGAGAACATCACGGCCTACGCCATCCTGGGGCTCCTGCACCACGAGCCGATGACCGGTTACGATCTGAAGAAGCGGTTCGAGAACACCATCGGCCATTTCTGGCCGGCGGGTTTCGGCCAGATCTACCCGGCCCTGGGCGGACTGGCGCGGGAAGGGCTGATCGCCGGACGGGCGGAGGAGGGCAAGACCGGGCTGGCAAAAACGGTCTACACCCTGACCGAGGCGGGCCGAGCTGCGCTGCAAAGGTGGCTGGCCGTCCCCGCGGCCAAGGAGCACGTCCGGTACGAGATCCTGCTGAAGCTCTTCTTCGGCGCCCTGGCGCCGCCGGAACAGAACGTCCAGACCATCCGGGAGTTCCGGCGCCGGTACGAACGGGCCTTGGCGGTCCTGGACGGGTTCGAAGCCGATCTCCGGCGCGTCCTCAACGAAAGCGAGGACCACCTGTACTACCTGCTGACGGTCCGCTTCGGGCAGCGCGTATACGGCGCCTACCTCGCCTGGGCCGACGAGGCGCTCGCCTTATTGGCCGGGCGGAACAAGGAAACGGGGGCATGAACGGCATGAACGGCAAACGTCAACGGATTCGCCGGTTCCTGACAATCGTCTCATTTCTCCTCTTCCCGGTCAGTTTCTACTATCTCTCGCCCTATTTGATCATCCACGGCGCCTGGGAGGGGGTGATAGGCGGCAGCTTCATCCTCTTTGCCCTGCTCTTCCTCGCCGCGCTCTTCCTCGGCCGGGCCTGGTGCGGCTGGGTCTGCCCGGCCGGCGGACTGCAGGACATCTGCATCGCCGTGCAAAATAGGCCCGTCGCCAAGGGCAACTGGATTAAGTGGCTTATCTGGCTGCCGTGGTTGGCTTTTATCGCTTTCCTGGCGCTGCGCGCCGGCGGCTACAAGACCATCGATCCCTGGTACCAGACGGATCGCGGTATTTCCCTGACCACCGTGGAGATTCATAGTTATATCATTTATTACTTCGTGATCGCGGTTATCGTGACCCTGTCCCTGCTGGCCGGCCGCCGGTCCTTTTGCCATCAAATCTGCTGGATGGCGCCCTTCATGATCCTGGGCCGCAAGATCGGCAACCTCCTCGGCTGGCCCGCCCTACGCCTGCGCTCCGAGTCCGGAAAGTGCAACAACTGCGGCAGGTGTGCGAAAGAATGCCCCATGAGCCTGGAGGCGGGAGCGATGGCGGCCGCGGACCACATGGAAAACGCCGAATGCATCCTCTGCGGCACCTGCGTGGACGTCTGCCCGCGGGGAGCCCTGGGGTACGCCTGGAAAAGCCCGCGCGCCGGGCGGGCGGCGGCGGGCAGGGGAATGGGGGCCTGAGGCCCCGGCCCGGCGGCCGGGGGCGCGGGCGGTCAAGCGCTGGGAAGTTTGTCCGAGTAACCCGGATTTTCGCCCACCGGGGACAAACCCTTGTGGCAGGGGGCGGGGGCCCAAGACGCAACGGGCCCCCGCCGCCCATCTACCGTTTCACGCGGGCGTTGCCCGCCCAGATGCTCCAGATCTGCTCTTCGTCCGCGGGCTGAGCGTAATCGGTCAGGAATGTGGTGGCCAAGGCCCCGCTGGCCCAGCCGAACTGGATCCATTTCTCCGGTTCCCAACCTCTCAAGATCGCATAAAGCAGGCCGCCCACGAAGGCGTCACCGCCCCCGATCCGGTCGAGCACGGTGATCTCGCGGGGCTCCACCACGTGCCAGTCTTTGCCCTCCAGCATGATGGCGCCCCAGAGGTGGGTATTGGCGCTGATTACTTCCCGCAGGGTGGTGGCGAAGACCGACGCTTGGGGAAAAGACCGCTTGACCCGGTGGATCATCTCCTTGAAACTCTCGATCTGGGCCGCCAGGCTTCTTCCACCGGCTTCCGGACCCACGATCCCCAGACAGAGCTGAAAGTCTTCCTCGTTGCCGACGAGAATGTCGGAGAGAGCCGCGATCTCCGCAAAGACCTCCCGCAGCTCCTTCTCGCGGTTCTTCCAGAAGGAAGCGCGATAATTGAGGTCGAAGGAGACCCGGGTGCCGTATTTCTTGGCCGTTCTGGCCAGTTCCAGGCAGAAGGCGCTGGTCTCGGAGGATAGCGCCGTGATGAGTCCGGACAGATGAACGATCTGCACGCCCTCCCGGCCGAAGATCCTTTCCAGATCAAAGTCCTTGGCGCTGAGGGTGCGGCCGACCTCGCCGGCACGGTCGTTATGGACCCGCGGACCCCGCGAACCGGAACCGCTGTCGGCGATATTGAACTGGTGGCGGTAACCCCACGGCCCGCCCTGGGGGACTTCCTTTGCCTCGCAGACCATGTGCCGGCTCGCCAGGTTATCCTTGATGAAACGGGCAATGGGACTGTCCTTGACGAAGGCCGTCAGGACTTTGACCGGCAGCCCCAGATACGACGAGATACTGGCCACATTGGTCTCCGCGCTGGTGGCGTGCATGAGGAAAAGATCGCTGCAATGCACCGGCTGCCCGTTGAACGGGGAGAGGCGGACCCCCATGCTGGTCGGCACCAGCAAAGAATAGGCGTGGTCTTTCCTTAGTTCCATCCTCCCGGGAACCTCCTCGAATCGGATTTCCAATATTGCTACGTTTGGCCGCGGGCGGATAAGCCTTCATCCGTGAAAAGCGCTACCCAGGTCCCGGTCATGAACTCACCGGGGTTCGATGACATCGCCTCCCGATCTTCCGCCCGGGCAACGTCTTCTTAAGATTCTCTCGCGCCGCCCGATCTCCTTCCCGACTCTCCTTCAGGATCTCCGCCAAGGAAGCCCCGCGGGTCCGCGCCAAAGAAGACGGGGGGCGCGGGCGGGGCGTTGGTTGCGGCGTTCATGACTGGGGCGCGACTCTCCATTGGCCGTCCTGTCCGGCGGCGCCTCGCCTGCGTCGCCGGGAGATCCCCGGCTCCTTTCGCGGCCAGTTCCCCGAAAAACCCCTTGGCCAAGGAGGAATCTCGGAACGAATGCGCAATATGCTGGTCTGGGCCAGTATAGAACCGGGCGCGGGCGGTCGCCACCGATCCATGGCGCGACCGCGCCAAGCTTGGGCAGGCGGACGCGCGGTACGTCATGGAGCGGACGCGCCTTGGGAATGGGTCCTGGTGGATGAAGAAGGGGGATGCGTCGATGAGCCTACTGCTATCGGAGTATCTGCCCCAGCCGGAACTTCGGACGCGCTGGACGCCGGTTGCCCGGGCCGCCGTGCCGGCGATCGACGCGCACAACCATTATTTCTTTTGGACGCGCACCGGCCGGCGCCTGGCGGACCTGCTCGAACTCATGGACGAACTGAATATCGAGCGGATGGTGGATATCGCCGGCATCTTCGGCGAGGATCCGTACGAGTCCCACGCCCTGACGGAGAGGAAGCATCCCGACAGGTTCATCACCGTGGCCGCCCTGGACCTGGCCGATCCGGACGACCCAGGCTTTGCCGGGCGCGTGGAACGCGCGATCGGGCGCCTGCGCGACCACGGCTTCCACGGGCTCAAGGTCTGGAAGACGCTGGGCCTGAAACTGCGGGACCGGAGCGGGCGGCTCGTCATGCCGGATGACGAGCGCCTGCTCCCCGTCTGGCGGTCCGCCGCCGGGGCGGGCCTGCCGGTCATCATGCATCTGGCCGATCCCGCGGCCTTCTTCAAGCCGCTGGACGCGCGGAACGAGCGCTACGAAGAGCTGGAAGCCAACCCGGATTGGCACTTTTACGGCCGCGACTACCCGGGCTACGAGGATCTCCTCGCCGCCCAGGAAAGGCTCCTGGCCAGGGAGACCGGAACCACCTTCATCCTCGCGCACGTGGGGGCCAGCGCGGAGAACCTGGAGTACGCGGGGAACCTGCTCGATCGGTATCCCCATGTCCATCTCGATCTAAGCGCGCGCTTTGGCGAACTGGGACGCCAACCCTATACGGCCCGGGATTTCTGCCTGCGTTACCAGGATCGCCTCCTTTACGGGCTTGACGCCACGCCCGATCGCGAGGCATACCGGCTCACCTTCCGCTTTTTGGAAACAAGGGACGAATACTTCCCCTACTCGCCTGTGGAACCGCCGCCGCAGGGCCGCTGGCGCATCTACGGCTTGAACCTGCCCCCGCCGGTCCTTGCCAAGATCTACCGGGAGAACGCGGACCGCTTGCTGCTTAGGCCACAAAGGCCTTGACGCCTCCGCGCGGGGCGTCACGCGTGCCGCGGCCGGGCAAACGGCCGCCCATAGTCTTCAGCGTCTCGAAATCGTGATCGGCCTCGGAAGCCCACTCGTCGAGCCGGCATCCCAAGCCCCCCGTCCGGGCCGCGAGGCGGCGGCTTAGAACATCGGGTCGTCTTTATTCCACGGTCAGTTCCGTCTCGATCTCCCGCCCGTTCAGGAAGCGGTCGTAACCTACAATGCGCAGACGGTGCTCGCCCTGGCCCAGACTCGCGGTCCAGGCCGATTCCGCCTCCCGGATGGGGCGCGCGGGGGGATTATGTCCTGGATTTTGCCGGTGTGGCAGCGGCCTGGCGTGTGTTAGGATGGAGGATGACGGCGAGGGCTCGTAAACGCAGTCAATGGGGTGGGGGCATTGGTGTTGCGACTTCCAGCGCTGGGCGCCAAAGGTAAAAAGGGAATTCCCGGAACGATTCTTCTCGGTCCGCTGATAGCTGCGGTTCTTGTCCTATCATGGGTCGGGACGGCGGCCGCGGCCGCTCCCGGCCCTCCCGTGGAAGCCGCCGCCCTGCAGCTGTCCGGGGATTTCGCCGCCGATTCCTCCGGCGCGCCGGAGGCGGAGAACGCCTCCGAGCTCCGCGGATTCCTGCCGGATATGGTCCGGCTGTACGCGGAGCCATGGGATATCGGCGCGCGCGAAACCGGCGTCTGGCTGGGCGCCGTAGCCCTGCTGGTCCGGTACGACCAGCCGATCTATGACTGGCTCGGGCCCCGCCTCGACGAGCCGTGGGTGAAGGAGGCCGACAAGATCCTGGGCAGCTACGCTTTGCCCCTGGCCGCCATCGGCCTGGCCTGGGCCGAAGATCCCCGACTCGGCCTGGCGTGCAGCGAGGCCGTGACCTTTGCCCTGGTCAACGTGCAAGTCCTAAAGTGCATTCTGGGCATGGCCCGCCCTTACCTGGGCGAAGGACCGGTCTTCCACGGGCCCAGTCTTGACGACGATTACTGGGCCATGCCCTCGGCCCATACCGCCACGGCCTTTGCCCTGGCCACGATCCTGGCCAATGAATACCCGCGCTGGAAATGGCTCCACTATACCTGTGCGGTCCTGGTCGGGTTATCGCGGATCAGCTCGGGCGATCACTGGGCCTCGAACGTCCTGGCCGGGTCCCTGCTTGGGATACACGCCGCCCAGCGCGTGCTCGGGCGCGAGTTCACCGTCCTCAAGTGGGAGTTCTAGCGGCCCACATGGAATAGCGAAGAGCCGATTATGGGACTACCTCGTCGCGCCGGCTAATCAGGAAACCGGGAGTGGGAAAAATGCTGAAGAATTTCCCTACATTGGGTTGTTGCGGACTTGATTGCGGCCTATGTCCGAGATATTATACCAAAGGTTCTTCAAAATGCCCTGGTTGTTGTGGAGATGATTTTGAAAACAAACATCCATCCTGTTCATTTATAACATGTTGCGTTAAGAAGAAGAGATTAGAGGTATGTGCGGAGTGTGGTGATTTTCCGTGTGCTAAATTCGAAAAGGAGACAGGCGATACCGATTCTTTTGTAACACATCGAAGGGTCATGCGAAACCATAGCTTCATAAGAGAGCATGGAATTGCAAGCTTCATCGAACAACAAAACAAAAGAATCGACCTACTTAACACTATGTTCAAATATTACGATGATGGGAACTGCAAAAATCTCTTTTGTTTAGCGGTAACATTACTTTCGCTCAATAATTTGGACAAAACGTTGAAAATGGCAGAGCAAGAAATAAAAACGAATATGATTAGCAATGATGATCTTAAGGGTAAAGCAAAAACACTAAAAACGCTCTTAAATCAAGTTGCTATCGAAGAGAATGAAGAGTTGAAGCTGAGGAAAGCGCAAGAATAAGGTTCGTATCATGTTCTCGCGCGACAACGACTTGTCCAGCAACCGGCCAATGCAACGACAGGCGGCGGTGGACTATCTGAAGCGGGAGATCGAGTTCGCCGCCGCCGTGGGCGCGAAGTACCTGCTGGTCGTACCCGGCGCGGTGGGCCGGCCGCAGCTATGACGACGCGGAGTTCGAGCGCAGCGTGGAGACCCTGAGGCTCGTCGCGGACCTGTTTGTCAAGTACGGGATCAAGGCGGCCATCGAGCCGATCCGTTCCGCCGAGGTCAGCCTGGTCCACACCATTGCCGAGGCCAAGCGTTACCTCCAGGCGGTCGGCCATCCGGGCGTGGCCCACATCAACGGCGACGTTTACCACATGCAGACGGAGGAGAAGCACATCGGCGAGGCCTTGCTCGAGGCCGGCGATCTCCTGGTCAACCTGCACATAGCGGACAGCAACCGGTGCGCCCTGGGCGAGGGCTCGCTCGATCTGGACACGATCATCATGGCGCTCTACCTCATCGGCCACAACCAGGAGGGCCGTTACGTCACCCCGGAACCGCTCGGCCCGGGAGGGGATCCGTACCCGGCGATGAACGGCAAGCCCGACAAGAAGCTCCTCGAGAGGCTCGTCCAGCAGACGGCCGAGTATTTCCGGGAGAGGGAGGAAGTGGTGGTCAACCAGCGTCCGTAGCGCCGGCGACATAGTCTCTTGGCCACTCATCTACGGCCGGGACATTGACGGTGGAGCGTCTTCCGGCCTGGTTCCCCACGCGCGGTTTGGGCGCGGTCCCATCTCCACCAATAGCGAGCCGCCGGGCACCAAGTCCCCGTGGGTGAACCAGGGACGATGCAGTTCCCGTCCGTTCAGTACCGCGGCTTGCACGTACTTGTTTTGCTTTGAGACGTTGCGGGCGATGATGGTGAAGGGGCCACCGGAGCCCAAGTGAATGCTGACGCGCTCGAAGAGGGGACTGCCGACGGCGTAGACCGGTCGGCCGGGGCAGAGCGGGTAGAAACCCATCGCGCTGAATACGTACCATGAGGATAGTGCGCCGCCGTCGTCATCGCCGCAGAGCCCCCGCGGAGTGTCGTCGAACCAGATCTCCATGAGCTGGCGTACGCGTTTTTGCGTACGCCACGGGGCTCCCGCATACACGTACAGGTATGGGATGAGAAAGCTCGGCTCGTTGCCCATGCAGAACTGGCCGACCAAGCCGGTGGCATCCGGGAACTGGCCGAGGTAACGCCATTTCGAGACACCCAAGGGCTGGTTGAACAGCTGGTCCAGTCTGGCGAGAAAGCGTTCGCGTCCGCCCATGAGCTCGATCAGACCGGCCACGTCGTGGGGCACGTTCCAGGACCAGGTCCAGGCATTGCACTCCGTGTAATAGTCCCGGCCGCCCTGGCCCCCGGAGAGGCCGGGGTCGAAGGGTTCAATCCACCGGCCGTCCGCGGCGCGCGGCGCCATGACTCCTAGGCCGTCATGATACAGGTTTCGGTAATTCATAGCCCGCCGAAGGAAGACCGCAGCGTCCGCCGTCTCGCCCAGTGCGGCCGCCAGTTCCGCCAGACACCAGTCGTCATACGCGGCTTCGAGTGTCACGGAGACGGCCTGGCGGCGCTCGGCGGGATGGACTTGCGCGACCCATTCCTGCTCGTCCGGAGCCAGGGCGGGAAAGAATCCTTTCTCCAGATACACCTGGTCTAGTTCGGTCGCGGGGCCGAGGCGGAAAGGCAACCGGGTTCCTTCCATGGCGTTTTTTCGTAGCCCCGCGTAGATCGTCTCGAGATCGAAGCCGCGAAGCCCTTTGGCATGGGCATCGGCGGCTACCGCCGCCAGGTGGTTGCCGATCATCGCCGCCCGATTGCCCGTCACCAACGGGAAGACAGGCGCCCAGCCCCCGCCCTGCCGGATCATGCGCGCGTATGATTCCAGGATAGCCCTCTCGCGCTCCGGGTCCAGGATGAGGCGGAGCGGGTGCAAGGTGCGATGGGTGTCCCAAAGCCAGTCATCCGCGAAGAACGGGGGCCCGTCCTCCTCATGAACCCGATGGTCGTAAGCGCTGTAATAACGGCCCCGTTCCGTTAGATTGAGCGGGCGCTCGTGGCAACGCCACAAGGCCGTGTAAAAGATGCGCCGCTCCCGCTCGGTGCCGCCCTCGATGGTTATTTTCGCCAGGGCTTCGCGCCAAGCGGCGCGCCCGGCCGCGGAAACCTGGGCGAACGAGCGATCGGCCACCTCTTGCGCGAGGTTCGCCCGGGCCTGATCGAGATCGATATAGGAGAAACCGATCCGCACCTCCACGTCTTGCGGGACGTTCTTAAACTCGAATGAGGCATAGGCGGCGGCCTCCTCCCCCTCGATGCGCACGGCGCCTTCGCGCGGCGCCTGGCCGCCGGCGGACGTGGCGCCGGCGTCAAAAGGCCGGCTGAACCGGGCGTGGAAATGGCAGGGGACGCCGGCCACCTCCTCCCGCCCGCGGATCTCCTTCCCGTTCGGCAGGATTTCCAGGAACCCCCGTCCCCGGGCCCGGAAAAGAATGTGGGACCAGCCGGGACGGGTGAAACGAAAACGATAGATCATCGCATGTTCGGCCGCGGTGTATGCGGCTTCAATCCCGTAGTCTTCAAGTAACACCGCGTACTCGTGGGGAGTGGCCGCCTCGAAATCGTGATCGGCCTCGGAAGCCCACTCGTCGAGCCGGCATCCCAAGCCCCCCGTCCGGGCCGCGATCGTGAACGCCCGTGGCCCGCGATGGGAGATGATGTTGAGGGGAAAGCCGACGATATGGTCGCCCAGCCATGGATCCGGGTGCTGCGGGGTCCGGTCCGGCGCCAGCCGGATCATGCCATGGGGCGTTTGCACGGTCGGCACGGTTGGCGCCAGCAAATCAGCGACCGCGCCGATATTTGGGTCCACCCACGCCACCGGATCACCTGACGGGCGGTTCCTAGGAGCAAGAGGATCAAGGGAGGGCGTTTGAATCACGAAACCTGTCTCCTTCCGAGCATAAGATGTGCACCTTGAATCCCGCCCGCGGTTTCCAGGCGGCGGCTTGGAACATCGGGTCGTCTTTATTCCACGGTCAGTTCCGTCTCGATCTCCCGCCCGTTCAGGAAGCGGTCGTAACCTACAATGCGCAGACGGTGCTCGCCCTGGCCCAAACTGGATACATCCGCCGACAGGTTCCGGAAATCGCGCAGAAAGATCCCGGCCCGTTCGCCGTCGAGGAAGAGCTCGACGCGGACGGTATCCGCCGGCGCCTCGAGCGACAGGAGGCAGCGCCCGTCCTTTGCCTCCGCCGAGACGAGCGTCAACGACGGGGGGTCGTGATCGCGGTACGGCCGGCCCCCGGCGGGCGGGTTCTTGCCGCCGAAATCCCGCCGCACCTCGGCCACGCCGCGCCCCTCCACGAGGATGCGCGCCGGATCCGCATTGCCGAGGCCGTCCGCCCCGAGGTAGCGCAAATACTTGATGGTCTCGGGGTCCCAGCCGGTCACCAGCGCTTCCACCGCGTCAAGCGCCACCGGATCGCGGCTGGCCAGGATGCACCGCATGTTCATGCAGTCTTCCGCATAACTCTTGCTGCCCCACGAAGCGTTGGGGGTCGGCCCGTGCTGGATGCCGACCAGTCCGTCCATGACAGCGAACTGCGCCGGCCGACACTTGTAATAGTCGCGCAGGAAGTAATGGTATTCTTCGTTGTCGTGGGGGATGCGGGCGCGCAGATAATCTTTCGGCCCCAGGCCGTAGATGTTGGCCGGGGTGGCGCCGATGCTCAGGTTCTTGACCGCGCCGGTCACCACGGCGCTGGCATGGTTTTTGAGCGTGGGCACGGAGATGACCACGTCCGCCTCGTAGTAACGGCGGTTCAGGAAATAGACCTTGCGGTACCTGCCGTCGGGCAGATCGACCTTGGCTAGGCGCGGCGAGTCGATCTCCATCCATCCACCGCTATCGGTCTCGATTGGAATGAAGGCATCCACGTACGGTATGTTGGCCGGGGAATAGCCGTAGTAGCGAAAGGCCTCGTCCGTCGGGTTGGCCGAGCCCTCCATGACGTAGATCTTGCCGGCTCCCGCCTCGTGGGCCAACTCGGCCACGGCCGCCACTACCCGCCAGTCGGTGGCCACCCCGCCCAGGATCCCGGGAAGGGGATGCCGTTCGCCGAGGAAGTCCCGCATCTCGACGAGGTTCGGTTTGATGACCACCGTGTCTCCGGACGCGATCAGATCTCCCAGGCCGCCGGCCAAGGCTACGGCCGTGCGGACCATTTTCCGGATCTCGGCGCCGGTGACGCTGTAAACGGAAGCGCGGTCGGCGCGGACAATCGCCACCGTGGACAGCGGCAGGCCGGTTGCGGCCGCCGCGCCCGACTTTTCCCCGATCGATCCCGCAACGGCCATGGCACCGATTAGTGTGGCGAGGAACGCTCTCTTCCATGCCGGGACGCGCACGCGATTCCCCTTCTTTCTTTGGCTAATGAAGCGGACGTGTTATCCCGTTCGAAAGAACCATCTATTCTGGCAAAAAGGCTATCGTATCCGTCAGGACGTAATGCCCATCGCCGGCCCGCGCCCGCGCCACCTCGCCTTCCCGGAGGCCGAGAGCCTTGCTCCCGCCGAACTGCTGACAGCAGTCGTAGAGCAGGTATTCAAAGGCTCTGGTAGGAGCAAAGATCGCCTCGGGCCTGGCATCCAGGTGCAGCCAGGTTGAATAGAAGATCCCCCTCCCCTCGCCGTGGCGGTTTTCAAAGCAGCAGGAGGCAGCGGCGACTGGCATGCCGTGTTCTTCACGATGCGGTTCATTCTCGGCAAGGCGCACGACGCCGCCTGCCAAGCCAATCCAACCTTTCTCCGCGTGGATCTTCTCCACGGTGTTGAACCGTTCGGCCCATGGCACGCCCGTGGGATGGTAATCGCAGTGGCCCCAGACTTCCTCCGCCCCCGACCCGAAACCGAAAACCTCGTCGAAACGCTTGACGGGAACACCCTCGATATTGACTGTCCGCGCATTGGAGAGAACGGTACCGCCTCTTTTCACCCACCGCGCTATTTCTTCCAGAACCTCCTCCCTCGTGTATCGCGCCTCGAGCATGATGAGAAGCTTAGCGCCCCGCAAGGCACCGTCGAGGATCAACTCCTCTCCCAGGACCAAGACTTCGTAATGCCTTCTCACAAATGAAAGGGCGGTTTTGATCTCATCCGGGATGCAGCGCCCTTCCAGCGCGGCCTGATCCAGAGGCCAGAAAAAAGCTACTGTTATCTCCGGTTTTCTTTCCCCGATTAGGGCGGCGGATTTTCTCACGCTCTCGGCCGCGCCGGCCGCAAGATTGCCGTAATAATGAAAGATCTGCCGGTTACCGTGGGCGATGCTCCCGAAGGTTCTGGTCGTCACACCCTGGGGAAGCATCGGGCCGACGGGCTCCAGCCCGAGATAGGCGCCATAATGCCTGCACGCGGCATACATGTGAGCGGTCAAATAGTAATTGTCGTAGAAGTCGTTCCCTTCGTTCGTCAGGCGGATACCGCCCTCGAACGCGGCGGCCGCCTTTGCCTGGCCGGCGAACGAGGAACCGTGTTCGGGCTCTTCCATGCCGCCGGTGCAGAGGTAAATGGGGGTGGCGGGGAAATACTTCCTGCATTCCCGCATCCAAAAGGCGGCGTACTCGGTCATCGCTCCCCGGTACCAGCGCACTAGATCCAGGAACGCGGTCCGGGACGGCGCCAGGTGGCGCAAGAAAGGTCCGATCTCCGCGAAGGATCGATAGCTTGAGCGCCAGGCGGCGTTCAGTTCGCCGATCGTGCCATAATGCCGCCGCATCTCGTCCCGGAAGGATTCCACGGCATCGTTCCCACCGCACCAGAAGCCCGGATGGGTATGATAGGCACCCGGCCAATTGCCCAGGACCGGAAAGATGGCCTCGCCATAGTCGCCGCAGATCCCCGGCTGGATCGATTCGATCGCCGCCCAGGGAAGGTAGTGGCCGGCGAAGGCCGCCAGCACCCGGGAAATCTCATCCCGGAAAGCGGGATTCCAGATGGATTCCACCGGGTTTTCCCGGCCGTGCTCCAGGCAGACAAGTCCCCGGTGCCCGGGATCCTCCAGCCACCAATCCGGCGCGGCATACCTGGGACCCATCAGAAAGAACGGCACATACTTCAGCCCGGCTTCCTGGATGAGTTCAACCTGGCGGTCATAGAAGGACCAGTCGAAGAAGCCCCGCCGGCTGGGTTCGACATTCCGCCAATAAGTGTAGATCTGGACGGAGGTGAAGCCGTTTTCTTTTACATATGCCAGAGCCTCCCTTTCCTTTTCCGTGCCGAACGGAATGCCGCAGACGACGATCTCGCCGGGCATAATATCCTACCTCCATGCCTGGATGGCTGCTGGGTTCCCCAGGCCATATTCCCCGGATGCCTTGCCGCGCCTTGTCTTCGTTCTTATATGGCATAAAATGGGCATGAGGTTTCTCACAATTTACCTGGAGTATTTGGGGGTTTTCCTAGTGTTTTTCCGCGGAGATCATGATTTTCCCCTCGTGATTAGTTTACTTCATTCTCAATTTAGAAGTTCTAATTTTTGCTAAATCGACCTTGATTTCTCTCATCTTTCTCGGTCATCTCCGGCATTTGATCGGCATCTTCCCAAAAACCGCCGCTCGAGCAGACCGCGCCCGAGCAGGAAGCGGGGGAAGGAGATTTTATTGCCTTATTCCCCCGCCTGAGGAGCCGAGATGCTGTTATTTGACCAAGACCAGATCGCCGAAGGCATTGGGGTCTTTGCCGAGGCCGATCCCGCTCATGTACTCGATCCAGCCGCGGCGTTTGGGGCCGTCGTTGTCATTGGCTAAAAGCGAGAAGCCGATATCCATGCCCTCCACGATGACCGTCCCCTCGGTCATGATTTCGGACCATGGGATGGCGATCTCATAGAAGGTCGCCGCGTTGAAGAGCCGCTTAACGGCGCATTGGGCCTTGCCAAAATCCCCCGCCGTCTTGCCCGGGATGGCGTTCCACCGGTATTTCTGCACGGTATTGTCATCGCTCTTCAAGGCGAAACCCATCTCGTTGTAGCCGCCAAGCCCCGGACCGAGGAGCCGCTGTGGATCCGTGGCGATCTGGATGCCGTCGCCCTGCCAGGTGCTGGCGCCGGCGTACGGCTGGCAGTGGATGTTGTCCGTGACGCAGACGGCGACATAGAGATATTCCGCGTCCCATTTCGTCTTGAAGAACATGCTAAGGTCCTCCGGCCCGCCCCAGTCTTCGATCAGCCTGATCTGCTTCTTGTCATCGAGATACACGCCCATGGCGCTATCCCATTCGGGATCGGCGATGTCCCCGTCGATCTTGATCTTCTTCTCCGCGTAGGTCGCGGCCAGGAAGGTGACATCCTTTTCCACGAGATAGGGATCGCCTGAGGCGGGCTTGATCTCGAGCCGCAGTTTTCGCGACGGCTCCTCCTTGGGCGCGGGCATGGGATTATTGACGTCGTAGAGCTTGAACTCCCAGAAACTGGCCCAGGCGGCAGGATCCAGGCCCGTCACCGTAAGGCGGACGTATCTCCCCTTGGCGCGGAAATTCTCGCGCTGGGTCTGGAGCGTGCTGGTGCTGGCGGTCTTGTCCACTGCCATGGTCCAGTTCTTGCCGTCCAGCGAGACCTCCACCTTATACTTGTAACATTTCCCCCTAAGCTCCCACTTGATTTCATAACCGGTGAGATCGTGGACGTCTTGCAGATCCACCTGCCACCAGTGGCCCGTCTTGTCGTCGTTGGCGCACCAGCGGGTGTTGATATCATCCCCATCATTGCCTCTGCCGGCCAGATTGCCCCGGCCTTTCTCCTCGCTGTCCGCGCTGGCGGGCTTGCCTTCGCTGATCGGTCCGATGCCGGGGATGGTGATCTCAAGCTCGGCGAGCTGCAACAGCGGTTCGTCATGATTGGCCGTGACATCCAGACGGTACATCTTGTACGCCGTGCTGTTCTTGAAGGTGAATTCCTGCCGCTCGAAACGATTCGCAAACGTGATGCCGGCGCGGGTATCCAGCGTCACCCAGTTCTCGCCGTCGTTAGACCCCTGGAACTTCCAATCCTTGGGGTCACGGCCGGGAAAATCATTCGCCGAGACCACCGCGTACTTGCTCAGAACGACCGCCATCTCGCCGGGATAATCGTACCCGATTTGCCCCGCTTGCTTGCTTATCGACCATTTGGTCTTGGAATCGCCGTCGAAGGCCTTGGTCTCGTCCTCGCCAGCCGGGTTCACCTCATCATAATCAAACGCCGTGATGGGTATCTCCAGCTTCTGCGGCTCCGGCTCCAGGCGCAGGAGAGGAAGGTGGATGATGTGGGCGGTGCCGGGTTTTATTTCCGGGTAGGAATAAGTCCGGCCGTCGACCCAATGCTCGGGTCCCAGGATGCTCATCGTTCCTCCCGGGAGGGTGGCGGTTTGGGCATTATTCGCCAGCCTTACCTCCAGGTCCCATTGGTCCCATTTGCCCACGGTCTTGAGGTGCGGCTTCACGGTGACGAGGAACGGCTCCACCTTCCTTGTGGCGACCTTCAGGCAGCCCAGCAGTCTGCCCTCTTCATTCCGGGGATATATGTAGATGTCGCCGCTCGTCTCCGCCATCTGGTCCGGGGCCTTTATTTGCAGCCTGTTCTCCATTTCTCCGGACTTGAAAGTGCCGCCGGCAAGCAGTTGCCAGCCATCCGGCAGATCCACCTCGTACCGCCCGGACAGCTTGGCGCCGGCGGAGGAGCGCTTGACGACGATGCTGAACGTGTCGCCGGGCACGACGTTCTTCACTTCCGCATCGAGCTTGAATGCCGGTTCGGCCAGGGTGATCCGATCGGCGAAATCGCCTTCGAGATAGATCGGCACGTTGGCGACGGTGGCCGGAAAGACATTGCCCACGGCCACAGCTTCGCCGGCGTTGCCGAGCAAATCGATGACGTTCAGCCGGCCGGCGCCCAGGTTCAACCCCACCGTCTTGGCATTCTTGGCCGCCCAAGCGATAAGGATGTCCTTCTTGTCGACCTCGCGGCGGAAGCGGTAGAAGCGCAGGTCATTGCCCAGATCGTAGGATTTGACGAACTCGGCCCCGGATAGGATCTTCGAGAAAGCGCAGAGCGCGACGTAACCCACCTTGGCGGAGCACTGCGCCTTGAGGCTGAGCAAGCCCATGTTCTCGTAGCCACTCTCGCGATCGAAGCCGTCGTTGATCAGGGTATAGTAGTAGACCCGCTCCACCAGGCCGGGATTGGCGATGCTGATGGCATAGGTCTGCACGATATATGCCGCCGAGGCCAGTTCGGCGACGCCGCCTTTGGCCGGGTCCTGATTCCCCCAGCCGATCTCCGTGACCCAGGCTGGCCCCTTGAAGCCGTTTTTTTCCAGTACCCTCTTCATCTCTCTGATGGTGCCCAGATAGTCGCCGCCCTCGGGGTCGGAATTATAGGGGTGATAGGAGAAGGCGTCCATATAAGCTCCGCCCCCGGCTTTGAGCAACTGCTCCGCCCAGCCGTAATCCGCCAGGACCATGCCGCCGCCGACCACCATGGCCTCGGGATTCACTTCCTTGACAGCCAGATAGGTTGCCTTGAGGAGCCTGGCGTAGGCCGCCGCGTCCAGCAGCTTCTTGTTGCCCATGCCGCCGTTCCATTCGTTCCAGACTTCGAAGTACTTGACCTTGCCTTTCAGGTGGGCGGCCAGCGCCTTGGCGTAGTTGGCGAACGCGGCGATGCCCTCCGCGCTTTCCGGCGCGCCTCCTTGGTCGTAGAGGTCGTTGCCGTAGGACAGGATGACGAGAGGCTCGATGCCCTTGCGCACGGCGACATCGATGTAGTGGTCGTAATTGAAGGTATAGACGCCCTTCTTCTTTTCCACACTGCCCCAATAATACTCATCCCTGAGGCTGGTGATCCCGGCCTCTTGCACCAAACCGAGCAGCGTTTCCGGGTCGCCCTTGCCTTGGGCGAAATGCGCGCCCACCGCGATGGCGTTGTCCTCCGGGAAACTCGCCAGCTTCGCCGTGAGGCTGAAAGGGACCTCTTCCTTGACGAGGGTCCTCCCGCCGGAGTCCTTGACCTCCACCAGCATGACATAGGTTCCCTTGGCGGTAATCCGCTCCAGTTTGACCTGGAACGTCTTCTTCGCGCCATTCGGTTCCAGCTGGCCGGAGATTCGTCCCTCTGCGACCTTACGGTTTTCAAACGACATGACCTTGTAAGTAATCGAAATTTTGTCTTTTTTCGTTGTATTATTGGTCAGTTCCAGGCCGATGAGTGGGATTTCTCCTTCTTTGAAGATGTTCCCGGCCTTGCCGGATCCGGCGACCATGGTCACCTTTGCCCCGCCATCCGCTTCGGCCAATAGAATCGCCGAGGAGAACGAGACGCACATCGCGACGATAAGCACGGGCATGAGAAACCACTTTCTATTTACGATCGGAAACGTCATCCCCGTTCCTCCTTTTGCCATTCCTCATTACCGGGTTTCTTTGCTCATGACCCCCCATTGGTCTGTTGCCACACGCAAATCCTATCTTAGGCCACAAAGAGCTCACCCCTTAACGCTCCCGATCAACGCGCCCTTCTTGATGGAATTCTGCATGAGACCGAAGATGACGATGGTCGGGATGGCCGCGAAGATCGAGGCGGCGGCGCCGATCTCCGGCCGGATCTCGCGGTCGCCCGTAAAGACCGCCTGCCCGCCGACACCGCCCAATACCGTGTAGGTCAGCCCGACCGGGAACGTCCAGATCTTGGAATTGCCGATGGTGGCCACGTTTTGCCAGATGAAGTCCCCCCAGATGGCGCTGAAGGTAAGCAGCGTCACCACGCCGAAGACCGCCTTGGACGTGGGGAGCACGAGGCGGACGAAGATCCCGGTTTCACCACATCCGTCGATGCGGGCCGCCTCAAAGAGCTCGCCGGGGAGCTGGTCGAAGAATTCCTTGAAGAGGAAGACGTTCAAGCCCCAGGCGGCGTAAGGGAAAATGATGCCCCAGATGGTGCCGGCCAGTTTAAAATCGCTGATGGTTACATACAGCGGCGTCAGGAGAACGAGCCCCGGGATGAACAGCGTGATCACCACGAAGAGCAGCGCGATCTTGGTAATCCCCGGGCTGAACAGGCGGCTCAAGGCATAACCCGCCGAGCCGCTAATGGCGCACTGCGACAGGATGCCCACCAGTACCACGAAAACGCTGTTAAGAAAGTACCGGAAGAACCCCAGCGGGTCGTCTTGCACGTTGGCCGCCGTCCGCACCGCGATGAAGAAGTTATCCAGCAGTCGCTCAGGGGCGGGGCGTTCGTTCACCGTCAGCACGCGGCCCTTGAGAGGCTCCTTGGGCTGATCGAAAACATATCGTAACGGCAAATCCCGGATCGTGGCGCGCACGCGCTCGGCCAGCGCGCTGTTGTTGGCCGGAACGGTCGCTTCGTCGCCTGTCCAATCCCGTTCGTGCCAGTACGTGGCGCGCGCTTCCCTCTCGGGGTACTGCTGGAAAAAAGAGAACAAGCCGATCGGCAGGGTATAACTCGTCTTGCCGCAGAGATACTTGAATATCACCCATTCCTTCCGGTTCGACCGAACCTGGTGTATGCGCCGGCCGCCCATAAAGCACGTCACGGCAACATCCCAGACCTTCTGGTCCTGGTCAAGGTCCTGCAGGACGCCCCATTGCAAGGCTAAGGCTTCATCGGCGATCTTCCGCCGGATGTCCGCCGCGGCGATGCCCAGGGCCTCCTGCTCCCGCGCGTAGTCCGAATAATCCACAGCGATCTCCATGGCGCGCGGCACGGCCGGGATCCAGATCAGTCTGCTGCCCACGATCTCCCTGGTCGATTTCAACGCGTCGCCGATCGTATACGCCACCGGCATCAGCAACGCCAGCACCCACGCCACGGTCAGACCGAGAAAGAGGCCATGAAGGGTCTTGTCGATACCGGACGACCGGATGCCGGACAAGCTGTCACCCATTGTCTTACAGCCTCCTTACCGCTAGTTCAGGTCGATCTTGGCTTTGCGAAGATAGATGCCCACCGTGGAGAGCAGAATGGCGCAGGCCAACATGATGGTGGCATAGGCGGCCGCCTGGCCCATGCGGAAGAGTATGAAGGCTTCGTTGTACATCAACATGCCCATCGTCAGGGTCGAGTTGTCCGGCCCCCCGCCGGTCATGAGATAGGGATGGAGGAAATTCTCCATTGCCCCGCCGAGGCTGTTGATAAATAAGACCCACATCACCGGCTTCACGGCCGGCAGGGAGATGTGGCGCACGCGCTGCCAAACGTTCGCGCCGTCGATGACGGCCGCTTCGTGCAATTCCACCGCCACTCCCTCGATAGCGGCGAGGATGACGAAGACGTACAGGCCGCCGCCGAGCAGGCCCAGTATGTTCAGGCCGATCTTGGCGATACGGGGATCTGTCAGCCAACCGACCCTGCCCAGTCCCGCTAGGGCCAGGATTTGGTTGATCAATCCGTCGTCCTGCAAGATGGCCCGGTGGATCAGGAGCATGACGATGCCCGGCACGAGCACCGGCAACAGGTATAGGAAACTCCAGACTTTTTTGCCCAGGCGAACCTCGGAGAGCAAGAGCGCCTGGACCATGGGAGTGAAAAAGCCGAAGACGAGACCCAGAGCCCACATGATCCAGTTGTTGAAGAACGCCTTCCAAAAGAGGCTGTTGGAAAAGGCGTAAGCGTAGTTGGCGACCCCCATGAATCTCCCCGGGGGCTCGGTGAAGTTGTAATCGAAGAAGCTCATATAGGCTACGCGGATGAGGGGATAGTACTTCGCCAGCAGGAAAACGACGATCGCCGGCAGGAAAAAGGCTAGGCCGACCAGGTTGCGCCGGGCCTGCAACCCGCGGATCCACCGTCTCCCGATCCTAACGGGCGCGGGAGGAACCTCGGCCATCGAACTTACCTCCCTTACTTCGGCATTTGCGATGCTCCCTGAGGACGAGTCGGGACACAAAACATGGTGAACAGGCCAGACATAGCCGTTAACGTTTTGTGCCCCGATATGGACTCTGTGCGCATCTTAATGCCATACAAGATTTCTTGCCCCGACCGCGCGGCCGGGGCAAGAAAACCACCGGACTGTCTTTCTACTTTGCCGACTGCTCTTTGTTGAAGGCGTCTACGACGTCCTTCTGCGCCTGGGCCTGGGCCTTTGCCAGTTCGTCCTTGATGTTCACTTTCTGATCGGTGAAGACCTTCTCGATCACGGGGCAGAGGTAACTGCTCAGACGATCCTTGAGGTAGTACTCGGGTTTGGCGTTCTTCATCGTCGCTCGTTGCACGGCGATCCACTCCGGCGGGTTTTCGATGAACTCCATCGGATTGACGTCCTCGTAGACTTGACCCACGAACCGGTGCGATTCGCCGTCGAGCGCGCGCTGCGCGGCCAACTTCCGCTGGAACTCGATCCCGTTCATGTGGACGATATAGAGCATGACGGCGTCCCGCTTCGCCTTGGAGATCTTTGGGTTGATGATGGCGAACTGGCCGCCGAGCTGAGAATAACCTTTCCCGCTGCTGCCCGCGGGCGGCGCGGCCACGCCCATGTCGGCATTGGGGATCTTAATGACCCATTTGAACCAGTCGGATGGCGCATAGCTCATCGCCAGCTTACCATCGTTGATCAGCCGCTGCATCGGGTCGAATTCCTGGAGGCCGCTGGGATTCATAATCTTCTCTTTAAACTTCCAGTCGCGGAACATGGTCAGGGTGTCCACCACACCTTTGGCGGTGAAGGTCAGTTTGCAGGTCCCGTCGGGGTTGGCCTTGGTAAAGTCGGCGCCGTTGGCCCAGACCGGGTACTCCATGAACCAGTCGCCCCACTGGGTCGGCATGGCGAACGGGGTCACATCGTCGCCGAACTTCGCCTTCAGCTTCTTGGCGAAGGACAGCAGTTCCTTGAAGTCCTTCGGGCCGCGGTCCGGCAGGCCCGCCTCGCGGAAGAGCTTCCGGTTGTAGAAAAAGAGGGTGTTGTAGTAATTCATGGGGAAGCCGTAAAGCTTGCCGTTGATGGTGCCCATTTCCCTGAAGACCGGCAAGGCCTTCTTGAACTCTGGAAATTTGGGTACGTATTCATCCAGCGGATAGGCATAACCCTTGCCCACGACGATCGGCAGGAAGGGGAAGGGAGGCGACCACGCGTCCGGCCCGCGGCCCGCAGCCATGGCGATCATAAACGACTGGCGCATGTCGCCGGGCGGGCTCGCTTCGTGGTTGACCTTGATACCCGGGTTTTTCTCGTCGAATTCCTTCTGCCTCTTGATAGAGAAGATATCGCTGGGATCCGGCTTGTCCCATACCGTAATCTCCACCACACTGGACGCGGCAACATTGGCCATACCGATGACGCAGAGAGCGAAGGCCAGGATGATGAGACAAGCAACCAACCTGGATGATTTCATCACGGTTCCTCCTTTACTTGTCCTCGGACATCCTAAAGGTCTACGCAAAACGGTTATACGACGATACACCGGGTGTGCGCACCCCCCCTTCCGCTTGGTTTTTGTTCTGCAGTTGGATGGGAACCCATGATTTCCAATATATTATGTAATCTACTATATGACGGAGAAAACTCCTCTGCGCCCCATCCACCAGATATAATCGGGCAGCTTACCTAGTAAAGACGTACTTGGTATATCAACTATCATCTTGTCACATTCTATTAGATTTGTCAAGCCTCACCTTGACACCTGGTTACACCAATTAACCAGTTGTTACTATACCAACATGCCCGACGAAACCTGCTCTTGGCCCTTCTTACCGGTGGTGGATTCCCGTACGATCAACCGTGACGGCAGGGTCTCGATGCGGGTCGTGAAGTCCCCCTGCTCGATCTGGAGCAACAACAACTCGGCCGCCTTGCGTCCCATCTCGACGAAATCCTGCGCCACCGTGGTCAACGGTACCACCGCAGCATGCGCGGCATACGGATTGTCGTCATAGCCGACGATGGCCAGGTCGCCCGGCACAGAATAACCCCTGGTAACCATCTCGCGTTCCACGCCCAGCGCCACGATATCGTGCAAACAAAAGACCGCTGTCGGCTTGACCTCCATACCGAGCAGGCGTTGCACAAACCTGTCGGCGCTATCGCCCGGGTGCTGTTCCTCCCACAACAACTCCGGATCGGCCGGAATCCCGCTGTCGAACAGGGCCTGCCAATAGCCGCGGAACCGTTTGAAGACGGATGTCAGGGCGGATAGGGGGCTCGTGGCGAAAGCGATACGGCGATGTCCCAGCTCCACTAGATGGCGGACGGCGTCATACGCGCCCGCGTAATTATCCGTAATGACCCGGCTGGTCGGCACCTCCTCGGTATAACAGTCCACCTCAACATAGGGAAACCGCGCTTTGAGGATCCGCTCGACGATATCATCGTTTTTATTGTAGGGGTAAGCGATAATGCCCGCCTTCCCTGTTTCCATTGCTCCGAGCAGGACTTCCCTTTCTGCATCCCTCTTATAGTTGGCGATTTTCACGGTGAGGTCGTAACCGCGCTCGTGCAAATACTGGGAAGCGCCCGCGATCATCTGAAACTCGTTGTAGACCGTCTGCATCTGTACCATGAAGATCACCTGGCGCGCCGCACCGTCTTTGGCCGCGCTATTTCCCCAATGCTTGCGCTCCGCCACGAAAGTGCCTTTCCCCTGGATGCGAGTGATAATGCCTTCGTTGTACAAATCCCGCAAAGCGTTCCTCGTGGTGGTGCGGCTCACTTTGAATTGCCGCGATAGTTCATGCTCGGACGGAATCCGTTCACCCGGGCTGAGGCGTTCCATTATTTCCGCACGTAGATAGTCCTTGACCTGCTCACAAAGGGTGGGGTCCCCTTTTGCCCGTTTTGTCAATGTCTTAAGCCTCCGCTTTTCTAGAAGGTTTCCCTCGCTGCAAAAGCCCGGTCCGAGCGCGTGCCGGAGAGCCGGAGACAAGGCGTCGGACGCCCGAAATTGACCAGGTTGTATGATACAAATATAACATGATGATAATACAAATGTCAACAACCCATCTGTTACGGGAATGGCTGGAAGGTTCTCGTTGAAACGTCAGCGGCCGTGGCGTTCAAGGTTTGGTGCGGGTGGGAGGTATGGCGGGGAAGGTGAGGCGGTTTTCTATGGTCAGGTTGCCGTCCTCGTCGTAGGTGTAGGTAAAGCGTCCGCCGCTCCGCACATGCTTGCGGACCGGGGCGTCTACATAGCGTCCGAATCCACTTTCTACCGGGTCGGTTCCGGATGCAACACCACCGCGGAAGGAGCCGGCAGCCTTCCAGGAGACCGATGTCCACCCATTGCGCAACCGGACCCAACCAGGTCTGGATGTGGGATATCACGTGGCTTCCAGGGCAGGTCAAGGGCATCTACTACTACCTGTACCTGATCGTGGACTTATACAGCCGCAAGATCGTGGCCTGGGAAATTTGGCCCACGGAATCCGCTGCCAACGCAGCCGTCCTTATACGCCGGGCCGTGTTGAACGGGGGCCTGGCCGGGTCGTCCAGACCGTTGGTCCTTCATTCCGATAACGGCAGCCCGATGAAAGACGCTTCGCTTTTTGGAGACTCTGTATCAACTGGGTATAACTCCTTCCAGAAGCCGGCCAAGAGTCAGCAATGACAACCCCTAAGCGGAGTCGCTCTTTCGTACCTGCAAGTACCGGCCCGGGACCCTGCGCCTTCGTTCACTGGTACAACAACGTACATAGACATAGCGGCTGAACTTCCTGACGCCCATACAACGGGCACATTGGTGAGGATCTGATGGTTCTGCAAGCGCGTGTACAGCTATGTAAGAAGGCACGAGCCGCTCACCCCGAGCGATGGGCGCGAACGATACCGGAATTGGACCTTGGAGCCAGTGGTTTGGTTGAATCTGGAACGGTCAAGCAATAGCCAGGTCCACGTTGGATAAATGGCTTAAATTATCGGGGTCCATGCGACAACCGGGCAATTAGTCTGGGTCCCGTCCGTCCCCCAGGGGACTCCCGTTAAATCATAACGACTATATTATTCTCCATCTGTTTCGCTTTTTGAAAATCATTATATGCTCGTGTTTTTTCCTCCTTGTCAGTTATATCCGGACTGTTATAGATATCATATAGTGCACCAATTGGATAATCTGTACTTGTAGAATAATAGTAATTTACTTTATGTGAAGTTCCTATCTTTCTTACATTATCGATAAACTGTTGATTTTTAATATATTGCTCATTACTAATATAAAACATGGTTAAACCAATACTTCCAGAATCATCGAAATCAGTTCGACTAATTTTACTCTTACCCACAAAATTAACTGCAATATAATCCCTATTACTCTCATTGATTACATAATATCCTTTCCAACTTATAGGAAACTGTAATGAAAACTTAAATCCAGTATTATTATAAATTATATACCGGTTTACAGTATTGGCCCTTATATTTGAATAGTAATTTACACCAAGAATTAACCCGAATATTATTAAAAGTAGACTGTTTTTTTCATCATGAAGCCACCCCTTCTTAAAATAACATAATCATCAATCATCTCGTTTGTAAGCCTACTTCGCTTGTCAAATTCGGGCTCCTCGCTGTTTCGTGTGGATAGCAAGGTGTACAAGATGAATACGATACAAGGCTTTGGCGGATCCTCCACTACTACGTGGATGAGGCCAGAGCCGCCGACGACCACTCGCGGGTCCGGAACATCGCCATCGATAAAACGGCGTGCCGGCGCGGCCAGAGATACATCTCCCTGTCCTACGATACCGACGCGCGAACGTATGCTGTTCGCCACGCCGGGCCGGAAGGCATTCGCCGTCGGCTGTATTGCCAAGGACCCCAAAGAGCATGGGGGAAAGCCCGAACAGAACGAAAACGCCGTCTGCGACATGTCCAAAGCTTTCCTGCATGGCATCGGGGTTCATTTCCCCCATGGCGGCGATCGACAAGTTTCATCTGATGCAGCTCATGAACGAGGCCCTCGACGAAGTGCGCCGGCAAAAGCAGCAGGACGTGGCGGATCTCAAATACAGCCGTTGCTGCGTATTCCGGCGAACTCGGCCATCAGTTCCGGAGGAAGCCGGCCGTCAGTTCCGATCGAACCCGACCAGGCGGTCCGATTGAAGCCGACCAGATTGGAGCGAAGCGACGATGGGGTCCGGCTTTAGGTCAGGTATCCGTTTCCAGTGTATCAGAGTCGCCGCCCTGCGGCAATCCGGCTTTGATCTTCCGCATCGATTCTCCTTTCAAAACGATTTTGTGGGCGTTGTGAACGAGCCTGTCCAGGATGGCGTCGGCGAGAGTGGGATCGCCCATGGCGCCGTGCCAGGCCTCGATAGGCAGCTGGCTGGCGACCACGGTGGATCGAAATTGGCTGCGGTCGTCAACGAGTTCCAAGAGATCGCGGCTCTCACCCGGTGTAAGCGGTGAGATGCCCATATCGTCAAGGACAAGCAAATCGAACCTGGCGAGCTTGGCCAGGGTACGCCGGTAAGAGCCGTCCCCTCTGGCGATGGTGAGGTCCGCGGTCAGCCGGGGCACCCGGTAGTAGCGGGCGCTGTAGCCGAGCCGGCAGGCGGCGTTGGCCAGAGCGCAGGCGAGGAAGGTCTTGCCGGCCCCGGTGGGGCCGACGACCAGGACATTGAGACGGTCCTCAAGCCAGCGTCCCGTGCCCAGGGAGCGCACGAGCGAGCGGCTCAAGCCGCGCTGCGGCCCGAAGTCGACATCTTCGAGGCAGGCCGGCAGGCGGAGCCGGGCCTCGCGGAGCAGCCTGGCCAGGCGGCGGCTGCGCCGGTAGGTCCACTCCGCATCCACGAGCAGCCCGAACCGTTCGGCAAAGGAGAGGGCGTCGGCTTCCTGGCCCTGCTCCTGGGCGGAGGCAGCCTGCGCCATGCCGAAGAGACCCATCTCGCGCAGCTTTTCGGCGGTTTCGCGGTCTAGCATGACGGCGCCTCCTTGTCTCGGTAATACCCGGGTCCGCGTAGGTTCTCATGAACGAGCGGCGGGGGCGCCTGTTCCAGGGTGACTTGATCCAGCCCGTGTTCGAGGATGGACCTGACGCTGCGGTAAGAGCGCGCTCCGCAAGCCAGCGCCCGGCCGGCGGCGGCTTCCAGGCGTTCCGGAGTGTAACGGTCGCCGAGACGGATCAACCCGAGGCAGGCCCGATACCCTTGTTCGGGATGCGACTTGCCTTCCATGATCCGCTTGGCCAGTTGCGCCGTATTGGGTCCGGCTTTGCCCGCCCAGTTTGCGATCCTCTCGGGCGTCCACTCCAGGTACCTCTGGTGGGCGGGTGGACGATGAGCGGGATCGGTTATGTACTGGCCTTTGCGATAAGTGCGTTCGTGGCTGGCGATGCGGCGGCCGGCATGGAAGATCTCGATCGTGGTTGCGGTCAGCCGGACATCCAACTCGCGCCGGATCAACTGGTAGGGTGCGCTGTAGAAGTTACCGTCAACCGCCAGATGGTAGTCGATATTAACCGTGGCCTTTTTCCACTCGGCGAACTCGTAGGGTGTGGCCGGCAACGGCTTCAAGGCGGGCCGTTCCACGGTTTCAAAGACAGTTTTCCTGGAACCCTCGAGTTTCTGGAACGGCCGCTCGTTGAGCCTTTTGATCTCCTCGGCGATGGCCTGGTTCAACTCCACGAGGGAGAAGAACATCCGGTCGCGTAAGGCGGCCAGGATCCAGCGCTCGACGATCTGCACGCCGGTTTCGGCCTTGGCCTTGTCCCTCGGCTTTCTGGATCGGGCGGGGATCACGGCCGCCCCATAATGGTTGGCCAGGTCCTGGTAGGATGGATTCAAGTCAGGATCGTAGCGGCATGGATGGGTGACGGCGGCTTTCAGGTTGTCGGGAATGATGATCGCCGGCACGCCCCCGAAAAACTCGAAGGCATGGACATGCGCGAGGAGCCAGGACGGCAGTTCCTGCGACCAGGCAGCCTCGGCATAGGTGTAGTTGCTGGCGCCGAGGACGAAGATGAAGATCTGCGCCTGCAGGACTTCTCCGGTGCTACGGTCCGTTACGGGCACGGTCATTCCGGCGTAATCGACAAAACCGCGCTCGCCGGCCCGATAGGTCTGCCGCATCGGGGCATCGACACTGCCGAGCCAGGTTTTGTACCTCAGGCAGAACTGGCTGTATTGCAGGCCGTCGGGATGTTCTCGTTTGTATTCGAGCCAGAGGAGCTGCAAGGTAACGGCCTTGCGTTTCATCTCCCGGTGGATCCATTCCATGTCCGGCAGGATCTTCTTGGAGGCCGGGATGTTCCCCTTGTACAGGGCGGCTTCGAGAGCCGTGTCGTCTATTTCCTTGGGCAGCGGCCAGCCGAAGCCGGCGGCCTTGGCTCGGCGTAACATATCCATGACTGTGCTATGGGATGCGTCCACGCTCCTGGCGATGGCGCGCGTTCCGAGGCCCTCGTGATGCAGACGTAGTATCTCGCGGATCTTACGCATGGATAAC
>JBLNCE010000045.1:0-6304 GCA_050260415.1 Bacteroidota bacterium | reverse complement strand
GCCTGATCTGCTCCGGCGATATCCTGGGATTATCCAAATACTGGCTGACGAAATCACCGGGCTGAAGCTCGGTGATCCAGAAACAGATCACCGACGCCAGGATCATCATGGGAATCATGATTACTAACCTTCGCGCGATGAATGCCCGCATGCATGCCCTCTCCCTCTAAGGCGCCGGCGGTAGGGGGAAGCTCGGCGCTCCCCCCTACCCCGTACGGAACGCTATTGCCGGTACACAGTATAGGGGGCGAAATAGACGATGCCTTGTTTGTCCTGCGAAAAGTTGCCGATGGAATTGTTCGCGGACCACAGGTTCATCTGTTTGCAGACGAAGAGCACCGGCACGACATCGTAGTAGATCTCCTGCACTTCGTCGTAGATGGCTTTCCTCTTGGCTGGGTCCGTTGTGATGGAGCCCATGTCAAAGAGGGTATAGAGTCTTTTCTCCCAGTCGGTCATGTTCTTGGTGATGGCGGCCAGTTTGTCGCGGTCGAGGGTGGAATAGTGCCAGTAATACAGTTGCGTTCCCGGCTGCCAGATCGCCTTTCTCAGTTCGAGGTCGGGCTGGTTGCCGAAGGCCCTGATCCCCGCCTCGAAGTTGCCCGCGCCGAACATGTTCCCGACGAGCGCGGCGTCAAGGATCTGCAGATTGACCTTGATGCCCGCTTTCTCCAGGGCCTCTTTGAAGATCAAGCCAATATCCTGATGATCCTGTGGCGCGCTGGCCACGGTGAGCGTGAACTCGATCCTCTTGCCGTCAGGGAATAGCCTGAACCCGTCGCGGTCCTTGTTCTTCAGGCCCAGCTTGTCGAGGATCGCGTTGGCCTGCCTCGGATCGTACGGCCGCATGATCGCCTCGATCTTCGGATTGTAGAAAGCCTTGTTGGAGGGCAGGACCAGGCCGCCGCCGGGGATGGCCAGCCCGTTGTAGACCTCATCGATTATCCTCGCTCTGTCGAGCAGGAACTCCATGGCGCGGCGGAAATCGGTATTCGTGAAGAGCCCCTTTAGATTCGGGTTGGCAACATCGTAGTTGAAGGCGATATGGACCGGGCTCGGCGTCGGCAGCGTGGGTTGGGCCATGAAGACTTTGAACGGCGCCCCGGCCCGCTCTTTCCCTTTCAAGACGGGGAAGTCCGCCGCCGAAACCGCCATGTAGTCGATCTCTCCGGACATGAACTTGGCGAGCATGACCTGAGCGTCCTTGATGATCAGGTATTCGAGTTTGTCGAAGTATGGGAGTTGGTTGCCGAATCTGTCGACCTTCCAGTAGTTGGGGTTCCTTTCCAGGACGACTTTTTGGTCCAGTACATAGCTGGCGATTCGGTAAGGACCGCTGGCCACTATCTCCTTGGGATTTGTGTTGGTGAGCCAGAGCTCGTTGACTGAGTCGGGCCTGTTCTTGTCGATCTTATCCTGGAATTTGTGCTTCGGGTAAATGTATGCCGCGGAGAGGTTCATGAAGAACGGCCCAAACGGCGACGGAAGAACCGCCTTCACTGTCCTGTTGTTGATCTTGATCCATTGGACGGGCTTTTTCTTGCCGTCGGCCGTGTCCACGATGGTGAACCGGTCGACGGAATTGCCCTTGGCCACCTTGTTCATGACGAAGTTCTCGAAGGTGAAGACGACATCGTCGGCGGTGAGCGGAACTCCGTCCGACCATTTCACGTCCCTGAGATGGAAGATCACTTCTTCTCCGCCAGGGGAGATCTCCCACGATTCGGCCAAGCCCGGCCTAACGGCGAAGGTAACAGGGTGCAACTCGACCAGGCCGTTCATTGTTCGATCGATGATGGTATAGGCGTTGTTATCGAGCGCCCCATATAACAGGAACGATTGCGGGGAAGCCGGGAGCGCAAGATGGAGCGTGCTTCCGCGAACCGGCTTCGTTGAAGGAGTGAGATCCTCCTTTTCGACGAAAGGTGCAGCCAGCACCGAGGTGGTCATCAGTAAGCAGACAAGGACAACCAACCATAGACGTCTCATGGAAAGACCCTCCTTTTGCTAATGTTGCTGCGCGCGCAGACGTTCGGAGCTTCGCCGCCGGCCACTGAGGTGGTAATCTACCGCCAGGCGCGGAGCCCTGGGCGTTCTCGCCTCGAACTCTGAGGCGGGCTGGTCACCCCCTTTGCCCTGCTTTATTCATCTGGCTCACACTGTTCAACCAGATCATCGCCGGAAGAGTTGTCATACACCAAGAATCGGATTGGTCGCACAGATCCGCCGCAAATCCCGTCTCAGCGCGCGATCGCCCTCCGGACAAAACCGTCCGCCTTGGCCAAAGCCGCCCGTGCCTCCCCGGCCGACCAACCCGTAAGGAGCATGACGATCGCCGTCTTGATCTCGTTGTCCGCGTCGGCCAGGGCCGTCCGTGCCGCTTCGAGATCGCAGCCCGTCGCCTCGCGGATGATCCTGGTCGCCCGGTCCTGGAGTTTCTTGTTGGCGGGCTTCATATCCACCATCAGGTTTTGGTAAACCTTGCCCAACTTGACCATGCTGGCCGTGCTGATCATGTTCAGTACCATTTTTTGGGCCGTTCCCGCCTTGAGCCGCGTGGAACCCGTCAGAACTTCCGGTCCGACCACCGGTGCGATGACCACATCAGCCAGTGCGGCCGCCTCGCGCCGGTCGTTACAGACGATTACTGCCGTGCGGGCTCCGACTTCCTTGGCGTACTGCAAGGCCCCGAGGACGTACGGGGTGATGCCGCTGGCGGAGATGCCCAACACGAAGTCCTTGGCGCCGACCTTTCTCAGGGAGATATCTTTGGCGCCCGCCTCCGCCTGATCTTCGGCCTCCTCCACCGGCCTGAAGATGGCTGCGTCTCCGCCGGCGATCACGGCTTGCACAAGTTCGCGCTCCACGCCGAAAGTCGGCGGGCATTCAGCCGCGTCCAGAACGCCCAGGCGCCCGCTGGTACCCGCGCCCACGTAGATTACCCGCCCGCCCGCCCGCAGCGCCGCCAAGGCGAACTCCACGGCGGCGGCAATCTCCGGAATGACCGCCGCGACCGCCGGGGCGACCTTGGCGTCCTCCCGGTTCATCAACCGGAGGAGCGCCTCAGTGTTCATGGTGTCCAGGTCGAGCGAATCCTTGTTGCGATGCTCGGTCAGCAGGTGTTCCCACTCAGCCATAGACAATCCTCCATGAAAGGAGATTGAATCTCTGCCCAGGAATTCATTCCTGGGCGGAGAAGGATGGTATTTATCCTGTATACTCTTTTTCAAGATTAATTACTAGATATTTTGTGCTTTGTGTACTTAGTACTTTGTACTTTATCTTTTTAAGTTCTTCTCCCCGCCACCGCTTTCCGGGTCCGGTCGAGGAAGTTAAGGGAGCGTTCGTAGCGCTTGACCGCGACCGCCGTAAAGAGCACGTCGATGACGGAGAGCTGCGCCAGCCGCGATGCGATGGCGCCGCTGCGGAAGGTGGATTCCCTCGTCGAGGTTAGGAGTTTGAGGTCGGCCAGGCACGCCAGGGGCGAGCGCGAGAAATTGGTCAGGGCGATCGTCAGGGCGCCGTTTTCCTTGGCGATCCGCACGACCTCCAGGGTGTCCTTGGTCTGGCCGGAATGGGAGATGGCCACGGCCACGTCGCCCTTTTCCAGGAGGGCCGCCTGCGTCGCCTGGAGGTGGGAGTCGCCGTAGGCATGGCAGATGACGCCGACGCGCATGAATTTCTGTTGGGCGTCCAACGCGACCAGGCCGGAGGCGCCGACCCCGTAAAAACAGACCTGCCGGGCCTCGAGGATGGCCTGGACCGCCTGCTCCAGCGCGCCCGGATCGAGGACCTTGCGCGTATCGTGAAGGGCCTCGATATTGGCCGCGAAGACCTTGTCACGCAGCGTCGCCAGACCGTCCGTGGGTTCGACCTCGCCGAAGACCTCGGGCGCCGGCCCGGACACCTCCCCCGCCAGGGCGATCTTGAATTCCTGGTACCCCCGGAAACCCAGGCGCTGGCTGAATTTCACGACCGTGGCGTCGCTCGTCCCCGTCCGCTCGCCGAGCTCCGTGGACGAGAGCAGGATCACCGCGCCCGCGTTCGCCAATACGTAGTCGGCCACCCGGCGCTCGGAGGGCCGGAGCGAAGGGTATAGACCGCGGATCTTCAACAGGGCCGAACCCAGTTCATCCTGTAATGCCATCCCGCACCTCCGTGATGTTCTCGCCCACCATATTTCTTTGCCCTTGGAAGAAATCCTTCCTAATGATAAAATGATTTGTTATTTTTTCTTCCTTCGATATTCTGAAGCTGGCAGCCTGTACAAGCCAAGATGCATGCTCTGTTTGGGCTTGAGATGGCGAACTTCGCCGAATACACGGCGGGCGGGCTTGGACTGAACGCAGCAGGAGATTCCCGTCTCCTTAGCCGTCCAGGCGGTGAGCCGGGGGTCGCAGGTCCTCATTTCAAACAACGATACGCCCGAGGCGCGGGAGTTATATGAGGACGCCGAGATCATCGAGGTGGATCGCCTGGGGATCATCTCCTGCCAGGGCGAAGCCCGAGGCCGCGTTCCTGAAATTACCGCGATTTATCGCCCCAGGAGGTGAACGCGGGCATTACTCCCACAAGATCGAGCGAAACATGGCGGGGGTGGGGGAGATGGAGACGGAAGGCATCCAGCATGAATCGGATCGCCTCACCGCTAGATCTTTCGATAATTCCACGTGAAGGACGACAAGTTAGGGCGGGGGAAAGGTCGTAGAAAAAACCAAACCCTTGACCTCTTGAAACTTACAAATTTCCTTCTTTGAGCGTATCCACGATGTTGTCGTTGCGGATCGTTGCGCCGGAGACCATCATGGTGGCGAAGACGATCGCGAGGATGCCCAGCACGCAAGCTGCAATCGCCCCCCAGGGCAGGGTAAAGGCAAAGGTACTCACCCCATTGAACTGGTAGTAGATGACCACGCTCAGGGCGATCCCCAACGGCAGCCCGTAAAGCAGGGCCTTCAGCCCGTAGAACAAGCTCTCGTAACGCAGCATGCGCAGGAAGCCGCCGGGGGTGAGCCCGACCGACTTGAGCATGGCGATCTCGCGCCGGCGCAGCTTGATGTTGGTATCCAGCGTGTTGACGATGTTGGTCACCCCGATCAGCGCGATCAGCGTCAGGAACCCGTAGAAGAACAGGTTGATCATGAGCGTTCTTAGGTTGCTGCTCTTATTGGCCTCCTCCCACGAATAGTACGAGAAATTGCCCCCGACCGTGGACTTGTAGAGCCGTTCGATGGCTGCCAACGCCGCGTCCGGGGCATCGCTCTGGACGTACATGGCCCCGGGGTTGATTGGACCTAGTTGCAGCAAGCGGTCGCGCAAACCGTCGAGGACGGCGTCCGAGACGATCAATTCCGGAACCAGCGTTATTCCCATCATGCTCAGGGGTGTCTCCCGGGTGACCGCGCCCACCGTCCACGTCAGGCTGGCCGGTGCTTCGTCTCTAGCTTTGGGGGAGGACCAGTCAGGCATCTTGGAGACGGATATCGTATCGCCCGGCTTCAAGTTAAACAGGTCGAAATCATACAGCTTGCCGCCCTGGCGCAGGCTGGTGTGGTTGATCAGGATCCCCAGCGGCGCGGATGGATCGGAATACCGCCGCACGTCCAGACCGAGCTCCGCAGCGTAGTGGGCAAACTCGGCCGGCCCCACTGCACTCACCTCGAGCACAAACTGGTAAGTACCGCCTTCTACAGCGCGGGGTAGATTTTCAAGTTTAAGGCTGTTCAGCTCCTGCAAGGCCCGGTAAGCCGGGTCGGTGATCGCGGTGCGCGGGGGGGTATACAGCTCATAGGTGGAGCGTCTGTAGGCAACCCTCTGCACTTCCGGCAACTGGCTGACCAGGTCGGCAAAACTCTTGGCGTGGCTTTGGCGGTAGTCCAGGTCGATGATCAGGTCGAAGTTCCTCGCTTTGCTCGCCATGCGTTGGGTGGTATTGGTATACAACATCAGGGCGTTGAAGGCCACGAACAAGATGATGCTGATCATGAGCGAGAGTAACGTGGTGAGGTATCTCTTGCGGTCACGCTTGAGGGATTTGAGCGCCAGCTCGCCCTCGAACCCGAACGCACGCCGGATCAGCGGGCTGGTGCGCAGGTTGAGCGGCTTGCCCTCCTGGATCTCTCCACTCAGGCGGATGGCATCGATGGGCGAAACCCGGGCGGCGCGCCGGGCGGGGATCCAGGCCGAGAGCAGGGTGATCGCCGCGGAGAACAGCACGGTCAGTCCGATGACCAGCGGCGCAACCACCAGCGGCATCCCCTGCTCCGCGTCGAGGATCAACTGGGAGACGATCCCCTGGGTGAGC
>JBLNCE010000044.1:0-3705 GCA_050260415.1 Bacteroidota bacterium | reverse complement strand
TGTGGCGGCCACGACCCTCTTGACCCCGAACCGCTTGTGCAGCGGCCAGAGGGGGAGGACCATGATGATGGTCGAGCAGTTCGGGTTGGCGATGATGCCTTGGTGGCGTTTGATGTCCTCGGGATTGATCTCCGGGACGACCAGGGGCACATCCGGAAACATGCGATAATAAGACGTATTATCGACCACGACCGCGCCCGCCTTGACCGCGGACGGCATGAATTCCTTGCTGATCTTGCCGCCGGCCGAAGACAGGACTAGATCGATACCCCTGAAGGAATCATGGGTAAGTTCCTCGACTTTGATCGCCGTACCCTTGAACGCCATCGTCTTGCCCGCCGAACGCGCCGAAGCCAGCAGACGCAGATCCGCCAGGGGGAAGTTCCTCTCCTCAAGGATGCTGAGGAATTCGGCGCCCACCGCGCCCGTGGCGCCGACCACCGCTGTTCTGACCGCCATCTCCCGCCACCTCGCAAAGTTGCTGAGTGAAATTATGGTGATTCTACACTATGCGGGACGCGATGTCAATAGCGCCGATACGCCTTATACCGATATGCCTTCGCTGACCGTGTGATAGGCCCAATCCAACCATGACAAGACCAAGGCCAAATCTGTTTGGCGCATGGTCCCGAGGGAAAATTCGGATTGCCAGGTTTCACCGCGGGTTTCTGCATCTTCAAGACCTCCTAAAATTGCTGCAACAATTCCAGGTCCAGTTCGGGATAGACCGGATACCTACCTATCAGGGTCTTGACTCTGGCCAGGGCTTCGGCTTTGGCGGAAGCATCCAGGATGTACTTGGCCTTGCTCACCTTGCCCTCGACTTCTTCCGGGCGGGTATTGCTTACGACCAGCTTAAGGAGGGACGCGATTTCCCGCATCTCCGCCTCACCCATGCCCAGCGTCGTAACGGCGGGGGTACCTACGCGCAGGCCGCTGGTGTACCACGGACCGTTCGGATCGAAGGGCAAGGAGTTGCGGTTCAAGGTGATACCGCATTCACGCAGGGCTGATTCGGCCTGGCGCCCGGTGAGGCCAAAAGGAGCCACGTTGATGAGCAACAGGTGGTTGTCGGTGCCGCCGGTCGCCACCGTAAGGCCCTCGGCGAGACAGGCTTTTGCCAGCGCCCGGGCATTCTCGACGATCTTGCGTGCGTAAGCTTTGAATTCAGGCTGATTGGCCTCGATGAAGGCGACCGCTTTGGCCGCGATGATGTGGGGGAGCGGCCCGCCCAGCACCAACGGGCAGCCTTTGTCCACGTGTTCCGCGAATTCCTCGGTGCAGAGCACCATCCCGCCGCGCGGCCCGCGCAGGGTCTTATGGGTGGTGGTGGTGACGACATGCGCGTGCGCCACCGGGTTATGTTCGTCCACGAAGACTCCGCCCGCCACCAGGCCCGCAAAATGAGCCATGTCCACCATGAGCACGGCGCCCACGCCGTCCGCGATCCGCCGCAGCCGTTTAAAATCGATAGACCGCGGATAAGCGCTGTATCCGGCGAGGAGGATGAGCGGTTTGATCTCCGCCGCCAGCCGTTCGATCCGATCGTAATCCAGGAGGCCCGATTCTCTGTCGACCGTATAGCTGTATGCCTCAAACATTTGCGCGGAAACATTCTGCCGGTAGCCGTGGGTGAGATGCCCGCCGGAGTAATAATCCATCCCCAATAGCCGCTGGTTGCCCAGGCTATGCCGGAGACGCTGCCATTCCTCCCGCGGGAGTTTGCCGGGATCGGTCTCGCCGAGCGCGGCGAGACCCGGGGTCTTGACGCGCGCGTTGAGGATGGCCCAGTACGCCACCAGGTTGGCGTCCGCGCCGCTATGCGGCTGGACATAGGCATGGTCGCAGCCGAAGAGCTTACAGGCTTCTGCGCAGGCCAGCGCCTCAATTGCGTCAACGTTGTCGCACCCGGCATAGAACCGATGGTACGGAAAACCCTCGGCGTACTTGTCCGTCAGCAGATTACCCATGGCCGCCTGCACGGCGAGGGAGGAGTAGTTTTCGCTGGCGATCAGCTTGAGGTTGGCGCGTTGATCCCGCAGCTCGGCCACGATCGCGCGGGCGACTGCCGGCGCGACCCGGGCGGTCACGGTCAAGTTCGCGAGATAGGCGAGGACCCCCGCGTCGATCGCTTCGGGTTTGGTTTTTCTCAGGTAACTCAGTAAAGCTGTGTCGGACATCTTTGCTAACGCTCCTCTGCTAATTTGTAGCCATGATTGGCTATCGTACACGTACGCGTTCTCGTACCCGTACTCGCTGGAAATGCTCGATTACGAGTACGTGTACCGCTTCGCTGAGTACGAGTACGAGTAAGTTCTTGGCGAACAAAAAAAACAAGGCCGGGTTCAACAATAAACCTCGACCTCTGGACAGGCGTGCAAAAAGCACTCAAGCTGCCCCTCTGTCCTTTTGCCTGAGAGATTCCGGGCCAAGGCCCGGTTGCCCCTTCGGCGCTCGTAACGAGTCTCTCCAGAGGTCCGTCCGGCCGCGGTTCGTCTGCCTGAGAGGTTTGCTCCTTCGGCGGGCGGCATGGGCCGCCACTCTCCCGTGACCTTCATCCGGCAATTAGGTTCGCATTTATGATAGATCAAGGCGGGATGGTTTGTCAATTAGCATTGCAAGTTAGAAGGTCTCTGCAGGAAAAGCGAGCATGCAGGGAGAACGTGAATCGGGACCATGTCTCGGGGGTGAAGCGTTGAAACGAGTCTTGAGTGTCAGTCTTGGCTCCAAACAGCGGGACCATCGGTGCGAGGTGGAACTGCTCGGGGAACGGGTCGAGATCGCCCGCGTGGGCACGGACGGCGACCTGGACAAGGCCGTGGCCATCGTGCGCGAACTCGACGGCAAGGTGGACGCCTTCGGTATGGGCGGCATCGACCGCTACCTGGTCGCCGGCGGACGGCGCTACGAGATCCGCGATTCCCTGCGCCTGGTTAGAGCGGCCCGGCAAACGCCGATCGTTGACGGCAGCGGGCTCAAGAACACGCTCGAACGCGAGACCGTGCACTACTTAGGGGCGGAACTGGGCGTGCCGCTGGCCGGAAACCGGGCGCTGCTGGTCTCGGCGGTGGATCGATTCGGCATGGCCGAGGCTTTCACCGAAGCGGGCGCCAGGCTGATCTGCGGCGATCTCATCTTTGCCCTCGGCATATCGATCCCCCTGCACAGCCTGCGCTCCTTGCGGTGTCTGGCGGCGATTCTGTTGCCCGTGCTGACCAGGCTGCCCTTTACCTTTCTTTATCCCACCGGCAAGCGGCAGGACGAGACCACGCCGAAACACGGGCGCTTCTTTGCCGGGGCCGAGATCATCGCCGGCGATTACCTTTTTATCAAGAAAAACATGCCGGACAGCCTGGCGGGCAAGGTGATCGTGACCAATACCGTCACCGCCGCCGATGTGGAGGACCTCCGCCGGCGCAAGGCGCGCCTCCTCGTCACGACCACGCCGGAACTGGCGGGCCGTTCCTTTGGCACGAACGTGATGGAAGCCGCGATCGTGGCCCTGTCGGGCAAGAGACCCGAGGACATGACGGCGGACGACTATCGCGATTGGCTGCGGCGCTTGGCGCTCAAGCCGCGGAGCGTGTGGCTGGGGGATGGGTGTTAAGCTAGAAACCGCCGCGCCAATTTGAGGTGAATCACGATGGCACTCACCAGAGAGCAATGGTTGGCAGCCCGGAGGCGGGCGCTCGGCTACCTGGACAA
>JBLNCE010000043.1:0-17663 GCA_050260415.1 Bacteroidota bacterium | reverse complement strand
GCTCCTGACTTAACGGAATACCCGTTTTTAATTTCGTACGGGGCCCATCGGGAAGGTTTGTGGGGGGGTGACGTCGAAGAAACCGCCATGAAAAACGCGGACTTCGACATCCTCCTCTTTGACCTGGGCGGGGTCCTGGTCGAGCTGACCGGCGTCCCCAAGATGCTGGCCTGGATGAACCATCGGGTGGACGAGCGCGAACTGTGGCGGATGTGGACCTGGTCCCCGGCGGTACGCGATTATGAGCGCGGGTTGATCGGCTCGCCCGAGTTCGCGGAGGCCATCATCGCCGAGTTCGGGCTGGCGGTGGCCCCCGAGCAGTTCCTCTCGGAATACGCCTTCTTTCCACGCGGACTCTACCCCGGCGCGCGGGAGTTGCTCGGTAGCCTGGCGGCGGAATACCGTCTGGCCTGCTTCTCGAATACGAATGACCTCGGTCGTGTTCTTTGACGACAATCCTTACAACGTGGCCGCCGGGACCGCGGCCGGCCTCTTGTGTTACCAGGTCGAGGGCTTCGGCGGACTGGCGCGGCGGCTGAAGCAACTGGATATCGGTTGGACCCAAGAACGATTTGGATGAGGTGACTCTGATGCAGGAAATCAAGAATATCACCCAGGAAGCGTTCCAGAAGTATGGCTACATCCTCGAGCCCGGTCCGGAGGGCGGCAACTTTCAGGTCGTCGTGAACGAGGGCGAACCCGTTGGTTGGCGCCTGGCCGTGATGCGGGTCACGGCCAAAGTGGTCGCCAAGATCGGAAGGCATCCCGACTCCATGGAGAGTTTCGAGCCGCTATGCGGGGTCGCCGCGCTCGTGCTGGCGCCGCCGGAAGCGCCAGAGAACTACGAGGTCTTTCTCCTGGACAAGCCCGTCTGTCTCCGCCGCAATGTCTGGCACGCCACGCTGGCCCTGTCCGTGGATACGCAGGTAAAGATCGTCGAGAATCTCAGTGTCGGCGCCGAGGACTACCACCTCGCGCGGCCGGTGCGCCTCGCCGCCGTTACGGATTGAGAAAGGCTGGCATCGTACGTAAAGGAAACCGTGCCCAGGCCCGTGTCGTTGATGTCCCTCATACCGTGGTCATTATAACCGCCCCCTCCTCCCGCGAGCTCGGCCCGCCTGTTGTAGCCGGCGCCGTATAGACGGCCGGCGGGGGCGGTGGTATTGGTGTCAAAGGCCGCGTAGCCGACCTCGAAGTTCCCCAGGGCGGCGTCCATCTCGTAGCCCACCCAACTCTTTGGTAACAGCAGCGAGCGTTATGCGGCCGCCAAGTCCATCGATCGCGCCGGGGGTACGATCTACGCCGCCGGCTATTATGTCTCCGGCGGCATAGCCAACGCCTGTTACTGGCGGGGGACGGAGAGGCACGATCTGCCCGGGGACGGGGCGCACAGTGCCTACGCGGAGGCCATTCTTGTCCAGTGAACTGAAGTTTGAAGGGTAAAGCTTGAAAAAGTGCCAGGCTGTAAAGGAAAAAGACGGGGAATCACGGTAGATCGATCTTCTCCCGGTCCGGACCGGGCAGGCTCTGCGAACGCTTCGGATGGCGCCTTGTATTATCGGGCGGCTGCTTGGGCGCCACGGCTTTTGGCCGCCGCCGGCCGAAGAGATTCTCCAGGAACTCGAAGATGCTTCCCCGGCACAGATCGCAGATCCCGGTTGGTTCCTCACCGGGACGGACCTCGATCATCTCCAGCTGCCGGCAATGCGTCCCAGGCAGGAGGCGGCTCCGGCGGCAAACCAGGATGGGTACCAGCCGGTGCCGCTCACAGGATACCCGGGGCTCCGTGCCGCGGGCGAAGTACTCCGTCCGGGCGGGACAGGCGGGTCCGGCGATGGCGCCCGTATCCCGGCAGACCAGGAGCGAATGCACGTCTTCCGGCATGGTGAAGTCCCGGGAAGGCAGGGAATGCAGGGCGCGGTGGATGAAGTCCGCCCAAATGGGCGCGGCCAATGACCCGCCCGAGCCTGGCAGGGCCCGTTGGCCCCGGTCATAGCCTACCTGGACCACGGCCACCAGATCAGGGGTATAGCCCGCGAACCAGGCATCGCGATTGCCGTCCGAGGTTCCGGTCTTACCGGCCGCGGGCCGGCCGGGGTTTAGCCCCGGGGCCGTACCGTTCGCGCTGAAGACGCCGGTGAGAGCCTGGGTGATGAGAAAGGCCGTACTGGGTTTGATCGCTCTGGCGGCCGATTGAGGCGCGCGGTAGAGCAGCCGTCCGTCCGAGGTGCGCACGCTTGCCACGCCGAAAGGTTCGACATGCAAACCGCCGTTGGCAAAGGCGGCATAGACGCCGGCCATCTCGAGGGGGCTCACTTCGCTCGTCCCGAGCGGCAGCGAGAGAAAGGGGCGCAAGGTCGACTTGATGCCCAGGCGGTGGCCCAGCTCCGCCACGGCCGCGGGGCCGAGTTCGGCGCCCAAGGCCACGGCCACCACGTTGCAGGAGGCGGCCAGCGCATCCCGCAGATTGAGTTCCGACTGGTGGTAGGGAGAGCCCGCATCGGTTGGCGTATAAGCTTCCGTACCCAGGCGGAACTGTTGCGGCTGGCATGACTTCAAGGTCGTGAGGGTATACCCCTGTTCGAGGGCGCTGGCGTAGACGATCGGTTTAAAAGCCGAACCCGGCTGCCGCCGGGCTTGGGTGGCGCGGTTGAACTGCGAGCGGTTGAAGTCCCGTCCGCCGACCATGGCGCGCACCGCCCCGGTCTGCGGGTCGAGGGCCACGAGGCAGCCCTCGGGTCCATCCGCGCCTTTGGCATCCAGGCGCGCGATGGCCGCTTCGGCGGCCTGCTGCATGGCCGGGTCGATGGTGGTCTCCACCCGCAGCCCGGCGCGATACACGCCGCCCGCGCCTTCCGGCAGGAGCCTTGCCAGGAAGCTCTGGACGTAGGTGACGAAGTACGGCGCGGGCCGGCGTCCGGCGGACTTTTTCCGGAACCGGAACGGCTGGGCGAGGAGGCGCGCGGCCGTCTTCTCATCCACGTAGCCGCAGGCCCGCATGCGGTCCACCACGATCTTCCGGCGTGTATCGGCCAGTTCCGGATGTTGCCAGGGGGAATAGACCGACGGCGCGCGGAGGATGCCCGCCAGGAGAGCCTGCTCGGCCTCGTTCAGCTCGCGCGGTTCGCGGCCGAAATAGGTGGCGGCCGCCGCCTTGACACCGTAGGCACCCTCGCCGAAATAGACCTGGTTCAGATAGCGCTCGAGGATCGTATCCTTGTTGAGGTGCAGTTCCATCCGGAAGGCGTAGTACACCTCCAGCAGCTTGCGCCAGATCGTCCGGCGCTGATTGAGATAGAGCGCGCGGGCCAACTGCTGGGTGATCGTGCTGCCGCCCTCGGCATACCGACCGCGGGTCAGGTCCCGCATGAACGCCCGGGCGATGCCGCGCAGGGAAATCCCGTTATGGCGGTAGAATTCCGCGTCCTCGGTGGCGATCACCGCCTGGCGCAGAAAGACGGGTACCTCGCCGAGGGGTATGGGCTCGCGGTTTTCCGCGGCGAGAGTGGTGAGGAGCTTGCCGTTGCGATCGTACAGCACGGTGGCGAGCGAGGGGCGGCCCGGCGAAAGCGGGATGGCCAGGGAAAAGAGGAGGACGGCGGAGACCCCCAGCACGAAAAGCCAGAGCCAGAGACTCGCCGATCGGTACGGATTCGACCGCGCCGGACCCGGCCGCGCGGCGTCGCCCGGACCGCTGATGGCGTTATGCCCTGCGGTTGGTGTTTTTGGGCAAGAACTCCGGCTCCTCATGATGCATAGTATGCCTGTCCCGGGGTCGGGTATGAGTGGGGGAGGGCTGGGGTAAGTGTTGAGTATTGAATTTTAAGTCTTCCACCCATCGATCCAGCAGGCGCCTCCATCCCCGTACCCCAGTACCCGACAGTTCGTTTCTCTCTCTAAAAGAAAGATAGAATGAGGGCTCCCGCGAAGCCCGGCCCAAGAAAGCCCTTGGCGTCAAGGTAGGCCATCAACCGCTAACATGGGGTCAAATTGCGGGTCCCACGGAAATCATACCACGTGAGAGCCGTTCTCTTGTAGGGACGCAGCGGCCTACTCCGCCGTAGTAACCGATAGTCCATGAATATCGTCAAAACGGCTACGAAGGCTGGATGCTACGCCCTGCCCTGACGCCGGCCCCGATCAGCCCCCCTTGACACCTCGCCCGAAAAATGCTATTAAACCTTCAGCGAAACCTTGGGGAGTAATTTCAATGCACGTCGCCCCGGGCTTGGCAATGCTCGAAATCCCGGCCGTCTTGGCCGATGTCCCCACCGTCATCCATCCCGCGCTCTTCTTTGACGAGGAGGCGGCGCTGCTGGTGGACACGGGCTTCCCCGGGCAGCAGCCGTTGGTGCGCGCCGCCATCGAGCAGGCGGGTGTGCCTTTTGCCAGGTTTGATATGATAATCGTCACGCACAGCGATATGGACCATGCCGGCGGCTTGGCCGGTCTGCTAAAGGAGGCTCCACACCGCATCGAAGTGCTTGCTGGCGCCGGGGAAAAGCCGTATATTCAAGCTGAGTTGCCGCCGATCAGGCTGAGCCAGATGGAAGCCCGACTGGATTCGCTCACGGGGGAGAGGCGGGAGCAGATGCAGGCGCTCTGCGGGAATCTGCGCGCCAACTATCGAAACCTCGGCGTCACGGTGGACCGCACGCCGGCCGACGGCGAGGTGCTGCCCTATGCGGGCGGCGTCACGGTCATCCATACCCCGGGCCACTCCCCAGGGCATCTCTGCCTCTACCATGCGCGGAGCAAGACGCTGATCGCCGGAGACGCTCTGATCGTGACCGATGACGGCCGGCTCGTACCGGCGCCGGAATTCCTGACCATTGACAAGAATGCGGCCAAAAAGTCGCTGCAAAAGCTGGCGAAGTACGACGTGGAGACGGTGTTTTGCTATCACGGCGGGCTGTACCGGGAGGATGTCAAGCGGAGGATCGAGAGATTGGCCGGGGGGAAGTAAGCAGTCGACCGTCATCGCCCAGTTCCGCTTCGACGAGGAAACTCGCGTCTGGACGCTATATTGCGCCGACCGCAACTCCAAGTGGCATGAATACTACGGCCTTGAGCCCAATAAGGATCTCGACGCCCTCCTGAAAGAAGTGGACGCCGATCCGACGTGCATCTTCTGGGGTTGGTCCTCCAGGCAACGCTTTATAAGGACGATTACCATTCCTGTGTAGGGGCGCTATATATTGCGCCCTGCCCGAATGCCGATCCCGACCCAATCCGCTACAATCCCCACCGAACTCACCCCGGCACTCTCAACCAATTCCCCTCTCCTCGAAGGAGAGGGGACACAGGGGCATAAGCGCTGACTTAGGTGAAAAAGACTGAGATCGGGGTCGGTATCGGAATCGGGGTCGAAGGTTTTTTTGTCGAGGATATCGAGTATAGCGGTATCAATTTCGATAGCGATACCGATACCGATACCGATACCGATTCCGATTCCGCGGAAAGACCAGTTAGGCGTGGTAAGAAGACTAAAGTTAGCGCATATGGGACGCAGGGGTGAGGTGAGATCCAATACGTCGACCCAACACTGATCCCGGAAAATACGCGATCTCTCCGGAACCATTTTAGCGCTCATGCTCTTCATCCCCGGCCAATAACCGTTTCCTCATTAAAAGTCTCCCTCATGCAACACTATAGGTTGCACCGGCCATCGGCCTCTGATATGATGGACATAATTCAAAAACAGGCAAGAGGCAAAAGCGATTATCAGCCGTTGTTCCTCACCGGTCTTCTGCAGGAGCGCTGGTTCAGCACCTGCCCCATGCAAAAAGAAAGGCGTTCTCCGAAGGGGCGCACGGCCTGCGCGCCCCGCCGGGACAAACGGCATGCTCTTATATTTCACGAAACGGGGGTTATAGCGATGCGCAGCGAGATGGCAAAGTCAGGATTGAAACAGGCGCCCCACCGGTCGCTCTTCAAAGCGATGGGTTATACCGACGCGGAACTGGCGCGGCCTCTGGTTGGGGTGGTCAACGCCCAGAACGAGGTCGTTCCGGGCCATATCCACCTCGACACCATCGCGAGCGCGGTCAAGGCGGGGATCAGGATGGCGGGCGGCACGCCGATCGAGTTCCCGGTCATCGGCGTCTGCGACGGCATCGCCATGGGGCACGAGGGGATGAAGTACTCCCTCGCCAGCCGGGAACTGATCGCGGATTCGATCGAGATCATGGCCACGGCGCATCCATTTGATGGCTTGGTCATGATCCCGAACTGCGACAAGATTATCCCCGGGATGCTCATGGCGGCGGGCCGACTCAATCTGCCCACCGTGGTGGTCTCGGGCGGGCCCATGCTGGCCGGCGACTACCGCGGGCGGCGGGCGGACCTCAACTCGGTCTTCGAGGGCGTGGGCGCGCTGGCCGCCGGCAAGATCGAGCAGGCGGACCTGGACGAACTGGAGAACACGGCCTGTCCGGGCTGCGGCTCCTGCGCGGGGATGTTCACCGCCAACACCATGAACTGCATGACCGAGGCGCTCGGGCTGGGGCTGCCCGGCAACGGCACCATCCCCGCCGTGGACGCGGGGCGGGTCCGGCTGGCCAAAGCGGCCGGCATGGCCGTCATGGCCTTGATCGAGCGGGACCTCCGGCCGCGGCAGATCTTGACGGAAGCGGCCTTCCGCAACGCGCTCACCGTCGATATGGCCATCGGCGGTTCCACCAATACCGTCCTGCATCTGCCGGCCATCGCTCACGAGGTCGGGCTCAGGATCGACCTGAACATGATCAACGAGCTAAGCCGCCGGACCCCGCATCTGTGCCACCTCCGGCCCGCCGGCACGCATCACATCCAAGACCTTGACGCGGCCGGCGGCATCCAAGCGGTCATGAAGACCCTCGCGGACCAGGGTTTGATCGATGGGAGTCTGTCGACCGTGACCGGTCGGACAGTGGCGGAGAATCTCGCCCAGGCGCGGGTGCGTGATAACGGCGTGATCAGACCCTTTGCCGATCCGTACCACGCCGAGGGCGGCCTGGCGATCCTCTTCGGCAACCTGGCCCCGGACGGTGCGGTGGTCAAACAGAGCGGGGTCGATCCTTCCATGCTGCGGTTTACGGGCCGGGCGCGCGTCTTTGACGGCGAAAACGAGGCCTTTGCCGCGATCGTCGGCGGCGCGATCGTGCCCGGCGACATGGTCGTGATCAGGTACGAAGGTCCGAAAGGCGGCCCGGGGATGCAGGAGATGCTCTCGCCGACCTCCGCCATCGCCGGCATGGGTCTCTCCAAACAGGTGGCGCTCATTACGGACGGACGTTTCTCCGGCGCCAGCTGGGGCGCGTCGGTAGGCCACGTCTCGCCCGAGGCCATGGAGGGCGGACTTATCGCCCTGGTACAGGAGGGCGACAGGATCGCACTCGACATCCCCGGCCGGTCGCTCGACCTCCTCGTGGATGAGGCCGAACTGCAGCGCCGCCGGGCGGCTTGGCGACCACCGGCGCCCAAGATCGATCGGGGCTATCTGGCGCGTTATGCCAGGATGGTCCGATCGGCCAATACGGGGGCGATCGTCGAATAAGAAGACCCTCGATTAAAACCAAAGGAGTCGGCATGTTCGATCTGGCCTTCATCGACCTTGACGGTACCCTTTTGAACTCAGCCTGCGAGGTTAGCCCCCGCGCTCGAGCCGCCGTGCGCGATCTGGCCGCGCGGGGGATCCACGTCGTGCTGGCCAGCGGCCGGCCGCCGCGGATGGTCCGCCGATACCAGCGGGATCTGGCGCTCGGGGGGCCCGCGATCTGTTATAACGGGGCGTATATAAGCAGCGCTCCGGACGGCGGTGTGCTCTGGGAAAACCGCCTGACACCCGCCGATGCCGGCGCCGCGGTAGATGTTCTTCGCCGGGGCGGGGTGGTCAATATCCTGTGCGAGGCGAACGATCGCCTGGCGGGCGAGTTGGAGAGCGAGCTATTCTCGGTGGCGCAGCGCGACGGATGGGGCTTGCGTGATGACCTGGACCTTGACGGGGCCTTAGCGGACGGCGTCCACAAGCTTCTGGCCGCATGCGAGCCCGAAAAGCACGCCAAACTAGCCGGCGCTCTCCTGGCCGCCCTGCCGGGACGGATCGACCTTGTAACCTCGGCGCCGGGTACGCCGTGGCTGGAGATTCTGCCCGCCGGGTCCAGCAAGGCCGCGGCGGCGGAGATGGTCTGCCGGGTTCTCGGTACCCGTCTCACACGGGCCTTGGCCTTTGGCGACGCGGAGAATGACGCCGCGCTCCTGGCACAGGTCGCTCTCGGCATCGCCATGGCCAACGGCGACCCTAAGGCCAAGGCCGCGGCCAAGCGCATCGCGCCCGCCAACGATGAGGACGGATTGGCGCTGGTGGTCGAGGAACTCCTGGCCGCGGGTTAGGAAAGCAGGAGTTCCAACTGACGATGGCGAAGTTGACCAAAGAAGTCATTCTGTACCCTAGACTTACCCGAGCAACGCTTCATCCACGGCGTCTTCGACGACGATGGAGGGCGGCGGCACGAGTTTGCTTCGTATCGCTTGCGCGGAGAAGGAGCTCCTTTGGCTCTACAGCAGGGATCCGTGGCTTTGACCCAGACGAACCTGCACTTCAAGCGGCTGACACCGCTTGAGGCGACCGCCTACCTGGTCGGCACGAACGTCGGCGCAGCGATTCTCGCACTCCCGTTCGCCGCCCGTCATGCGGGTTACGGAGGCGCTGTCCTCGCCTGTCTCATGGCCACCGCCTTTTCCCTCCTCTCGCATCTCTACGTGGCCGAAGCCATGCTGCGGACACCTGCCGTCACTCAGTTGGTCGGCCTTTTTCGAACATATCTCTTCCGCGGCCGCGCCAGCGTGTTCTACCTGTGGTTTCTCTCGTTCGTCACCATCGGCGTCGCCATACCTACCCTTACGGCCTATGTTCTCGGCGGCGCGGAGGCTTTAGCGGCCGTCACGGGCATCAGCGGACGGGCGGCCCAGGCGCTGTTCCTCCTACCGGGATTGGCCGTGGTCTGGTTGGGGCTCAAGACGACCGGTTTTGCCCAGAAGCTCGCCAGCATCGCCATGGGAATGGCGCTGCTTCTCTTGACCGTCATCTCGCTGGGCAGCCGCCAGGCGGATCCGGCTCGGTTGTTCATTCGCTTCGACGGCGGGACTTTTCTTCCCATCCTGCCCGTGGCGGTTTTTACCTGCATGTCGCAGGCCACCGTCCCGGAGATCGTCCGCGGCCTGGCCCACGAACCACGTTCAATCCCGAGGGTGATCCGGCACGCGCTCCTGATCAACCTCGCTTTTTCGATCGTCGTGCCTCTTTCCGTGTTTGCGCTGGTCCCTCCCCAGGAGATGGCCGAGGTGGCCACCGTGTCATGGGGTAGAGCGCTCGGTACCGCGGGCTTTCTGATCGCCAACTGCTTCGCCTTTTTCGCCTTGCTGACCTCGTTTTGGGGGACGGCCGGCGCCATACTCACCAATATCGTAGACCTGCTGCGTTTCCCCTCCGAGTGGCATCCAGGCTACCGTCTGTTGGCCTTTGCCATCACCATCCTGCCCTCCATGGCGATCATCCTCGGCCGTCTCTTCGGCTTTGTCGAGCTGGTCGAGGCGGCCGGTGCGGTGGGCGGCGTCCTGATTGCCCTCCTTCCGATCCTCGTTCTGCGCCGCGCGCGCAGGTTCGGTGAGCGCACGCCCGAATATACCGTGTCGAGATGGATCGGATGGCCCGTGCATACGGCCATGGTGCTGTTTTACCTCGGTACGCTGACCTATGCCGCACTGACGCTCTAGAGATGGCTTGAGAAACGCGGTGCTGGCGGGAGATGTCCTATCGTATTGTGTTTGGAGGTATCCGCTTGATCATCAGACCGGCGCAACCCGAAGACAACCCCGCCCTGTGCCGCATGGAACTCATGGCCCCTCAGGGCAGCGCGATCCGCCTCACGGATAGGCGGTTCGATTTCTTCACGCGGGCGCGTAATTTTCCAGGGTCCGAGCTGATTGTCGCCGCGGACGACAAGACCGGCCAACTCATCGGGGTGCTGGGCGGAGTCCAGGTCAAGCTCCGCGTGGGAGGGCGGGAACGCCTCGGGGGCTTTCTCTTCGATTTCAGATCCAACCCGGAGTATAGGCACGGCCTGGGCCGTACGATCTACCGGCTCTGGCGGGAGGTCGAGCAGAGGCTGCTCAAGGCGGGCACGGAGTTCATCTACGGGCTGGTCAAGGAGGACAATCCCGCCAACTCGATCTATCTTCGCATGGGATGCAAGAAACTCGGCGCCAGGCTCTTCTGGACGCTTCCGGTCTACCGGCGGCAGCCCGTTCCGGACGGCTTGGCGGTGCGGAAACATATCGACGCGGCGGCGGACTATCGGGAAGCCGTCCAGTGGTATCAGGGGTACGACCTCTGGCCGGTCATCCCGGATCCCTCCATCCTGCAACCCCTGCTCGATCGTTATCTCCACGCGGAACTAAGCTATGAGGGGGCGACGCTTAAGATCTGGGACGGTACGCTGGATTACGAACGGATCGTGACGGCGGGTCCCCGGATCTACGAAGTGATCAGGCCGGTGGCGGACGCGATCCGGCCGCTCATACCGGTGCCGCGGATTCCCCGCGTCGGACAGCCCCTGCGGACCTGGTACCTCTATGATCTGCGCCTGCCGAACGGGGTACGTTCCCTGCGCCCATTGCTGGCGGCGGCCAACAACCTGGCTCTCGAACATGGGGTCGACTTCCTCATCGTCTCCGCCTCCGCCGGTGAACCGGAACTGGCTCCGGCCGGCCGCGGCGCGCTCGTACGCCTCAAGTACGACTTGGTGATCAAGGAGTACGAACCGGTGCCCGAGATCTCGGACCGGTTCTTCTTGGATATCCGGACGGTCTGAACGCGCCCCGCGGGGGGAGGATATGATGCCCCGTAAGGATCAGGTCTTTCCCGGCGAAGGCTCGGGTGGAGGGTCCGGAGCGTTCTTGCGTTTGCGCAATGAGCCGAGGAAGAACGCCCCGCCGAGGAGGGTGTAGATTTGTACGCAGAGGAAACTCCAGACCACCAGGATTACGGTGCGGAACGGATCGGGGATACCGAAGAAGAGCAGGATCGAGCCGAAGCTCAGTTCGCTTACACCGCTGCCGGTGGGAATCGGCAGGTAGGATAGGAGGAAGTACGTCAGGAATAGAAAGATCATGAGCTTGGCCGTACCCCGGATTCCCAGGGGGAAACCCACTCCGAGCAACAGGAGGGGCGCGACGGAGAAATAGAGAGCCCAATAGGCGAGCGTCAGCAGCGCGACTAAGATCGCGTCACGCCTGCTGCGAAAGAGATTGACCATCGACTCGTGGAACTCCCTGGTTTCCTGGGCGGCGCGTTCGGCGATCCGCTCGCTGCGCGTGCCAAGCAGCCTGCGGATGAACCGGAGGGAAAAGGCGGCGTTTGTCAAGCGGGCGCCGAGTTCGGGCCGGAACAGAATCGCCAGCGTGGTCAGGGCTACGATTGAGCTGATAATCAAGACCAGCTGAATGGTGGCGGACACGGCCAGATTCCTGGTAAGGCTGCGGACAAAAGTGTGGCCGAAGCCCAGGAATAGTATGGGCGCGCTGATGGTGTAGAATAACGTCGAGGAAGCGGTGCGTACCGCGACGATGGCCGTGGCCTTCCCCACCGAGATGCCCTCCCGGTGCAGGAGAAAGACCTGCGTCGGCGGCGCGGCCATGGACGCCATGGGGACCACGTTGCCACTGAACGAAGTGGCGATATTGATACGGATCAAGCGCCACAAGGAGATCCTTTCGTCCAGCGCGTCCGCGATCAAGTAAACACGCAAACCCTCAATCACCCAGCTGATCAAGACCGTCGCGAGACCAAGCAGGAGGAAGAGGGGGTTGAACCTGGCCAGAGCCGGTATGATTCTGGCCGGCTTTGCCTGCGACAGGTAGCTGGAGATGACCAGCGCGCTCAAGAAGAGGCAGGCCAGCAACGCCCGCCTTAGGAACCGGTGCCTCTTTTCGATCCGTCTCACTCCCACCGATCGAAGTCTTGTTATAGTCAACTGGTTCCGTTACCACCGCGGTAAACAAAGGCAGGAATCGGGGCCTGACCCATTATGAATTCGCGTTCCATCCAAGAATACCTTTTCGCCGGCCCTAGAGATTTAAGGCGGCCCTGCCGGAGAAAGGCAAACACGACTGCATCACGATGCGGAGGGAAAAACATGGAGCCAATCGATCTGCTCGTGGTAGGCGCCGGCCCGGCCGGTCTTTCCGCGGCGATCACGGCGCGCCGGCGTAACAAGTCCGTCAGCGTCGTCAGCAAGGAAGAGATCAGTTACAAATTGCAACGGGCGCACCGGGTGGACAACTATCCCGGTATTCCCGCCGTCAGCGGCCAGGACCTGGCGGGTCGGCTGCGCACGCACGCGGAACTGGAAGGGACGGCCTTTCACCTTGATGAGATCCAGAGCCTGGCCGCTGAAACGTCCCTGCTGGTCGCCTTCGGCCGGAATGAAGAGTACCGGGCGCGGGCGGTGGTTCTGGCGCCCGGTGTGTCTCAACACCAGGCGATTCCCGGCGAGGGGGATTTGCTCGGCCGGGGCGTCAGTTATTGCGCCACGTGCGACGCCATGTTCTTCCGGGGACGTCCGGTGGCCGTCGTGGCCTATCTCCCAGCCGCGCTGGAGGAAGCACTGTTCTTGGCGGAGGTGTGCAGCCAGGTCTATTATTTTCCGCAGTACAGACCGTTTACCGGGCACGACCGGCTGACCGTGGTACCCGCCAAGCCCTTGGCGATCGAGGGGCAAACAGCGGTGAACGCAATTCTCACGGATGCGGGACGCTATGAGGTGGCCGCGGTCTTCGTCGAACGCGAAGCCCTGCCGATGGAGCGCCTCATGCCCGGCTTGGCCGTCGCGGATGGTTTCGTGAGCGTGGACCGGCGGCAGCAGACGAACGTGCCGGGCGTATTCGCGGCCGGGGACTGTACCGGCCGTCCCTGGCAGATTGCCCGCGCGATCGGGGAGGGCCAGGTGGCGGCCCTGAGCGCGGTGGATTTCCTGGCCGGCTTGGAGAAGATCGGGCAGGGCGCACGATGACTCAACCTTGTTAACCGCTGAGTCGCGGAGTGAGCAGAGACGAGTATTACTATAACGGAAATGATGGAGGCCTGAAAATGAAGTATCTACTCGGCATCGACATCGGCACCAGCGGCACGAAGGTCATCCTCGTCTCCCCCGAAGGGCGCGTGGCCGGCTCCAGCCTGGCTGAATACGGACTCTCCCTGCCGCGGCCCGGGTGGGCCGAGCAGGATCCATCCACCTGGTGGGACGCTACGATCGCCGCCACGCGACGGGCCATGGCCCAAGCCAAGGCAGAGCCGGCCGAGATCGTCGGGGTGGGATTGTCGGGGCAGATGCATGGCTCGGTTTTTCTGGACCGTCATGGCGAGGTCATTCGCCCGGCGCTTCTCTGGTGCGATCAGCGTACCGCCGATCAATGCCGCGAAATCACGGAGATCATCGGCGCCGAACGCCTCTTGGCCCTGGTGGCCAACCCGGCGCTCACCGGTTTTACCGCTCCCAAGGTGCTCTGGCTCAGGGAGCACGAGCCGGAGAACTACGGGCGCGTCACGCGCATCTTGCTGCCCAAGGACTATATCCGCTATCGGCTGACCGGGGTCTTTGCCACAGAGGTCTCGGACGCATCAGGCACGCTTTTTCTTGATGTCGAGCACCGGTGCTGGTCCGAGGAGGTTCTGGGGGCGCTACGCGTACCCCGGGCATGGATGCCGGATTGCCACGAATCGCCGGAGGTCAGCGGCTACCTGGCGGCGGAGGCCGCCGCGGCCTTAGGGTTGCTTGCCGGCACGCCCGTGGTCGGGGGCGGGGGGGACAACGCCGCCGGCGCGGTCGGCAACGGCATCGTCAAACCCGGCGTAATCTCCGTCTCCATCGGTACCAGCGGCGTGATCTTCGCCCACACGGACGCACCGGTGCGGGACCCGGCCGGGCGACTGCACACGTTCTGTCATGCCGTCCCCGGCAAATGGCATGTCATGGGCGTCACCCTGGCGGCCGGAGGTTCTCTGCGCTGGTTCCGCGATACGCTGGCGGCGTCCGAGGTGGCCGAGGCTCAACGCCAAGGCCGGGATCCATACGAATTAATCGCGGCGGCCGCCGCGGACGTGCCGCCAGGGTGCGAAGGTTTGGTCTTCCTACCGTATCTGGCCGGCGAGAGAGCGCCTTACCCAGATCCATACGCGCGCGGGGTCTTCTTCGGCCTCACCTTGGGACATACGCGCGCGCATATGGCCCGGGCGGTCATGGAAGGCGTTGCTTACAGCCTGAACGACTGCCTGGAACTGATGCGCGCCCTCGAGGTGCCGGTGGCCGAGATCCGCGCCACCGGCGGCGGCGCGCGCAGCAAGCTCTGGCGCGAGATGCAGGCGGATCTCTATGGCGCCGAGATGGTCACCATCAACGCCAGTGAAGGCCCTGCTTTCGGCGCGGCCTTACTGGCCGGAGTCGGCGCCGGCGTCTACGCGAGCGTGGAAGAGGCCTCCGCTAAAACCGTGTCGAGGGTAGAGTCCACCAAGCCAGACCGTGAACGCGGCGAGCGGTATCGGCGGCAGTATGGGATCTACCGCAAGCTCTATCCCGTCCTGGCGCCGCTCTTCGCCGAGAACGCCAAGCTTGGTTGACCCAAGGGCACCGATTCCGATCGTGATGCCGATCCACCCAGGGAAGGCGGTCAGATTGACATCCCTCGGATTTGCTTGGTCATGCCGGGGCAGGCAACGTCATAGTTATATCTTGGGTCGGCATTTCCACCCGGGCCAGGCAGGAGGCAAGGTTCATGGAACGAATCAGGGTCGCCGCAGTGCAGTCAGGTGTGGATCCCCGCTGGACGCCGGCCGAATGGGCCAATCATCTGCGTTGGCAGCTTGCCGCTTGCCGTGAGGCAAGCGCGCAGTTGGCCGTCTTCCCCGCTTGGACCGGCGCCTACCAGGAGTCTTTCCCACGGGGTTTCCCCGAGGATGGCCTGGGTACGCTTCTGCGTCTCCTGGGCGAACTGGCATGCGAAGCGGGCCTCCACCTCGTGCCGGGGACCATCCCCGTGCGCACCGGCGATGGCATCATGTTGCGCAGCTTCCTGATCGCCCCCACGGGCGATCTGCTGGGGTCCCAGGATCAGCTGTGTCCTCCGAAAGGCTATACTCCGGGGCGGACGCTCGGCTGTTTCCAGAGCGCGCTGGGCCGCCTGGGGATCATTATCGACGGCGACGCCATGGTGCCGGAGATCGGCCGCTTCCTCGCGCTTCAGGGCGCGGATCTTTTCTGCGTTCCGCTGGCGTTGGCGTCGCCCTATAACGTATGGCGGCAGACCGCGGGCGCATGGCAGGTCGTCCAGGCAAACCAGGTGCCGGCCGTCGAGGCCTGCCTGGTGGGGGAGTTCAGCGGGCTGATCTATACGGGCCATTCGCGGTTCGTGGGCACGGTCGAGATGACGCCCGACGGCTCCGGGTGCCTCCGCGAAGCGGGCAGCCTCACCCAGACGGAGATCGTCGTGGGCGAGATCGACTACGACTCCCTGAGCCGGGCCAGGGAAGCCTTCCCCATCTTTCAGGGATTCAACGTGGACCTCTACCGGCGCAAGCTGCCCAAGGCATACCATAGACTCCATAACGCGCAATAACCCAGGGGGTGACCGGCGTGAACAAGAACGACCTCAAGATACAAGCGGCGCGCGCGGCACTCTGGTGGCGTTCACGCCCGGGACCGGTCGGCAAGTTGATCCGGGCCCGGGTACGGCCGCCGATGCGGGCGGGGCAGAGCGGCGTCTTGCGCGCGGCCGCGATGCAGGTGCGCGCAAGACTCTATCAATCCGCCTGGGAATTCGCGGAGAAAATGGAATCATTGGTGCGCACGGCATACATGGATGGGGCCACGCTGATCGCCTTTCCCGAAGATAACGGAACACAACTCCTCGGCATGCTGCCGGGATTCCAGGACTTGGCCAACGGGGCGGACATGGCCGAGGCCGGAGGCCCGGACGGGATCGCGCCCGGTGACGTCTTTCGTTTTGTGGCGCCCTATGCGCGCCGCGCGTTCCTGGCCACCTTCGGCGAACTGGCCAGAGCATACGCGGTGACCATCGTGAGCGGCAGCATCAGGCTGCCCACGGAGGACGGGCGGCTGGTAAACGCGGCTTACTGTTTCGGCCCGGATGGCTCGATCCTCGGGAGCCAAGAGAAGCTGCACCTCATGCCGGTGGAGGAGCGATGGGGTTTCGTTCCGGGGCATGATTTGACGGTGCTCGGGAGGGATGATTACGGCCTGGCTTTCCCGATCTGTCACGACGCCACCTTCTTCGAGACGTTCCGCGTGGCGGCGGCCGATGGCGCCGATGTGGTCGTGGTTCAGGCCGCCAATCCCGAGGAATATAATCAGTGGTACGCGTTACGCGGCATCTGGCCGCGCGTCCAGGAGAGCGGAGTCTATGGCATCGCCAGTCATTTGGTCGGAGACTTCCTGGGCTTGAGGTTGACCGGGCGGAGCGGCCTCTATGCGCCCCTGGACTTGACTCCGGCCGTGGACGGTGTATTGGCGCAGGCCAGCGATCATTCCTCCGAGGAAGTGGTCGTGGCGGACCTGAACCTCGCCGCCCTGGCCGACTGGCGGCGGCGTAATCCTCGGCCTCTTCCCGTGGAGGAGATCCTCCGCCGCCTGCCCGAAAGCTACAAAAAGGGGATACTATTGCGTCAGGGAAGAGCCGAGGAGCATGGCCAGGACGGCCGCGATGAACAGTGGGGCAAGCAGCTGGCTGAAGATCAGGATAAAGAGTGTCCTGCCCCTGCCCAGCCCGTGGCCGACGTTGAGGCCGAGGTAGAGAAAGACGAGGCTCCAGCCGTTAAGGAAGAAGAGCAGCGCGCGGAGAAAATCGAGGGGCAGGAAGAGAGCGGGCAAAGAGAGCAGGTAGGGGACCTGGGCGTACCCGAAAATGAGCAAATTGACCCGGAACGGAACGCGGCTGCCGGCGAGGCGGCTGAAAACGGTCAGGATGAATGATTGCAGCGTCCAACCCGTGAGGACGAAGATCGGTGTTAGAACGGGCACTAGGATATAGAGCAAGTCTTTTGGGAGCGGCGCTTCTCCCACCCGGACCGTGCCCAGGCTCTCGACAAAGAACAATCCCACGATCGGGCTCATGCCCAGCAGGATGATCCACCGCACCAGTGAATATGGTTTCCTGTCCAGGAGCGCATGATAGGCCGCGATCGGCGACCGGACAAGCCAAGTCGCGGCAATCAGGATCTGGCGTAGCATCTATGAACCTCCTTCGCTCATGCCACGTGAGCTTCGCCAAGTCCGCCGGATTTCCTTCCTCTTGAGAGCAGTGTGAAAATCCCTTAGATCATCGCAGTGACGCGGAGATGCTAAGAACACTGAGAGAACATTTAATTGATCTCATCGACACTGGCCTTATACGTAGTATTTGGCAGTCCTTCGCACCGCTCATGACTTAGATCTAGCCGAGAAGCCGCGTCGTATAAGCTTTCTTTTGACAAGTTTTTTGCTACTTTCTGGGTCTGCGCCGGGTGCGCCGGTGCGGCCTGCCCGCTTTGGACCCTCCATGGTCGTCGCGGGCTTTGAGCCCATCGTGGGCCTGAGATGGGCTGCGCATCTCCCCCGCAACGATGTCTTCAA